>DAONDU010000162.1:0-5753 GCA_035402725.1 Paludibacteraceae bacterium | reverse complement strand
AGAAAATGAAAAAACAAGTTTCCGTTGCCTTTATGGCCAGCGGGTTGCTATTCACAACCTGCCTCATCGTAGCAAACATCGTAGAACAAAAACTGATTTCAATCGGACCGATTGAAGCCACTGCCGGTTTGCTCATTTTTCCCGTTTCCTACATAGTAAATGATATCATCGCCGAGGTGTGGGGGTATCGCAAAGCCCGGTTGATTATCTGGTACGGCTTTCTGATGAACTTTCTGGCTGTAGTTATATTCCGCCTGAGTATTATTGTTCCGGGTTCTGAGAACTTTACTCATCAGGATGCATTTCAACTGGTGCTTGGAAACACAGAAAGAATAAGTCTGGCAAGTTTTATTGCTTTTCTGATAGGATCATTTCTGAATGCAATGGTAATGAGCAAAATGAAGTTATTGCAGAAAGGGAGAAACTTTTCATTACGGGCTGTGGTGTCCACCCTTGTGGGCGAAGGAGCCGATTCACTGGTTTTCTTTACCATTGCATTTGCCGGAGTTATTCCCAACAATGATTTACTGATGCTCATACTAACACAGGCTGGAATGAAAACTGCCTATGAAATACTCGTATTACCACTAACAAATGTAATTGTTCGCTGGGTGAAACGTCGGGAGCAGGAAGATGTGTTTGATGATGGAATATCTTATAATCCGTTAAAAATAAACGAAATATAATATTATCTTGACCTTCGGGTGCTGAGTCCGTTGTTGACGGCGTAGTATGGATTGATAATACAGACAATAACCTTCTCATACCAGTTGAAACCGTTTTTTCGCATTCCCAGCGTGGCTTTGTGGAATAATTCTCCCAACACAGTACCTACAATGGGTGTGACAATCAGATCCTGAATACTGGGTTGCTCCATCCCGGCTTCCCACACGTATTCCCATGCTGCCGATTGTGCCAGATTGTAAAGCGATGATTCGAGAAAGGTGGATCCCTGTGAACGTATTGTGTTGAAATACAGTGATCCCTGATAAGGATGTCCAACGTAGTTGGTAAAAAACAAGTCGTGGTCTATGACCGGAGGATTGGTATATGCGTTCTTAAATCTTTGCCTTATAATATACCATTTCAGCCTGTCATCATCTGTCCACATCGAAAATTCTTTCGGGCTCAGTACCAGTGCGGTTATCATTGTGGCATTGACAGCAGAGTTTATCAAAACACCTCTTACCAGCTTTTTCCCGATGGGTGCATCCTGGTTTCTGAGTTTGAATTCAGGAAAGATTACATTATTTTCAGTATCGCAGGTATTAATACCAGAGTATGATTTCTCTGAAAGCGTGTCGCTTGCAGCCTGAATCACAGAATCCGGATTATTTTGCGCCCGGGAAAAAGCAACTGAACATAAAATGCAAATAATGAATAAGCTCCTTTTCATGGTTATGCAGTACTGGAAGAATAATAAATGTTATAGACTTTGAATGATATAAATTTTTGTTCGTCAAAGATATAAAATCAAATTCAATTTGCAGAAAATAATTTAAAAATGTATTTACTGTATCGGATAAAATCCCCGTAAACATCCATATTCATGCTATATGTCTGGAAAAGAACAGCCTCCGGTTCTTTTTTTAAACGGAGGCTGGCCCTTAAATTCAGTTTCTATTCTGTTGAAACATTTTTTACTGAAGAATGATCTTTTTTGTGAGCAATTTGTTTCCTGAATTGATCCGGATTACGTAAATGCCTTTTGAATAGTTCGATAAGTCGATTGATTTTTTCCTGTCATCGGCTTTTAATGTGGAAAAAATGATTTCGCCTGTAGAATTGAAAATTTCAAGTCCGTCAATTTTTTCGGAACACGATACCGTAAATTTCCCTTTGTTTGGATTGGGATACACATTGAATCTTTCGCTGGATAAAGACTGAACATCGGTGCCAGGACGATAGTAGTATCGAACACTGTCGCCTGATGAAACTGTGATCCCATCCTGATCATACGATTTGTCTGATTCTGTCATTGGATAATTATTCGAATCGTAAGTTCCCAGCATAAGATCGGACAGCACCCATGAGTTGTTTAACCAGGTTTTCTCGGTATCACGTGTAACATTCCCGTTTGCATCGTATGTGTATGTGTCTTGTTTGTAATTAACCCATGTATTTTCTGTCCATTCCTGGTGCAATTCAGTTGCAACATCGTCAGAGGCATTATAGGTATAGGTTGTTTTATATTGGTTTTTCCATGCTCCGGCATCCCACACCTGTGTTGTTTGAGTTGTTTCATTATTACGGGTATCGAATGTTGATATCCACTGTTGCGAATTATCCCAGTTACCATTGTTCCAGTTCTGATAAAGCAAGTTAGTATTGTTGTCATTTGCATCATAGGTGTAACTATGTTTCGATTCGTTTACCCATTTGTTTGCTTCCCACTTTTGCGTGGTTACTGATGTTATAAGTTCGTGATTGTTGTAAGTGTTAACTAAATAACTACTGTTCACCCACTGATTTGTTTCCCAGGTTTGCTGAGTTGAGGTCAATAGTTTATTTTTTGCATCGTAGGTAAAAATTTCTTTCGAAACATTGGCAAGCGGACCGAACATACCGGATTGGTTTACTTCTGTCAGTACATTGTGATTGGCATCATAGGTAAAAGTGCTTAGTGATATGGTCGTCCAGTCGGTCATAAACCACATCTCCAATTTTGTTGTCGTTGAATTTTTATTTTCATCATAGGTCATGGTTGTTTTCATGCCATTTGTCCAGTTGCTGCCGTCCCAGGTTTCTATCGAAAGCATGGTCATCAAATCACTACTGTTGTAGGTGTAAGTAGATTTTGAAGTGTTTTCCCATTCCTGGGTGTCATTATTCCATTCCTGTTCAATTGAACTTATTATTCGGTCTTTATTGTCGTAGGTAATCTTGATCGTTTTATGATCGTTGACCCAGCCCTTCGTATTAACATCCCAGTTCCAGTAGCGGACACTATCGAGCAATTCGTACTGAATTGCCAAAGCCTGTTGGGCTTTGATGTATTCGTTGATTTTTTCGGTGGTCAGAACTCCGGGTGTTTTCCAGGTACTTTTTTTGGGAAAAGATTTAACAATTTCCAATGGACTTTTCACAGGTTTCCTGGCTGTACCAGGCAACAGTTGATTCGCGAAAATAGCATTAGCTGAAAATGCTAACAGTACAAAAAGTAAAAATTTTTTCATAATGGTATTTTTTTATGTTATAATTAGATATAAAAACAAAAGACCGATTGAAAAAGTTTGAAAAACGGGGTTTTAATCAGATGAATTTCATCATATTGAATTACATAACCTTGTTCAGCAGATTGGCAAGTTGAATGCCTCCCCGATAAAGCAGTTCGTCCAGATCGTTGTTGAAAACATACATGTAATTATACGCTCTCAGATTATTGTAATCGTACTTATATATTTTGTTACGAACCTGATAAACGGCTTCGAGTGACTGTGGCAGCGACTGTTTTTTAAATTCATTATTTCTGCCAGCAAATTTATCCTGAAGAAATTCAACGTATTCCGAATAGGAATAATTGCGTCCTTCAATCATCTGTGTATCCCAGAGCTGATGAAGCCGTATATCTTTTCCGAACCATTTTATCATGATATCGTTTCCACCACGGTCTCCGGCTCGTCCCAAATGCATCGGTTGGTGAGCATCGGCAATGAAATGAATCAAAAACTTTAGCGCCTCGATATCTTTTTTGTTGTTTTTCAGGCTTTGGCTCAGGCTGTCGATGGCGAAAAACAGATGAAGCCCTTCAGTTTTTGGTTTTTCGTATAAAGAAAGAATATCGGTTGGAGTCATACCATCACGCAGGTTCTGGAAATGCCAATTGTAACTGTAGGCATAAGCAGAATCGCTTCGAACATCATCGCTCCAGGTCGATTCGTAAATTAATCCGTGTTTTCCTAACAGTTTATCCACTTTCTTGCGTGCATGACAGGTAAGATTTTCATAAGCAATTCCGGCTATAATCCTATGACCGAATGCATCATAAGCCATAGCAGGCAAAGTCAGGCTGATTGCAAGAAGGAAAAGAAAAAATTTTTGTTTCATTAATTTGTCTGTTCTTATTGAAGTGTAAAGATATACTTTTTTTAATTAAATTGTCCGATTATATGTTGTCATTTTTTTCCAAAAAATTATCAGATTAATTTATACTTCATTCTGTCCCCACTATTTTTGAGTGGTATTTTCATCCATGAAAGTGTAAAAATGTTTGATCTGAATAAGTGAACAAATAATTTTTCAAAACTAAACACACGGATTTTATTTATCTTTGTAACAAATCTCAAACCGATACAGACGAACATGCTTTCAATTCTTGATGAGTATCACATCTACCTGAAAATGGAGAAATCGCTTTCGGAAAATACCATTGAAGGTTACGAACGTGATTTGAAGAAATTATTCTCGTATCTGGCGGATGCACATATTTTACCCGAAGAGGCTGAAGACAGACATTTGCGCGATTTTATCATCGAAACAGGTGAAATCGGCATCAATGAACGTTCGCTGGCAAGACTTATTTCAAGTATCAAATCGTTTTATAAATTCCTGATATACAATGATAAAATTACAATTGATCCCACCGAACTAATTCAAAGTCCTAAAATCGGATTGCGGTTGCCCGATGTTCTTACGCTGTCCGAAATTGACCGCATCATTGAAGCTGTTGACCTCTCAAAACCCGAAGGTCACCGCAACAGAGCTATTATCGAGGTGCTTTACGGTTCGGGACTAAGGGTTTCGGAACTCATTAATCTGAAAATTTCGAATATCTATTTTAACGATGGATACATGCTTGTGGAGGGTAAAGGGAATAAACAGCGACTTGTACCCATATCGGATGAATCGAAGAAGCAGATTGATTTCTGGGTGAATGACCGCAACCATCTGAACATCAAAAAAGGACATGAAGATTACCTGTTTCTCAACCGTCGCGGCAGCCGACTGACCCGGATGATGATTTTTACCATCGTGAAGGAACTTGCCGTTATAGCCGGCATTCATAAAAATGTTAGTCCGCATACTTTCCGGCATTCGTTTGCCACACATCTGCTCGAAAACGGTGCAAATCTGAGAGCGATCCAACAGCTCCTGGGGCATGAGTCAATAACAACCACCGAACTTTATACTCATATAGATGTTCAGTTTTTGCGGAAAACAATACTGGAGTTTCATCCGATGAATCAAAAAAAGAATTGACATGGCAATAAGAGCATCATTTAGTCCGGCAATTAAAAGACGCATCGTTTTTCTGTGTGTGTTATTTCTATCAGCATTCATACATCTAGCAGCTCAGGAAACAGTGGTTGTCGGACAGGTGATTGATAAGTACGACCAATCGCCTATTGCTTCGGTTGATATTTATTTCAAAAACTCTAATGTTGCAGTTCAGAGCAACGATGAAGGATATTTTTTAATACGCAACACCGGTCCGGAAACAACATTGATATTTACTGTTATCGGTTACAAGTCTTATGAATTGAAACTGAAACGGGGCGATAATGTGGGAGTGCAGATTGAACTGGAAGAGAAAAAGAATATTCTTGATGAAGTGTTGATCATACCCGGAGTTAATCCGGCTGTTGACCTGATGAAAAAAGTCCGACAGAAACGCAGGCAGAACGATGTGAAGGTGTTGCTTTCAGCTACAGATCAAAGTGCTGTTTTCCTGAGTAAAAACGATGCGCGCTGGCAAAACAATAAACTCTTTGAGCAATTGAAATCCGGAAATCTTTCTGAAAACGATTCTGTGT
>DAONDU010000161.1:0-5830 GCA_035402725.1 Paludibacteraceae bacterium | reverse complement strand
CATTCCGTTTCGGCTTCGCTACGCTTCGCCTTCACTTCATGCGGCTACTGCAAAGTTCTAAATATCATCTATTATAACAAAATTTCAAAGAACGTTTTTCTTTTAATCCTATTCAATGTCATATGGCACAAATATAGGAGAGGGGTGAGATAAGCCACAAAATAGCTGAAATGTTTATGGGGTGAGGCTTAAAAAAAGGCTGCCCCGATGTTGGGACAGCCTCTTGATTATATTGCAGATTACGTTTAGAACTGTTGTTCAGCCATACGTTTGTAACCTTTGTAACGCCATTTGGCATTTTCTTCGGCCATCTTGAAGAGTTCGGCAGCTTCAGCCGGGAATTGTTTCATCAGCGAAGTGTAACGAACTTCTCCCTGAAGGAATTCCTGGAACTTAGTCCAATCCGGTTCTTTCGAGTCGAGGGTCATCGGGTTCTTGCCTTCAGCTTCCAGTCTCGGGTCGAAACGGTACAGATGCCAGTAACCACATCCCACTGCGCGTTTCTGTTCGCTCTGTGCCTTGCCCATTCCGGATTTCAGTCCGTGACTGATACAGGGTGAGTAGGCAATTACGATGGATGGTCCGTCGTATGATTCGGCTTCCCGTAAAGCTTTGAGTGTCTGTGCCTGATTGGCTCCCATTGCAACCTGTGCTACATATACGTAACCGTAAGTGGCAGCAATCATACCAAGGTCTTTCTTGCGGATTTTCTTTCCGGAAGCAGCAAACTTGGCAACCGCGCCTACAGGTGTGGATTTGGACGACTGACCGCCGGTGTTGGAGTAAACTTCAGTATCGAGTACGAGGATATTCACATTTTTACCCGAAGCAATCACGTGGTCGAGACCACCGAAACCGATAACGTATGCCCAGCCGTCACCACCAATGATCCATTGTGATTTCTTGATCAGAAAAGCGCTGAGTTCATCGATTTTCTGACAATATTCGCAGGTGCATGCCTTAACCAGTGGTTTGATCTGTTCGGCAAGCTGTACGGTACGATCAGCGTCGAAGCGGTTTTCAATCCATTCTTTAAATAAACCTTTCAGTTCGTCGGAACAGCAGTCGGACGCGATGGCATCATTCATGATACGTACCATACGTGCCTGCATGGTTTCTTCGGTCAATACCATACCCATACCGAATTCGGCATTGTCTTCGAAGAGGGAGTTGGCCCATGCCGGTCCGCGTCCGTTTTCAGCCATGGTATAAGGAGTGGATGGTGCAGAAGCAGAGTAGATAGACGAGCAGCCTGTAGCGTTGGATACCATTTGACGTTCGCCGTAAAGTTGAGTTACAAGTTTCACGTACGGAGTTTCGCCGCAACCCGAGCAGGCACCCGAGAATTCAAACAACGGTTTGGCAAGCTGCGTATTCTTCACGTTGGCTTTTACATCCACAAGGTGACTTTTCATGGTAACCTTTTCGGCGCAATAGTCCCAGCCTTCCTGGTTCGGATATTGCGATTCGATGGTGGACATTTTCAGTGCCTTGTTGCCACGATTACCCGGACAAACATCCACACAGTTGCCGCAATCCATACAGTCGAGTACATCCACCTGGATACGGAATTTCATGCCTTCAAAACCTTTACCGTTGGCTTTGAGCATATCGGTAAACGGTGCGTTTGCCTGTTCGTTTTCATCCAGTATAAACGGACGGATGGCAGCGTGAGGACAAACGTAAGCGCACTGATTACACTGGATACAGTTTTCGGAATTCCATTCGGGAACGTATGCGGCTACACCGCGTTTTTCGTATTTGGCGGTTCCCTGATCCCAGGTTCCGTCTTCACGACCCTTGAAAGCCGATACAGGAAGATTATCACCGGCCTGAGCATTGATAGGACGAACCACATCTTTGATAAATGCCGGAACAATGTCGGTTACCTGCACTTCTTCAGTCAGATTTGCCCATTCGGCAGGGATTTCCACTTTGGTGTATTCACCGCCACGGTCAACAGCTGCATAGTTTTTCTTTACAACGTCTTCACCTTTCTTGCCGTACGATTTGTTGATGGCATATTTCATTTTCTCAACAGCCAGTTCGTAAGGGATTACGTTGGTAATTTTGAAGAATGCGGATTGCAGGATGGTATTGGTACGGTTACCAAGTCCGATTTCCTGAGCTATGTGAGTTGCGTCAATGATATACAGGCTGATGTTGTTCTGAGCCAGGTATTTCTTTACATTCACCGGCAGGTTTTCCTTCACCTGTTCTGCATCCCAAACGGTATTCAACAGGAATGTTCCGTTCTTTTTCAGACCCTTGGTAACATCATACAGTTTGAGGTATGCCTGTACGTGGCAAGCTACAAAGTCGGGAGTGGTTACCAAATAGGTTGAACGGATGGGAGTGTCGCCGAAACGAAGGTGTGAGCAGGTAAAACCGCCTGATTTCTTCGAGTCGTATGCGAAATAAGCCTGTGAGTATTTATTTGAGTTGTCACCGATAATCTTGATGGAGTTTTTGTTGGCTCCGACAGTACCGTCGGCTCCCAGTCCGTAGAACTTAGCTTCGTAAGTTCCTGCGCCGCCCATCGGAATTTCTTCGCCGAGTGGGAGGGAGGTGAAGGTAACATCGTCCACGATACCAACGGTAAACTGATTCTTCGGAGTTGGCAGATTGAGGTTGGCATAAACGGCAAGTACCTGAGCCGGTGTAAAGTCCTTGGACGATAAACCGTAACGACCGCCTACAACCAGCGGTTGATTTTCGCTGCCATACAATACATCCTTCACATCCAGATACAGCGGTTCGCCTCCTGCTCCCGGTTCTTTGGTACGGTCAAGCACACAAATGCGTTTAGCTGTTTTAGGCAGAACAGAAAGGAAATGTTTAGCGGAGAACGGACGATAAAGGTGAACGGTAATCAATCCCACTTTTTCACCTTTTTCGGTCAGGTAGTCAATACCTTCGCGGATAGCTTCGGTAGCTGATCCCATGGCAATAACCACGCGGTCGGCATCGGGAGCTCCGTAATAATCAAACAATCCGTATTTACGTCCGGTGATTTCAGCCAGCTTGTCGAGGTAATCTTCCACTACGCCAGGGATGGTTTCGTAGAAAGGATTGGATGCTTCGCGTGACTGGAAATATATATCGGGATTTTGAGCTGTACCTCTTACAACGGGGTGTTCAGGATTAAGCGCACGATCGCGGAAAGCCTGCAGGGCATCTTTATCAACCAGTGCCTGTACAGCTTCAGCATCAATTTCCTCAATTTTCTGAATTTCGTGTGAAGTACGGAAACCATCGAAGAAATGAACAAACGGAACGCGTGTTTTAATTGCTGCAAGATGAGCTACAGCAGCCATATCCATTACTTCCTGAACAGAACTGGTAGCAAACAGCGCACATCCGGTCTGGCGAACTGCCATAACGTCCTGATGGTCGCCAAAAATGGAGAGAGCCTGAGCAGCAATAGCTCTTGCAGATACATGATAAACACCGGGGAGTAATTCACCGGCCACTTTATACATATTAGGGATCATCAGCAGCAAACCCTGAGAAGCGGTAAATGTTGTAGCCAGCGCTCCGGCCTGTAAAGATCCGTGCATCGCGGCAGCAGCACCGCCTTCGGACTGCATTTCCTGAACGAGAACAGTATCGCCGAACATATTTTTACGTCCGGAAGCTGACCATTCGTCAACATATTCTGCCATCGTCGACGATGGGGTGATGGGGTAAATAGCAGCCACTTCGCTGAACATATAAGCGATATGAGCGGCGGCCTGATTACCATCACACGTTAAAAATTTTTTTTCTTTTGCCATCTTGTTAGTTATTAATGTATATATATAATTGCTTTTTTTCTCACTTCTTTGTCAGTAGAGAAAACCGAAGAGCCAGACCGGGATGTTGTTTTTACTTCCCGATTTGATATTGTCGACTCCATATATAACATTGGGAATCGGCTTATGGTTTACTTTTTCGTTTTTTATATATTTTATACTCAGAGTTTCATCAATCAGAAAATCGGTGTGATTTTTCCCCATATTTATCTTATGACGCGCGTGAAGGGAATTATACAGGAATGTTTTTCGTTCGCATTCCTGACTAACCTCACCGGGAGTTACAATATGCATCAGATTGGTATTCTGCATAAATGCTGCCTGGGGTTTCTTCGGATATTTATCGCCCGCATAGTATAACAAATTGAGCAGACGCGCATCCTGAAGATACTTAATGTAATTCATCACCGTTGAACGTGAAGTTTCGATGTCGGTGCTCAACTGGCTCACATTCAGAGTGCACGGAGCGCACTGCATGATCAGGTAAAGCAGCTTTCTGATTTTGGACAGATACTTCAGATCTATCTGTTTGATGATTAAAATATCCACTTCCAAAATCATGTTTATCGTTTTCAGCAGGTTTTCGGAGTAGTTGCTTGTTTCCAGAAAGAACGGATAAAATCCGTGATGCAGATAATCCGAAAAGTAATCGAGAGGATTAATGTTCTTACAGATATTAATCGCTATCTGCTGATGATTTTCGGTGATTTGCTCTAAGCTGTAAGCCGGAAAACTGTTGTTTGTTTTGAGGTTGAGAAACTCCCGGAATGAAAATCCGCGAAGATTGTACGAATCTACAACGTCATACAGATCGGGATTATCTTCCTTGAGGCGCATGACCGAAGAACCTGAAAAAACGATATGCAGTTCGGGATAATTATCGTAACAGTAGCGTAATTCATTCGACCACTCTTCATATTTGAATGTCTGATCGAGCAGCAACGTTCTTCCGCCGTTTTTGTAAAAATCGCCGGCAAATTCCTTGAGAGTGTGTGTAGTAAAATAGAAATTATTGAAGTTTACATAGAGGCAGCTTCTGTCGGCAGGATCAAAATGTTCTTTCGCGTACTGCAAGAGAAAGGTGGTTTTACCTACACCACGACTGCCCTTGATGCCTATCAACCGTTTTGACCAGTCAATTTCATCCATGAGTAATCTTCTGACAGGTGACTTTACATGCCGTACCAGATATTCATGTGTTCTGAAAAAAGCTTCCATTGTAAATTCTTAGTGTTGCAAAATTACATAATTATTATTGATTTTGCAAAGTAGAGTTTACAAAAGTGCGATAAATTTACTTTTATTGACAAAAAGAAATCAAAAAAGTATTAAAATACAGTATATTTTTTTGGAAATGCAAAAAATATACTGAATCAGAACAGGACCAGGTATTGCAAAAGAATATAATCTTTCAATATTGTCTGATAAATTTGATATCATTGCCAATGCGGGGCTTATTGTTCTTATTCGTTTCGATTACAGCAAATTAAAGACGTTTTTGTAAATTTTATCGGAACAATAATTATCTTTGAAAAAAAATTAACGACGACACTTTAATGAAAAATGCATGCATCATAGTATTATCGGTAATGCTTTTCGGATTGTTGTCCTGCCTGGAGGAGCCTGCTGACAATAACCTGACCATCATTTCAGGTACCCAATGCGGATGGTGCGCAGGTACAGATTCGCTAATCATTACCAAAACCACGACGATTTATTCAAGGAATTTTCCATGCAGCGATGATGATTATACCATCACTCAACCAACAAAGAGCAACGTGTGGAACGAATTAAAGGATAAACTTGATCTTAAAAAATTCAGAAAGGTTAATCTGAATTCGTGTAACTATTGTGCTGACGGATGTGATACCCATATCAGGGTGATTACAGGAGATTATAATCATAAAATCAGATACGGATATTCCGATACTAGTGCCATCAACTCAATTAGTTCGCTGACTGAGATGCTGGATTCAATCCGGGAATCGTACCGCAAAGAATCATCACAGCCCGGCTTCTGATAAAAAAAACTGTCC
>DAONDU010000160.1:0-5851 GCA_035402725.1 Paludibacteraceae bacterium | reverse complement strand
ATATGACGTGATTGTGATTGAGGATCTGGCCTATTTCGGTATGGATTTCAGGCAGAACTACGGTTTACCCGGTGAAAGTCCGTATCAACCCACAGTGGCACATTATACCGACAATTACATTCTCCTGCTTTCGGCCTCCAAGATATTCAGTTATGCCGGTCAGCGTATTGGAATGATGATTTTCAGTGAACAAACCTACACGCGCCGGTATCCCAACCTGAAAAATTATTTCACTTCGGATACACTCGGACATTTTATCCCCTACGGAGTGTTGTATGCCACCACAGCCGGAACAGCACATACCGCACAGTATGCCCTTGCCGCCATGCTCCGCGCTGCCAATGACGGACACGCGAATTTTGTTGAAAATCTGCATCTCTACGGACAGAAGGCCCGACTGATGAAGGAAGCCTTTCTGAAGCACGGATTTTACATTGTTTATAACGACGATACGCGCGAACTGGCTGACGGTTTTTATTTCACCATAGCCTATCCCGGATTAACCAGCGGACAGCTGATGAATAAATTTCTCCACTATGGCATCAGCGCCATTTCACTGGCCATCACCGGCAGCGACAATCCGAACGGGCTGAGAGCCTGCGTTTCGTTTGTCAGACTGGATCAGATCCCCGTACTCAATGAAAGGCTGACAAGATTTGTACAGGATATGAAATAAACATATATTTTACAGTTAATTACAGGTACTAAGACGAAATATCGCTTTAGTACCTGTTTTTTTTGTACTCAAATGCCGGACTAATCCGGAACTACACAGATTAACTTCCATTCATAAAATCAATAAAAAAATGTAAAATAAATATCCTGTCAGTGAATGTTCTGTTTCAACATTTTTTGTATTTTTACAAAATCAATAATAATTAACAAAAATCTGATATAAAACTCAAAAAGCCTGCTCAGACAGGACAAAAAATCTATGGAAAACATTAAATCAAATGAAGTCATCGAATGGGCAAAACAGTTTCTCGATAAAGCAGAAAAGGAAATCAGCCCACAGGAATTAAAAGAACAGAACAAATACGCCATTCTGGTTCAAAACCCCAACGACAAAGTCCTTTTATCCAAGATGTTGGATGAAAGTTCACAAATTCACGACAGTAAGAAACTCGCCAGGAGGATGAAAATCCTGCTCAAACGTTACGGAGTACCCGAATTCTTCAATTCATCCGATCATTTTATGCTGAGTTTATTTACTTCTTTCGGATATTGGTTCGATTTTATTGCCGTTCCTATTTTCAAGAAAAGACTCCGTTCCGAAACATCAGCCATCATCATAAACGAACGCCCCGACCTGCTCACCGAGCACCTGGAAGGCCGACGTAGCCAGAATATCGGGCAGAATGTAAACCTGCTTGGTGAAGTTGTACTCGGCGACGGGGAAGCACGGCATCGCTACGAACATTATCTGGAAGCGCTGAAAGATCCGAAAATCAACTATATTTCTGTCAAACTCTCGGGTATCTACGCGCAGATAAATGCCCTGAATTATGATCAGTGTAAAAATGAACTCTGCGAACTGATGGGGAATATCTATCAGCATGCCATCGATTATCCTTTCATCGACGAAGACGGAGTACCCTCTTCCAAGTTTGTAAACCTGGATATGGAAGAATATAAGGACACCGAACAGACACTCGATGTTTTTATCACCACTCTTTCCGAGCCCCGCTTCAAAGACCTTACCGCCGGTATTGTAGTGCAGGCATACCTTCCCGACGCTGAAAACTTCCAGGCAGAATTACTTGAATTTGCGCGCAAACGTGTGGCCGAAGGCGGAGCACCGCTCAAAATGCGACTGGTGAAAGGCGCTAACCTGCAGATGGAAAGCATCGTTTCATCGCTGCGCGGATGGGAAAACCCGGTTTACGACTCCAAGGTGAAAGTGGATGCCAACTACCTGCATATCCTCGACAAAGCCATGTTGCCCGAAAATGCCAGTGCCCTGCATCTGGGTGTTGCCTCGCACAATTTCTTCACCATCGGTTATGCTTATCTCCTGGCTAAGAAAAACGGAGTTGAAGATTATGTTACCTTCGAAATGCTTGAAGGAATGGCCAATCACCTCCCGCGTGTGATGCGCAGTCTGCAGAAACAGATCATTCTTTACACACCGGTGGTTAAAGACGAACATTTCCTGAATGCCGTTTCGTATCTGGTGCGCCGTATGGATGAAAATACCGGTAAGGACAACTTCCTGACCTATTCGTTTAACCTGAAATTTGGCAGCAAGCAATGGAATTTCCTCCAGGAACAGTTCCTCGAAGCTTATGCCATAAAGGATACCATTGATACCACTCCAAAACGGAAACAAAACAGAAATCTGCCTCAGGAACCTGCCGTTAATATTACTGAGTTTACCGGTGAACCCGATACCGACTTCGATTTGAAGCCAAACAGACTTTGGGCTGACGAAATACGTAAGAAATGGCAGAAAACAGCCACCGATAAACCTTACGAGATACCGGCTCAGATTGGCGATAAGGAAGTGATGAACGAAAAGAAATACCGTTATTACGACCGCAGTCTGGAAGAAAAAATATGTGTTTGCGAAGTCAGTCAGGCATCTGCTGATCAGGTGAAGGAAATCTTGGCAATAGCCGAAAAGGATGGTTCGGAATGGCGCAAGACCACCCTCGACCAGCGTAATATCATCCTGCACAAAGTGGCCGATAATCTCGGAAAAAGCCGCGGCGACCTTATCGGATGTATGTCGGCAATAACCGGAAAGACATTCCCCGAAGGTGATGTGGAAGTTTCGGAAGCTATCGACTTCTGCCGTTTCTATCCGTATTCGATGCGTACATTCGAAAATATCAGCACGCTGAACTATGCACCCAAAGGAATTGTACTCGTTATTCCGCCCTGGAATTTCCCGACAGCTATTCCCGTAGGTGGTGTGGCTGCCGCGCTCGCCGGTGGCAACACCGTTATCCTGAAACCAGCAACAGTAGCATTTCCCGTTGCCTGGCAGTTTGCTCAGTGTTTCTGGGACGCCGGTGTGCCGAAGGATGCCCTGCAGGTGGTATGCCCCGACAGCCGCGAAGCGCTCAGTCACCTGACTTCGCATCCGGCAGTGAAACACATCATCATGACCGGAGGCACCGATACCGCTTTCCGCATCCTCGAAAACAATCCGTCTTGTCCGCTTTCGGCAGAAACAGGCGGAAAGAATGCCATTATACTCACAGCCAGCGGCGACCGCGACCATGCCATACAGAATGTGGTGAAATCAGCATTCGGCAATGCCGGACAGAAATGTTCCGCATGTTCGCTGCTCCTGCTCGAAAAGAGTGTGTACGATGATCCGTCCTTTAAATCGAAACTGATTGATGCGGTGACCAGCATCCGTACCGGCAGCGCCTGGAACGGAACCAACATCGTGGGTCCGATGGTGGACAATAAAAACGAAAAGTTGCTTCATGCTGTCAATAACCTCGAAGATGGTGAGTTCTGGCTGGTGAAACCCGAATTTGTGGATAAGGATGGTTATATCCTCAAACCCTGTGTAAAATGGGGCGTAAAACCCGATAGCTATACTTTCCGTACAGAACTTTTCGGACCGCTGCTGGCAGTGGTATGTATCGACAACCTGCAGCATGGTATCGATCTGATGAACAAAAAGACTGATTTCGGTCTTACATCCGGGCTGCAAAGTCTCGACGAAAACGAACGCCGATTGTGGAAAAATTCAATCGAAGCCGGTAATCTGTATATCAACCGTGGCATCACCGGAGCCATCGTACAGCGTCAGCCTTTCGGTGGAATGAAACGCTCCGCCTTTGGTGGCGGCATCAAAGCCGGCTCGGTCAATTATGTGTCGAGTTTCGTTAACTTCACCGAAAACAGCAAGATACTTCAGTTAAATCCGGCAAAAGCCTCTTTTGAAACACTGAAAGGACAACTGACCGGCGATGAATACAACCGCCTCTGCTATGCTTCCGAAAATTATCAGCAAGCGTGGACGAACGAATTCTCGCAGGAAAAAGTAACCCAGCAGTTGATGGGCGAACTCAACACCTTCCGCTATCTTCCGCTGAAAAATATGATTTTTCGCGTGTTGCCCGGCGATAACAATGCCGATATGCTGATGGTGGTTCTTGCCGCTCATACAGCCTGCACACCGCTTACTGTCAGCATCAGCGATTCGGATGAAAAGATGAAACTGCTTCTGGCATTACCGGTGAAGGATATTACGATAGTAAAACAGTCGGATGAGGAGTTTGTAGCCGCGATGGATAAATACGACCGTGTTCGCTGCTGCTCAGCCGCTTTACCCGACAGCTATTATCAGAAAGCTGCCAAACTGGGTAAATACATAGCAGTAACCTCACCGCTGGTGGAAGGACGGGTTGAGTTGCTTCACTACCTGAAGGAACAAAGCATTTCGTACGAATACCACCGATACGGCAGCTTTACCGAAGAAGACGCTGCAATTTGATTGATAAACTGACATCAAACCGGAGTTTCCGGTGAATGAATAGAAAAGGACTAAGCAGGAGTGTAATAACCCTTCTTAGTCCTTTTTGGCTTTCTACATAACAGTCAGCTGCTCTTAATTTCAGTACGATACAGGGAAGACACGGGCTTTAAGCCCTGTTTTAAGAAAAAGAATACAGATATACCGTTATTCTACGACAAAAACGCATAAATTTCACCGTCATTTCACGACAAAAAAATAAGAAATCTTGCCACGATAAGTTTGTTCTACCACTTTAATTCTTGTACAATAATCTTTTTGAAATCAACGGGATAACCTTCGTATTGCAGCAACACCCTGCCGGATGTTACGGACGGATTTTTAGCCGTATTGACAACTTTTCCGTTCAGTTTCTGAACTATGGTTCCGTTCCGGACTGTAATTTCGAGTTTGTTCCATTTACCGACCAGTTTTTCTGCTTCCTGTGTTTTTGGATATACCATACTTTTACCCGCCGTGGTTTTCTTACCGTCAATTTCGGCTGTAACACCCCCTAAAAAGATGAAATCGCCGGTGCTTTTTTCTTTTATCTGATATTGAATTCCAGTACACCAAAGCATATCCTTCGCGGTATCAGGCACCAGATACATCAGTCCGCTGTTGCGTGTTTTCGATAGCTTTACGATGTCTTTGTCCGGGTTCCAGCGAAACAGGGCAGTCAGTCTGAAGTTGGTAAAGGACTGATTACTCATCAGATAGCCCGGGTTTTTCCCGCGTAAACGGATAAGATGCTTTTCGACCGGAAAAACTTCATCAGCGCGTTCGTTTTTTAAGTTCACGGCATTGTAAGCATACCAGTTCGTCAGATCTTTCCCTCCGAAAAGCACTTTCTTCTGTGCCGGAAGGGGTGCTATAAATAATGTCAGCAGTAATAATGCGGTTATTTTTGTTCTCATGTGATAGAAATATATGCCCTTAATCCCTATAAGGGGGCTACAGGCTGGTTATTAATCATTTTCCCGTGTTTGAGTTTTTCTCAAACAACTGTTTCTCATAATTGATATATAAATACAGCGGAAGTTTGTTCTCCCGCTGTAAAATTACAGTATTATACCCACAACTGAAAACTTTTAAGATAGAAAGCCCTGCTTTGTTCATCTGTCTTGTCCTGAAACAGGTTTACAATTTGAGTATATTCCTATACAACCGATGTTGCTGAAATCCCCCAAGGGGGATTTAGGGGGCTTTCAGCAGTCAGGCCTCCCTCCGGCTCCCTCTCCTTTGATAATGTCATTTGACTTTTCACAAAGTCACTTTAATAATTAATGATCTTTGACATATTTGTTTATAATATCTTGATATTGTGAGATTACAGGTTTTGCAATTTTGGTTGCAATATGGATGAAATCAATGTCT
>DAONDU010000159.1:0-5921 GCA_035402725.1 Paludibacteraceae bacterium | reverse complement strand
TGAAGTCAATGGATTCCTTCGGATTGAAGGTCATGTTTTTCTTCGGATCAACTTTAAGTATAAAGTATTTCAATGCGCCCAAACCAACCATCCGCGCGATATTCTCAGCTTCTTCCTCCGATACTCCGTCAAGCTTCCCGAGTTCCTGCGAAGTCTCACGGGCAGTCGTAACCATTTCTTCAATCAGATCATCGGCGTCAACCACAGTTCCTTCACGACTTTTCATTTTCCCTTCGGGCAATTCTACCATTCCGTACGAGAAATGTACAAGTCCTTTTCCCCATTCAAATCCCAGTTTATCCAGTAGAATGGAAAGCACCTGAAAATGATAATTTTGTTCATTACCTACCACATACACCATTTTATTAATGGGATAGTCGTCGAAGCGAAGTTTCGCTGTACCTATATCCTGGGTCATGTAAACCGATGTCCCGTCGGCGCGAAGGAGCAGTTTCTCATCCAGTCCGTCGTCAATCAGATTTGCCCACACCGAACCGTCTTCCCGCTTGTAGAATACACCTTTCTGCAAACCTTCTTCCACCTTCGATTTACCTTCGGTGTAGGTTTCGGATTCGTAGTATATTTTATCAAAATCAACCCCCATTTTTCGGTAAGTTTCATCAAAGCCTGCATATACCCAGCCGTTCATCATCTGCCACAGCGAGCGTACTTCTTCATCACCCTGTTCCCATTTCAGCAACATATCCTGTGCCTGTTTGATGAGCGGAGCTTCTTTTTTGGCATCTTCCTCACTCAGGCCTTTTTCCATCAGTTCCCTGATTTCGGCTTTATATGCCTTGTCGAATTCCACGTAGTATTTACCTACCAGATGGTCGCCTTTCATGGCGGATCTTTCTGGTGTTTCTCCGTTACCGAAAAGTTTCCAGGCAAGCATTGACTTGCAGATGTGTATACCCCGATCATTAACGATATTGGTTTTCACCACTTTCCATCCGTTGGCTTTCTGTATTTCGGCAATGCTGAAGCCCAGCAGGTTGTTGCGGATATGTCCGAGGTGGAGGGGTTTATTGGTGTTGGGCGAAGAGTATTCAATCATCATCAGTGCAGCATCGTCCTGTGGTTCGGTTGTTCCGAATTCAGGCAGTTGATGTATTTCTGCCAGTTGCCCAATCCAGTACGATGTATCGATGCTGAAATTGACAAATCCTTTGATGATGTTGTATTTTTCAATAATTTCGAATCGCGACTTCAGCCAGGCACCGATTTCTTCACCGGTTTGTTCGGGCGATTTGCGGGCAAGTTTAACGAATGGAAAAACCACAAGGGTAATATCTCCTTCGAATTCTTTCTTCGTTTTCTGAAACTGTATGATATCCGGTGTTATCGTCTGGCCGTAAAGTTCGCTTATTGCCTGTATTACACCTCCTGTTAATGTTGATTCTAAGCTCATATTTGTGTCTTATTGTTCTTGTTATAAATAGAAAATTCCCCCAAAAGAGTGCTGATAATCACTTCTTTTTTTGAAAGTGCAAATATACGGAATTTCTGTTGTACCTGAAAAATAAAAAAAGGGCACTCAGTCAAGTGTCCTTTTTAATACGTTCAGTTTAGCTGTTGACTATTTAACTGCATCAGCCAAATCGGCACCGGCTTTAAATTTAGCAACTTTCTTTGCCGGAATTTTCAGAGATTTTTTTGTGGAAGGATTGATGCCTGTACGTGCGGCACGTTCAGCTACAGAGAAAGTTCCGAAACCAACCAGACTTACTTTCTCACCTTTGGCCAGTGAGCCGGTGATACTTTTAATGGTAGCGTCGAGCGCTTTTTTTGAGGCAACCTTAGTCATACCGGATGCTTCTGCAATTGCATTGATCAGTTCAGCTTTGTTCATAATTCTTTAAGTTTTTAGATTATAAGTAAATAGAAGATTTTTATATGCCACAAATGTAGAGAATTGAAAATCAAAAAGCAATCATTTCGCAAAATAAATGTTGTTTTTTTCTAAATATTCTGCAATTTATGTTCGGCAACAGCAGTTTGAAGTTTTTTTAGTAATTTTGTAAATTCAAAAAAATGTTTTAGTTGACAAATTATATCTCATTTCCAAGTGTTTAGATGATTTTTTCTGAATGTAAAAATACTGTTTATGAATAATTACCGATCCTCTTTTTTCTCAAACATACCTCCGATTGTCAAAAATATACTAGCCATAAATGTTGTATTGTTTGTGGCTACAATCCTGCTTCCGGGAATTCTGGAACGCCGGGGTATCAGCATTGATTTGAACGATGTGATGGGCATGCACTATTTCGCGTCCCAAAAGTTCAATCCGGCTCAGATGATTACATATATGTTTATGCACGGTTCTTTTTCACATATTTTTTTCAATATGTTTGCCGTGTACATGTTTGGCGGGATACTCGAAAGGGTGTGGGGACCTAAAAAGTTCCTGATTTTTTACCTGGTAAGCGGACTGGGAGCAGCCATCGTACAGCAACTGTTCTGGTATTTCGAGTTTCATACTGTTGTTTCGGCTTTTAATTCGGCAATATCTTCTGGTTCTGTAGATAGCTTGAGAGCTTATTTTAGTGGGGATATCTCAGGAATGACTGTTCTGGATGTGATCAAACAGAAAGATCTGCTGTTGAATATGCCAGTTACCATTGGTGCCTCGGGCTCAGTATTCGGATTGCTGCTAGCTTTCGGTTGGCTTTTCCCCGAAGAAAGGCTTTTTCTTATGTTTATACCGGTACCCATTAAAGCTCGCTGGTTTGTTCTTGGTTATGGTGTGGCGGAACTGTTTCTGGGTGTGGCTCAGTTCTCTGGCGATAGCGTGGCGCATTTTGCTCACCTGGGTGGTATGTTATTTGGCGCACTGCTTATATATTACTGGAAGAAGAAAGGAAGACTTTATAGTTAACTAAGAATACCGACGTACATTCTGTAATCAATTTTTAAATATTACGATACACAATGAATATATTCGATAACTTAAGACTTACCTATAAAAACGGGAATACGCTGATAAAATTGATTTATCTGAATGTTGCCGTGTTTTTACTTATAAATATTTTTCTTGTAATTTTCCGTTTGTTCAATATTGATGCATCGGAATATATCAATTGGCTGGCAATTCCCTCCAATCTGAATAAATTACTCAGTCATTTCTGGACGCCTCTTACCTATATGTTTCTTCACAAGGGTTTCTATCATATTTTATTCAATATGCTGATGCTCTTCTGGTTCGGCAGGTTGTTTCTGAACTACTTTTCGGAGAAACAGTTGCTGTCACTTTATATTCTCGGAGGGTTAGTTGCTGCATCAGTTTATGTGATTGCTTATAATGTATTCCCATATTATTCGGCTGCAGCATATTACAGTGTGTTGCTCGGAGCTTCGGGTTCTATCATGGCAATCGTCGTGGCTACGGCTGTTCGAGCTCCGAATGCCGAAATGAACCTGTTGCTGATTGGCAGGGTGAAACTTATTTACATAGCAATTATTACGGTGCTAATCAGTGTGTTCAGCCTCACCGGAAATAATGGAGGCGGCGAAATGGCTCATCTTGGAGGTGCCCTTACAGGTTATTTGTTTGCCGTTACTTATAAAAAAGGAACAGATATTACTTACTTTATCACCCGTATTGTTGACTTTTTTGTAAATTTGTTTCGTCCAAGACCGAAGCAAAAAGCTCCGAAATTCCATTCGCAACGAATGTCGCCGCAGGAATATAACCAGCAAAAAGCGCGAAACGAAGCCGAAATAGACCGGATACTTGATAAAATAAAAACCTCGGGTTACGAAAGCCTGAGTGCCGACGAAAAAAGAAAACTTTTTGAAAAAAAATAGCATTAAAGGAAGACCCATGACCGCTTTTATAAAGTGGATAATGGTACTTGTCAATATCACAGCTGTGCTGGCTTTGGGATTGGTGAAAATTGGCTCGCTCATAAGTCCCGAAAAACTCCTTCTGCCTGCTTATGCATCACTTTTTCTTCTGCCGTTGATAATTATCAATGTTTTTTTTATCGTGTTTTGGATATTCTGCCGTAAATGGTATCTTCTGATTTCACTTATTGCCATAATAATATTTTATGGAACTGTTAAAAGTGCTTTTCCGGTTAACCTGGCAAAACCTGATATTGATACAGTTTCAACGAAAATTAAAGTGCTGTCATACAATACGATGAATACAGGAATGATGAAGAAGCATAAAAAGAATGATCCAAATCCTGTAATAAAATATATTCTTGATACAGATGCCGATGTTGTGTGTCTGCAGGAATGTGCTATCAGCGAAAATAGCTATCAGTTCAATTACGACGACTTCGAACGGATCTTCAAAATATATCCCTACAAACATGTGAGTTTTCAGCTCAATAAGTGGAGTATGGGTATCGGGCTGGTTACTTTATCAAAATACCCGATTATTGAAAAGCGAAATGCAGGTTATAAATCAATTTTTAACCTGACCATTTATACAGATATTATAGTGGGAGAGGATACTCTGCGAATTGTGAATAATCACCTGGAATCAAATCGGATTACAGCACAGGATATACAGATGACATCGAAACTGAAAGATGGGTTTGATACTGATGAACTGGGTTCGGTTACAAAATACCTGTCGCAAAAACTGAGTGTTGCATACCGCGTAAGAGCTCAACAGGCCGACGTTGTCGCAAAACTGATTAGGGAATCACCTTATAAGGTAATCTCCTGTGGCGATTATAACGATGTACCGTCGTCATATGCATATACTAAAGTGCTGGGAAATTTGAAAGACTCTTTCAAAGAAACAGGCAACGGACTTGGCTGGACATTTGAGCATTCGTTCTATCGGTTCAGAATAGATTACATCATGTATGATAAGGCATTTCAGTCGGCAAATTATAAACGGGGTAACCTGAAAGCTTCCGATCATTATCCGATACAAACAGATTTGTATTTATTGAAGAATAGATAAATCCATGATTTTTTTTCGTAACTTTGCAACTCTTTTTTGAAGGTGAAATTATTTACTAAATCTAAATACTAAACTTAAAAAAAATAATCTTATGAATGTACCGGCTAACCTGAAGTACACCAAAGAACATGAATGGGTACGCGTTGAAGGCGAATTTGCCTTTGTTGGAATTACTGACTTTGCGCAGAGCGAATTAGGCGAAATCATATTTGTCGAAGTGGAAACTGTAGGCGAAACAATTGATCAGGGAGAAGTTTTCGGTTCTGTTGAAGCCGTTAAAACTGTTTCTGACTTGTTCCTCCCGATTTCGGGCGAAATTCTCGAATTCAATGCAAATCTGGAAGATGCTCCCGAACTTGTAAACAACGATCCTTACGGCGAAGGCTGGATTGTGAAAATTTCCTGCTCCAATGTTGCAGAAGTTGACGGACTGCTTTCAGCAGACGAATATAATGCACTGATAGGTTAAGAATTTTGTTGTCTATGTTTGATAGCAAAGTCAGACAATAATAAAACTCAGAGTGGATATGAATGCAAAAGTGAGTATCATTATGGGCAGTACTTCCGATCTTCCGGTAATGGACAAAACGGCAAAAGTTCTGGATGAATTTGAAATTCCCTTTGAAATGCAGGCACTTTCGGCGCATCGTACGCCCGCAGAAGTGGAAATCTTTGCAAAAGGAGCCTGCGACAGAGGCATACAGGTAATAATAGCTGCCGCAGGTATGGCTGCTCATCTCCCCGGAGTGATAGCTTCCATGACTACAGTACCGGTTATTGGCGTGCCAGTCAATTCATCCCTCGAAGGGCTGGACGCTTTACTGGCTATCGTACAGATGCCTCCTGGCATTCCGGTGGCTACCGTTGGTATCAATGCCGCTATGAACGCCGGTATACTGGCTGTACAGATTCTTGCTGTAGGCGATGAATCTTTACAAAAAAAACTGGTTGATTATAAGGAAGATCTGAAAAATAAAATTGTAAAGGCAAATGA
>DAONDU010000158.1:0-5927 GCA_035402725.1 Paludibacteraceae bacterium | reverse complement strand
AAGCTATAAAAACTTTAGAAACATTCAGAGGATGATGCCTGATTTTATAAATATTTAAGCAGATAAAAACACTTAATGATTAATTTGAAACTTAATGCTTATCTTTGATTGTGGAAAGCCTGGAAATTAATCAAAAATAAAAAACAGCCTGTCATGAGGAATAATGAGATATCCGAAACAGCCGAAAGTAAGTCTCTTTCGATTGAAATAAAAAAACTCAGCGCGGAATACCTCGAATTGTACACTCAGTTCAAAGATATGACCGATAATGAGCCGCTTCTTTATTCGGTGTACCTGAATAAACTCGGATATCTGCTCTTCGAACTTTTTGAAAAGAAAACGGAATGTTCGCGACTGAAAATGAAGATGGAGCTGATACAGACCGCTCTTAACCGCGACGAGAAACCGGACATCCCCGTTATCGAAGTTAAGCTAAACACGTTGCTTTCCAATTATTATCAACAAATAAATAAAAATGCTGAAACCCTCGAAACAGCCAAACAGGTACTGAGAGATCTGCTTCCACCCGAATTTGTGGCAGAACTGAAAGAAATATTCCACCTTCTTTGCAAAAAACTACATCCAGATCTAAATCCGCATCAAACTGAAAACGACAAAGATTTATTTCTGAAAGTAAAAGCTGCCTACGATCTGAACGACCTGACAGAACTGAAGAAAATACTTCTCAATCTGGACAGCAAACAGGAACCTGCTGAACAGACAACTCAGCAAACCACGGGGGAGAAACGCAAAAAGCTGGATTTCATTAGTAAAAATATAGCTGTCCTGAAAGAGAAAATAGAGAAACTGAACGAAACTTTTCCTTACAATATGAAAGATGTCCTTAACGACGATGATAAAGTGACTGCTGAACAGGACGCTGTCAAAGTTCAGATTAATTTTTACGAACAGGAAGCAAATAAATACGAAGCCTTCATTGAATTAATGCTCAGCTGACTATGAATCAATCAATTATTCCGATTTCACCCAGTCTGCTTGCAATGCTCAGCAAAGGAACATCGGGTGTACTGCCGTTTCAACGGGAAATATTCCTGCTGGAAATAACAATCGCGGGTACCAGTTTTAGTACCGGACTTCAGACTGTGGAGCAGGAAATTGTACCGGAAAAAGTGCTCACCATGAAACGGGAGCCGGATAACAAGCACGACAAGTTTGCCATTGCCATTTTTGTACAGGATGTACGCGTCGGGTATGTGCCTGCTGAACTCAACGAAGTATGTTCGCGACTGATGGATGCCGGTAAAATGTTCTTCTGCAGGGTAATATCCAGGGAATGGAAAGGGAACTGGCTTCGAATCAAAGCCAATATTTACATGGTAGAATAATCAGTCTTACGGATGCGCGGCACCGGCAGGTAATGCTGCCGCATTGCTATTTTCGTCGGGAACAACAAGCAATCCTTTCAGCGTTGCCCGGAAACTGTATTTGGTCATCGACTGGTTCGATTGAAATCCATAACCGGAAACAACACGTGTCAGCTGTGTAATTTTCACCAGCGTATCCGAATATATGAGTTCCTGAGCCCTGTCCCAGTACAGTCGTTCACTTTCAAACATTTCACCCATCATGTTGATGGCTTTAACTTTACCCTTAAATTCCCATAATTGTCTGGCTTCGTAGTAGCGGGCATAGTTGCTGTGAAAGTTGGCATCGATTACCAAATTTTCATCAAAACGCTCGAAATGCAGCCCTTTTGGAAATTCCCAGTATTTTTCCTTCGCTTTATCGAAAACATCCCACTGATCAGTATAAATCCGGTAACGTGTGATACCCGAGTCGGATATTACAGTTGTTATTTTGGTCGCGTGAAGACCGGGCATTGCCTGCCTGTCTTTTACGGCTGCAATCTTCTCTGTTTTTTTATTCTGACACGCAACCGCACCAAATAACACGACAACCACCCAAAAGGCGGCTGTCATATTGATGATTATTTGCTTTGAAAACTTCATTCTTTTTTGGAAAAGGATCTCTACAATTTTGGCTTCACAAACCAGAATTCATTTATCGAAGCGCTGAAAGTGAGCTTCAGATAGTTCTCCTTCAACAGCGACGAACCCATTTTACCGTACTCGAGCGAAGCGTTCAGGATAGATTTTGAGGTTTTTGTCGGGAAACCAACTCCAAAGCTGACGGTGTAATTATTAGGTAATTTGGTGGTTCCTGCTGTATAGTAAGGATTTACCGTATTGAAACCAACGCGATAACGTATTCTGTCTGTATATCTTCTTCCAACCGGATTAGGAACATATTCAGCTCCGAGAGCTATTTTGGTTGTATTCACCAGCGAATCGGTTTTGTTCATAAACGAGGCTTTCGCCCATGCCTGCTGTGTTACGTCAATACCTACAGTCAGTTGCTTGTTGTACGTGTAGTTTAATCCAATTCCCAGCGTTTGTGGCAGTTCAAATCCGTTGGCAGAATTAAGAACCGAATCATTGGCTATTGCCGAGAACCTGGCATTGAACTTGGTTTTCCCTTCATAAATCGCTCCTAACACCACATCGTGCTTTTCTGCAAATGTATTATACAGCTGAATACCATAGCGAAACCGAAAATCATTAGCACTGATGCTATTGGCATAAGCTACTGACTGATAGGCAGTTGTTGAAGAAAAAACCAGGTTTCGGTTATTATTTACCTCCCCAAACATATAGTAAGCATTTACACCTAACGAAATGTGGTTCAGAATGTTGGCCGACAACCCTCCGTAAACCTGGGTAAATCCGCCGGCGCCGTTGAAAAGAGTATAATAATTGATATATTTAGCATCCTGTGTCTGACTGACAGGCATTTGCAGGGAGTCAACCTGGTTAAAGTTATATCCTACGAAAGAATATGGTGTCAGACCCGCGCTAAACCCAAGCCATTTCGCCAGGGGAAAACGCATCGTCAGGTACTCCAGGTTGGAGTTAAAAGTTTTATTCGAGCCATCATCATCCGAGAAAATCGAATATCTGGCGCTACCGGCAATATCAAACATGAATGTAAGTGAATCCACACTGCTGTATGAAGCCGGATTTACGGTATTGATTGTATTTTTGGATCTGTTACCGAGCGAAACGCCCCCCATCCCCCGCAGCTCTGTAGCTGTGCTTTGCGTTACGTCTCCGTATCCGAAACGTGTATAGGGCGAATTTGTATTATTCTGACCTACAGTCAACTGAATGGCTGAAAAAAACAAGGCGATTGCAAAAACTACTTTTTTGTTATACATTCAATTTATTTTTCCGGTTTACCCGTTTTAACTTAATTTTTATTGGTAATGCAAAGATGGTGTAATTAATTTTCCTGTCAAAGTAAATAAAGTTGTACCCCGTTAAAAAAACTGAAACAGAGGGTTATTATTCTATTTTCAGGTGTTTTATAAAATCATTTTTTCGATTGGAATAACCAGAATTCCTTCGGCTCCCAGATTTTTCAGTTTTCCGATTATATCCCAGAATTCCTTTTCACCAATTACCGCATGCAACGAACTCCATCCGTCCTTTGCCAGTGGCATGATTGTCGGACTACGCATACCGGGAATGACCTGTACAATTTGACTTAGATTAGCCGTGGGAATGTTCATCAGCACATATTTTTTGTCTTCAGCCACCTGAACAGCTTCAAGACGAAATAACAAATCATCCAGAACTTCTCTTTTTACGGGGGACAAATCAGGATTTGAAATCAGCAGTGCTTCCGATTTCATGACAACTTCCACTTCCTGCAATTGATTGGTCAGCAGCGTACTTCCGGAACTGACAATATCGAAAATGGCGTCGGCCAGTCCAATTCCGGTTGCTATCTCGACCGAACCGGTGATAACGTGAATATCGGCAGAGATATTATTTTGTTTCAGGAAATTGTCAAGTATTACCGGATAAGAAGTGGCAATCACTTTCCCGTTAAACCAGCTCAATCCCTGGTAATCGGCAGATTTCGGAATAGCCAGAGACAGTCGGCATTTACTAAATCCAAGTCTTTTCTCGATGTTTACCTTTTTATTTTTCTCTGCAAATTCATTTTCTCCGACGATACCGATATCTGCAACTCCATCGGCTACAGTTTGTGGTATGTCATCATCGCGAAGAAAAAGCACTTCAACAGGAAAGTTCTTTGCCGGAACAAGGAGCAGTCGTTTGCCCCATTCGAGTTTAATGCCTGCTTCATTCAATAAAGTCATGCATTCTTCATTCAAACGTCCTTTGGATTGTATTGCTATTCGTAACATGGTTCGATCTTGTATTTGTTGGATTTTCCATAAAACAAGCCGTGCATTCAATGAAATAATACACTGCGACTTCTAAGCCAACAAAAGTACTACAATTCTGACAAAAAAAAAAGTCCGTTAGAAACTAACGGACTTGCAGATGTCTTAATAAATTTTTTGCGATAGCTAAAATTATTTAACAACAGCAGTAGCAGCTGAATCAACAACAGCAGTAGCAGCTGTATCAACAGCAGCAGCAGTAGTATCAACAACTTCAGTAGCAACTGAATCGATGTTTTGTTCAGTTTGTTCAGCTTGTTTAGGAGTACATGCAGCAAATACTGCAGCTACAGCAAAAAATAAAATTACTTTTTTCATTTTGTTTTAATTCTTAAAAATTTAACATGTTAGATATTTTGTTCAATTCAAAATCGTGACAAAGGTATATCTTTATTTTGATATACAATTAATATTTCTGACTTTTTTTTATTTTTTTTTCACTTTTCGGTGATTTTCTTTGAAAAAAGCCTAATAAGCGGGTAAAAAACAAACATTTACAGTTTCAAATTCAAATTCTGTTTCTTTAAAACAGAAAAACTAACAGCAAGCAGGAATTATCCTTTTTTACATCTGAGGTGCTACGCTGTCAACGCTTGCGATAGCAGTATCGGCCGGAGCAGCAACGGTATCAACTACCACAACTGAATCTTCCTGTACTTTTTTCTCTTCTGCCTGTTTAGGGGCACAAGCTGCAATAGCGAAAGCGACAGCAATAAATAAAAATACTTTTTTCATCTTTCTAATAAATTGTAACTATTTTATCTTTGAGTATCAAAAACGGTGCAAAGTTACTACAATTTTATAATCTCTGACAAATAATTTTTCGCTTTTTTTATAAATATTTTCACTTTAACTTTTCGGAACGATCAATTAAATGAATATCAACCACTTACGAAGTTTAAAATCCGGTAGTATAAAGGTAACGCTTAATGCTTTTTTTAGGTGTTTTTTCGAACTCATGCGGATATAGTTGGATTTTTGAAACACTCTCGTAGGATGCACCAAGCGAATTTAACAACTTTCTGTTTTCTTCCATTACATCTTCCAGCCCTTTCTGATCCAAACCTTCGGCATCAACAGCATCATAATCAGGACAAACCAGAGCAATCAGTTTTCCATTGCTGTCAATTACCAGACTTTCCATAACAAATGGCATGTTGTTCAGTTTCGATTCGAGTTCTTCGGGATATATATTCTGGCCGTTAGCACTCAGGATCATGGTTTTGTTACGCCCGCGGATAAACACATTGCCATCAGCATCCACAGTACCCAGATCGCCGGTATGAAGCCAGCCGTCAGCATCCAGTATCTGCTCGGTTGCTTCAGGGTTTTTGTAATAACCGGACATAACATTCTCTCCGCGTACGAATATCTCTCCAACTCCTGTATTTGGATCGGGACGGTCAATTTTCACCTCCATAATGCCATCAAGTACCTTTCCCGATGATTTGGAGATAAAATCTTTAGCCTCAGTATAGCTGATCAACGGAGCACATTCGGTCATGCCATAGCCAACCGTAAACGGAAATTTTATTTTTGTGAAAAATTCTTCCACTTCGGCATTCAGAGGAGCTCCTCCAACCACAATCTGTGAAAAATTACCTCCGAATGCATCCACCAGTTTTTTACGTATCTGGGCAAGCACCGGCTGATC
>DAONDU010000157.1:0-5954 GCA_035402725.1 Paludibacteraceae bacterium | reverse complement strand
TAACTCATTTGTTGAGAATGTTTTACTGCTTTGCTGGCAAAAATATTGATACTCCGAAATGCAGCTGTGGTAAAGTTATACGAACAGGTCCTTGTAAAAGGCCAGACTTTTTTTCATTCTTTTGGCATCATCAGCAGGGTAGCGTTGATTTGAGTTTCTCTCTCTTCGTAATCTTTTTTAATATATTTACCTGAAACGCGAATGCTGTAAGGACCTTTCGGATTCAACAGATATTCTTCAAGTGCTTTGCTGTCTGGTATCGAGAGAGGAACAATAATTTCATGGTATTCCTGATCATTTTTTTGAATTGTACTTCTCATAGCACCATGCGCAAGCTCGTATTTTGGGTTTACTTCCTCAGAAAATGAAGTCAGTTCCCCGCACGGATAGTCTCTCCTCTGGCCGCTTCTTGTGGCAGTGGTTCTGTATTTTGACGATTGGAACAGTAACCGCGCATTCGATCCGGGGGTGATGACAAGACAGTATCTCGGGCTGAGACTGGAGAGTGTCGTGTTTCCGGTTTCAATACCCCGTTCGAGAGCAATGCTAACCCGGATGTCGAACCCGTTGCTGCTACCTTCTATCTGTTCCGTCATATCCAGTTGCAGTTTGTCCTCACAGGGCAGATAACTGTTGTATTCTGATTTGCTTCGTACGGAAACAGGTTCTCCTGTCTTGTCTTTCATTGTCAGACCATCAACAATGCTGAACTCGTCCAATTCCAGCGCCCTGCTCAACACGTCCCTGCTTTTGTTTATCTGAATAATACGTTCGGGGATGATCGTCAAATCCAGGGGCGATACTGCTACCGAATGAAAAGTGCTTTTACCCTGTTCAGTGTTAGCAAGCGTGGGATTTCCGGTTTTGGTAAACTCCTGAATTTCTATTTCTCCGGTTAATTCGGTTATTTTCTTTTTCACTTTTACAGGTACAATCACATCGTCCACCCTGATTATTTTTTCACTGGGTGCTATAGCTTTGGCAAAACAACGTATGCTGTACTCCGTATTTTTATCAGGTGTCTTGTGTTTGAACCTGACCATTCCGTACTGATCCGTCTTTGTTTCCTGCATATCGAGACTTCCCTCGTCGCATCTTGCTGAAACATCGGCATCTTTTACCGGTTTGCCATCAGTATCCTTCAGCTGATACATTAACAATACTTCTTCTTCCTGTTTGGCTTCAATTGTTTTTTCCTTCATCAAATACACCATATCCGGACAAATCGTTTTTCTGTTGTCATCTTCCCTCACTTTCTTTTCGTAGTCGGTAATGACGTCAATCAACCGGCGTGAACCTGTTCCGGATGCACCCAGACTTAATGCAGCTGTCATACCTGCAAATTTGGCTTCAGAAGGATTTGTAAACGTTGAACTTGCTTTTGCGACCTGAAGTCTGGTGTTAGCCGTAACCAGGTAGAGAGTAATATTATATCTGCCTGTACCTGTTTCTTTCAGTTCACCCCATATCATATAGTCGATGTTGGAGGATGGGCCCTGACCGGGACCAATCAGCGCCTGTTCTGTTGCCGGTTTCAGGACGCGTACAGGCTGAAAGTCAAGGCTGAAAAATTCATTTGACGCTCTCGAATTCAGAAGCAGCTGTTCTACACAACCGTCACTGGCCTGATAAAGCTCTGGCGAAGGGTTTGGTACAGTTACAGCAATATCATACACATATACCATCCGCTCACAATTTTTGCCAAAAGCGGTTATACCCGTCATACTGAGTAAAATAATCAGGATCAGACCGATTCGTCCCTGACACTTGCAGAATACTGTTTTTGATGTGTTTTTCATGTTTATTTTTTATTTTATATTGTCAGATAGCCTGTCCCGATTTATCGGGAGAATATGCCATTGATCATTTCCTTTTGTTTGAGAATTTTCACAAAGGTGTGTTATATGCTCTTAAGTCTGACTAATCGTTTACCGCGAAAATTTTAATCACTGCGCCCGGTTTCGTTTGTATGTCATATTCATAAACCTTACGCAACTCCGGCATAGGTGGAACACCGTTACTGGCATACAAAGGCTGTTTAATTGGTTCGCTGCGAAACAACGGATTGGTGTTCGTTCCTTCTGCATTTTTCAATCTGTCGCCTTTCAACGGAAGATACGAGCGAATACGCAAATTTCCGCCTGCTGATGAACGTATCCGGGCTTCAGTCAGTTTTCCTTTAGTCCATTTCATATCAACTTCGAAACCTCCGCGGGCTTTCAATCCCGTGACTAACCCTGCAGACCACACATCCGGAAGAGCAGGCAAGAGATGCAATGCATCGTCGTGGCTTTGCAGGAGCATTTCGGCAATTCCGGCAGTCAGTCCGAAATTTCCGTCAATCTGAAAGGGCGGATGAGCATCAAACATGTTGGTATAGGTATGCGTGTCCTTCGAGTCGGGTTCAACCAGGGTTAACATATTGGATATTAGTTTGTACGCATGATTGCCATCGAGCAAGCGTGCCCAGAAATTTATCTTCCAGCCAATAGACCAACCGGTAGCCTTATCACCCCGGAAAATAAGCGATTGTTTGGCAGCCTGAAAAAGTTCAGGGTTCTTATACGGCGAAATTTGCACACCCGGATACAAACCAAACAAGTGAGACACATGCCTGTGCTCCGATTGCGGGTCATCCAAATCCTCGAGCCATTCCTGCAATTGGTTGTATTTACCAATCTGCAAGGGTGGCAGACGGTCAATTGTTTTTTGCAGCTTTTCAGAGTATGTTTTGTCGCCTCCCAGAAGATTATTCGCAGCCCGTGTGTTCGATAGTATTTCAAAGGCTATCTGATTATCCATGGTGCATCCGGCTGTTATTGTGGAGCCTCTGGGCACCGGACTGTTCTCCGGCGAAATGGAAGGACAGGTTACGAGCCAGTGATACGACGGATGTTCTGTTAGAAAATCGAGGAAGAAATCGGCTGAACCTTTCAGTACGGGGAAATAGCGGGCCAGAAACTTTTTGTCGCCGGTGAACAGGTAATGTTGCCATATATGCTGGCACAACCAGGCACCTCCGTTTGGCCAGGCTCCGTAATATGCATTGTCAATCACTCCTGTACAACGCCAGATATCGGTATTGTGATGAGCTACCCATCCGTTGACTCCGTACATCGATTTTGCTGTTTCCTGTCCTGTTTCCGAAATGTCTTTGATCAGCTGAAACAACGGTTCGCTCATTTCGGACAGGTTGGTCACCTCCGATGGCCAGTAATTCATCTCGAGATTAATATTTATCGTATATTTTCCATCCCACGGGGCTTTAAGCTTCTCGTTCCAGATACCCTGCAGGTTTGCCGGTTGTCCACCGGGCTGAGAACTTGAGATGAGCAGGTATCGTCCGTACTGAAAAGCAATGGCTGCAAGTTGCGGGTCGTTGCCTTGCTGAAAAGCCCTGATGCGGTCATCGGTTGGGTTTTGCGCAGCATCGGTTTTGCCCAGGTCGAGCGCAACTCGTCTGTAATATTTTTGGTACGATGCAATATGATTTTTCAGCGCTTTGGTATAGGCTGATTTTAATGCTTTGTCCAGATAATTACTGGCCTTATCAGACTGATTGCCGCTGATGTCGTCGTAATGTCTGAAATTGGTAGCTATCGAAATATAGATGACAGCCGAACGGGCACCCCGGACCTGTATAGTCGAATCGGTCACCAGCACTTTACCGCCGTCGGCTTTTATCAGCGTCTGATTTTCGAATTTCACTTTTCCGGGAATTCCCTCGTGGTCGGTAGTTGTGCCGCTTACAACAAGATTGTTTCCGTCTCTCTCTTTGTAAATAGTCTGCGGAGAATTGTAAGACGCGGTAAATGTTACCGAGCCGGGTTTGTCGGCTGAAATCCGCATGATGATTACGTTATCGGCAAACGACGAGAAAGTTTCGCGCCTGAAGGTGATATTATTTACCTTGTACGTCGTTACCGAAATGGCGCTGTCGAGACTCAGGCTGCGGCAATAACCGGAATATTGTTCGTGTCCCGGGAAAGTCAGATATAAGTCGCCCATGGTCTGATACGGCATACCCTTATAAGGAGTGGAAAAGGTCGAATCAATCAAATGCTGAGCTTTCTGATTTTTCCCTTCAAAAACAAGCCGTCGTACTTCGGACAAAGCCTGCAATGCCTTCGGATTATGATTCCGATACGGGCTGCCACCCCAAATTGTTTGTTCGTTCAACTGAATGTGTTCCTGAGCCGGAATGCCATACACCATCGCTCCAAGTCGTCCGTTGCCTAAAGGAAGCGCATCAGTCCATTCCCGCGCAGGTTTATTGTACCATAACCTGTAATCCTGAGCTGACGCATTGGCTGAAACGCCCCAAAGTATCAGAAGTAAATAATAATAGTAGTTCTTCATTGTATGTATTTTGTAGATATCAGTTGTATGCAGCGCGTCTGCAACGACATTATTTCAAATTGTCAACAAGAAATTGTCTGACCGGATATACCATATCTTTCCCGGCATTCTGTTCAGTAAATAAATAGTTCTTAACGCCGTGTTTGTTCAGTGTTTTTGAAAGAACCACAGCATGTTTTTTATGATGCTGGATGATAATATTATCAACAGGAAACTGAGCTTTCAGCAGGTTCATCAGATACACGGGCGAATCCTGATGATCAATCATATCGAGCAAATCCAGGCTTTCAGCTATTGCTTTTCTCTGATTTTTCATGCTATTGTATGTTGAATAACCATAGAAATTGGCAGCGGCGTTATAAAAAGTCTGGCTATTTACTACTTTTTCATGGCTATTTACTATCTGAACAGGGCAACCTCTACGAGGTTCTTTCATCGGTGCATCTTCATCCCCCCGGATAAATCCTGAGGCTATGCACAGTTTACTTTTTCGGAGTAATTACCAGTTTTTTACCTGTGTAGCTAACCACCTTATCGTAATTTTCAACTAATTCCGCGCCAACTCCTTTGCTTTTTCCAACAATCACGATGTTAAACCTGCGTGATTTAAGCATTCCGGGGAAAGAGCCTTTACATTCACCAACGGTTAATGACTTGTTCCTGTCATTCCAGGAAAAAGAGATTGTAGAATAAAGGCCTTTTTCATAGTTGTAATTGTCGTTTTCATCTTCGTACAATGTAAATTCGCCGTCAGCACCTTCATAAACGCGGATTTCCAGATTATCCCATTTCTTTTCGGTGGCATACTGAACTTCAGGTCCAACCGGCAAAATGGTTCCAGCCTTAACAAACAACGGAATGATGTCCAACGGAACCTCTTTCTTAATGGTTTGTCCGCCATTGAATTTCTCACCGGTCCAGAAGTCATACCAGTCGGTGCCTTTGGGCAGGTAAACATCTTTGGACTTAACTGTACTGAAATCCTCTACTTTTACGGAATCGCCACCTGACATAACTGTTTTGGAATACATGGGCTGTGTAACCGGATTGACCAGCAACGAACTGCCAAACATATATTCATCGTTGATATCCAGCGCCTGTTTGTCACCGGCGAAATCCATAACCAGCGCCCGCATCATGCTCGACTGCCGGGCTGTTACATCCCATGAAGCTGAATAAATATAGGGCAAGAAGGTGTATCGAAGGTTGATATATTTTTCAATCGCGTCGTAGGTTGGATTTCCCTTTTTACCAAACTGATAAAGCTCCCTTGGCACCCCTTCACCATGCGAACGCATCATGGGACAGAAAGTACCAAACTGCATCCATCTGACATGCAACTCGCGGTAATCAACATTTGTAAGCGGGTTTTTAAAATTCCACAGAAAGAAACCTCCAATATCGCTGTTCCAGTATGGAATGCCACACAGTGAGAAGTTCAATCCCGCCGAGATCTGATTGCGCAAAGCCTCCCACGAAGCTGCTACATCGCCCGACCAGGTGTTAGCACCGTAGCGCTGCTGACCGGCAAAAGCCGAACGGGTAAGAATGAATACACGCTTGTCGGATGTGAACGAGCGCTGGTGTTGTGAAAC
>DAONDU010000156.1:0-5986 GCA_035402725.1 Paludibacteraceae bacterium | reverse complement strand
ATAGCCTCGGTTACATATAAAAATCAGTTTAGGTAATACAACGGATAATCATTTTGAATTAATACGGCAATAAAAAACAACTAAAAAGTTTTCTTTTTTATATTCAAATTTACTTGGTTTTTTAACGAAAACAACTATTTTCCGGTTCGGAATGGCATCACGGGCAATCCTTTTTTATTACACAGATTTGGCATAGCCCGTTCGTTCCACGCAAAGCGTACCATCTCAGGTTGCTTTACTTCGTCAGCCCAAACAACTACCGTTTTTCTTTTGATTTCTGCTTTCGCTGGCACAAAATTTCCATCGGCACCGGCAATGGTAAACCAGGTCAAAGCCTCGCCGTCTTTACTAATTAATCCACCTCCAATATTATGAAATATAAGTATGATTTTTCCATCCTTTATCTTCATCGATTTATAACCCGGTGACTGATAAATAACTTTTTTATTGTAATCTTTCGCTAACGCCCACAATGAAAGTCGACGGGCAACTTCCCATTTGTACGATGGATGTATATCCGACAGGTTATCCACCAAATCGGTCGTCACCACCATTCCGGTGCGGTGTGTGGATAGAAAACTGCTCTGAGCTTCCCAAAATTCGGGCAGCAGTTCGGGTGTGTGCTGCATTTTGTCGTTGGTGCGCTTTGAATATAAATAAGGTGCAATCTGAACGTAGTAAAAAGGCATTTGGGGGTTTCGGAAGAGTGAACGGTAAGTTTCGAGCAGCATTTTCATCTTTTCGGGATAAGTTGCCTGATCTTCTGACATACAATTGGTTTCGCCCTGATACCACAGCATTCCTTTAACTGCAAAAGGTACGATGGGTTGTATCATACTGTAAAATTTTGTGCCGGCTATCCGTCCGTTTATTTTTTTATCGTTCGGGTCTATCTGACCAGCAAAAACCGGCGATTTTTCGTACACCCACGCAGGTGTCCATTCCTCAATCATGGTTCCGCCCCATGACGATGAAATTATCCCTACCGGCACATTCGTTTCCTCATAAATATACTTTCCGAAAAAATAGCCAATGGCAGAAACATTGCGCAAAACACTATCGTTTGACGTAAACCAGCCTACCGATTTTATGTCCTTTGTATCGTTTTGCTTTTCGGCATAGAGGTAGCGGATTTTATCTGATTTGGGTTTCAACAGTTCCTCCAAAGCCACATTTTCACCCCGGACGGGAGTTGCATACTTCTTCAGCCTGTAATCGAAAGGATATTCCATATTCGACTGCCCTGAACAGAGCCACACATCGCCCACCAGAATGTTTTCCAGCGTTATTGTGTTTTTTCCAGATATAATCATATCAGCAGGTTGAACGTTCAATTTCAACGATTTAAGTGTTACACTCCATTTTCCATCTGCATCCGCAACTGTAGTAACTTCTTGTCCTGCAAAACTCACTGTTACCTTTTCTCCGGCTTCCGCTTTTCCCCAAACGGGTACTTTAGCATCGCGCTGTAACACCATGCCCGACGAAATTACTTTCGGAAGTGTCACATCTGCGTTTGCATTGAAATAAAAGAACGGGAACAATAAAAAAATGATGATTATGTGTCTTGAGTTCATGGCTATAGTGGTTTAATTTTGATCGTAACTGTTGTAAAGCGGGGTAAACGGATTTTCGTTTCCAATGCTCCGGATAAGGATGCAGGGATGGTTTTTATCACGTTCAACGGTGGTTGAAACTGGCAATAAAAATAAAATAAACAGCCCGAAGTTTTTCAGATTGCGAAAAGTGTGCTTCATGTTGGTAAAATAAGGTAATCTTACGTTGTGGGCTAAAGAATTTGCTTTAGCCCACAACGGACTATTCAACTCCACAAAAATAATCCTTTTCGAAAAAAGAGAGGTTACAAAAATGATTTATAGACTGCTTTATTTGATAAAAACAGAAATTGCGGCAATCGCCGTGATTTAGTTTTTCTTTTTCAACGGATATGTTTCCATCAGTTTCCCGTTTACTGTCAAATTGTCGAATTTTACATTTTCAATCTTCCCGGTAAGTTTGTTCCCTGATTTCACACCGTTAAAGTTGCAGTTTCGGACGAAAATATCACGCACACAGGTCGTATCGGGCAGTGCATCGATACTAACCCCATACTGGCTTTTCTGTGAACGGATGTATTCCAAATTTATATTTTGTACTACAGGATGAAAGCCTCTTTCTCCTATCTCACGGGGTTCATACAGCAAACTAATATGCAGAATTGCTTCCTTGCACACACCTACCTCAATGTTACGGACATAAATATTTTGGATTGTTCCGCCACGTAATGTATTGGTTTTAATCCGGATAACACGGTCAAGCAATGGGCTGTTCATTCTACAGTTTTCAACGAACAGGTTTTTGTATCCGCCTGAAATTTCGCTTCCAATCACAACTCCGCCGTGCCCGTTTTTCATTTCACAATTTCTGACAATAATATTTTCGCTTGGTTGCGACCACAAACGACCATCGTTGTTGCGACCAGATTTAATCGCGATACAATCATCACCGGTACTGAAATAGCAGTTTTCGATCAGAACATTGGAGCAAGCTTCAGGATCGCAGCCATCGCCGTTCGGTCCGTCGTTTTCGACTCGTACTCCTCTCACAATCACATTATTGCACATCAGAGGATGAATAACCCAAAACGGCGATCTCAGGATTTTCACTCCTTCAATCAGCACATTGTTGCACAAATATAAATTAATCATCTGAGGTCTCATACCGTCATTCTCATTCATTATACGCATCGAAACGGGGACTTTGTCGTTATTCCACTGCATCAGTTTCGGACGGCCAGTTCTTTGTGATATATCCCCCTCTTTCCAGCCAAAAGAAGCAGCGCCACATTTTTTCCACCAGTTTTCATTAGACGATGCTCCATCCAGCGTTCCCTTGCCGGTAATGGCAATGTTGGTTTCGCCGTAGGCATAGATAAGCGGCTGAAGATTATAGCAATCCATGCCTTCCCAGCGGGTAAGCACTACCGGGAAATACTTCGGATTGGTTGTGAAAAGTAAGGTCGCGCCTTCCTGAACGTGAAGATTAACGTTACTTTTCAGTGTCAGCGGAGCTGTAAACCATACTCCGGCAGGCACAATCACCATTCCTCCGCCACGCAGGCTGCATGTTACAATAGCCCGGTTGATGGCTTCTGTATTGAGCACGGTGGTATCGTTGGCTACGGCTCCAAAATCGCGGATATCAAACTGAGCTTTACGAAACACCGGAGCTTTTATATTCTTTTGAATAGCAGGGTATATCTTTTTCCAGGCAACAGCCTGATTCTGAGCATTAACAAGGACTACTGAAAGCAACAGTAATACAAAAATAATATTTCTTCTCATCGTGTTATCGTATTAAATTGTCTATTTTTTTTTATTCTCCGGGAAATTTTTGAATTGCAAATTTTGAAAAAACACCTGAAAAATCTGCCAAATCAGGCTTTTTACGGCATTTTTTTCAATCCTTCCCATTTCACATTCCAGCGACCGTCTTTCGGAAAACCGGGATTTTTACCTTTACTGCCATCCCATCCGGCGCACATAATGGCTACAGCTGTCAGCAATCCGCCATTTCCGGGCAGATACACCCGCAACCGCGCATCCTGGTAATTATGACCGTTGACTAAATAAGTATTTGTTCGTTTATCCATCAGCAGCGCACCGACAGCCTTTTCGGGTTCGCCCAGTCGTGCTGCGTTCATGGCTGTCATCGGATAGTCCCAACCCCAGGTTTTATCCCAGTTCCAGTTGTCCCAAATCCAGTGAAGTGTATTTTTCATGTATCCGGTATTTATCAGCCTGTTTGTCGGTAAAATCCCGAGAGCACCAAGTACAGCCATATGGTCGGATGTAAAACGGATGTCGTTGTAAGTTTCAGGAGCAGTTTCGGCCGCCAGATACAGGCCATCGGCATTACTTGCCAGCGGCGAAAGTTTGGCTATCAGTTCATCCCACTCAACCTTACGCTTTTCACCCATTCGTTCCCTCCATTTCTGCGCCACATTCATGGCAAAATACCAGTATGAAAGTTCAAACGGTGGATTTACAGTTTCGGAGGCACGCAGTGTTTCCTGAGCCGGAATTATGCCTTTCAACACAAAACGGTCTTTTTCCTTTTCATAATCAGCAAAAGAATACATAAACGCGGCCGTTTCGTCCACCAGTTTGCCGTATTTTTCCAGAATTTCCGGTGACGGATGACTGCGATAAATCAATTCTGCCAGGTAAATGATGTGTGGCTGCTGCCAGATAAGGAAACTTCCTACACCGGAAGGAGCTTCACCAGCAGCCGGGTCGGTCATTTTCATCCACCGGACACCTTTAAATGCCTGTCTTTTCGCAATTTCGCGGGCTACAGGTTCGGCTGTTTTGTACCAGCCGAGTGTTTTTTCGAGCATCTCCGGCCTGTTCCACAACGCAAACTGAGCCTGATGCCACCAGATCATTTCGAGATGAAATTTTCCGTACCAGGAGTTATACGTCAGCCCGGTTTCCTGAGGCGGTGTAGTGCCGGAACATTGTACGGCCAGCAGATACTGACTCAACACCACTCTTCGCTCCAGTTCTTTAGCTCTCGGATCGGTACATTCCGAAAAATCCACTGCTGCACCATCTTTCCAAAAATGGTTCCAAAACTTTGAGGCAGCAGCAAATGTTTGTTCAGACCCCGTATTGAAATTTTCAGGCTGAACGGTAGTAAACCGGCAGGTAAAACTCAGTTCATTGCCATCCGACTGAAGAACAAAATAATTCTTCGATTTTTCAACGAGACGGGCTTTATTTTCCCACGTTATGTTCACAAAATAAACCGTACTGTCCAGTTGCCGTTTTATCAGTGCCGAATTTTCTGTTTTCCGAACAATAACAGAACTATGTTTATCAGCTGCATTCCAGTTACAGGCATCGTCGGTGTGCGCCCCGGTGGGGTATGGGAATTGAAATTTTATGGCAGGTTTTTCGCCCCGGGTACTCACTCTTGCAGTTATCTGATCCGCTGCAGGGTGTGTAGCCGTAAGAACCTCATACATGGTATTTTTCACCTCAAACCGGCTCCTGATTGCTCCGTTCCATAAATCCAGTGTCTGTACTGGATTTTTTATATCAGCCAGCGCAGCACCTTCCAGCTCAAGTCCCACTATTCCCAGATGCAGCCTGTGCGGATTAGCCCTGAAATAATCAGCCGCTTCCTGCTGCCGTCCCTTTTCATTAAACTGGACAGCATATGGTTCGGCTTTCCCTCTGCCAAATTCAAAATTCTTCAGTGTCTCTTCTGGCTTGTAAGCTTTTACGTTGGGGAAACTGTGCCATCCCCATTGACTTTGAGTGCCCAGAGGCATTCCCTTGCTATAATCTTTCTGAAAAGTTTGCAGACCCGTAATATCGACGGTACAGGCAAATTCGCCATTCCCAACAGTAAGTGCACCAAGCGTATCGACAGCGGTAAGCCGTGGATTATTTCTCGAAACAAGTTTGTATCTGTCAATACCAGATTTACCACTTACCCCGCAGGAGATGAAAAAAATTATTACAAATAAAAAGAGTTTTGTCTTCATTCTTCAAATGATTTAAAATTGTTCTGGTACTCAACGTTTAATAAATTTCGAAATTACCGGTTTCTCATCATCAGCTTTAATCCTGATAATATAAATACCCGCGGGCAAATTCGATACGTCAACAGAATATGTTACTTTCAGATTAAGCATTCTTTTTCCTTCACAATTGAAGATTTCGATATTCTTATCCGAACTGCCGGTAAAATTCAGTTTATCGCTGACAGGATCGGGAAAAAAGAGCAGGGATTTTACAGGTAAAACGTCCACAGGAGTTTGTTGCTGATACTCAAATGCTCCCAAATCGGGCGCTGCACCCGAATAAGCGAAACCTATGTTCTGCCCTTTGTCAATCAGGTCGCTCGAAGGCTGTAAACGAAGAAAATCCGTATCGGGCAAACTGCCATCAGCCAACCTGGGAGCTACAAGCAATGT
>DAONDU010000155.1:0-5987 GCA_035402725.1 Paludibacteraceae bacterium | reverse complement strand
TCAGTATGCCTACGAGGCTGACCCGTTCGAAGTCCAGTCCTTTGGTAACCATCTGTGTGCCTACCAGAATGTCCACTTTCCCGAGTTCAAAGTCCGAAATGATTTTGTCGTATCCTTTCTTGCTGCGGGTTGTGTCCAGGTCCATGCGGGCTACCTTTGCTCCCGGGAAAGCTTCCTGAATTTCCTGTTCGATTTTCTCGGTTCCGAAACCTTTATCCACCAATCCGGGGGTTTTACATACCGGGCAAACGGAAGGAATGTTTTCGGTATAACCGCAATAATGACAGGTAAGCTTGTTGCTGAATTTGTGTACTGTCAGGCTGACGTCGCAGTTTTTGCATTTCGGTACATAAGCGCATCCCTTACATTCCAGGAATGGAGCATATCCGCGCCTGTTCTGAAAGAGTATTATCTGTTCATTATTGTTCAGTGCTTTTGTTATTTTATCCGAAAGCAGCGGGGTAAGGTGACCTTCCATCTCCTTTTTACGGTAAGCTTCTTTAGTATCGGCAATCAGGATATCGGGCAGCTCTATTTCCTGATAACGTTGGTTGAGAGCTACATAACCATATTTACCGTTTTGTGAGTTGTAGTAGGACTCTAAGGCAGGTGTTGCTGTTCCGAGCAGAGTTTTCGCTCCATGCATTGAGGCCAGTACAATGGCAGCGTTGCGGGCATTGTAGCGGGGTGCCGGGTCGTACTGCTTGTAGCTGTTTTCGTGCTCTTCGTCCACAATGACCAGTCCCAGTTGCCTGAAAGGCAGAAAAACCGACGAACGTACACCGATAACGACATCGTAGGTTTTGTTTAGCAGTACATTATTCCAGATTTCCACCCGTTCGGCATCCGAAAACTTCGAATGATACACACCCAGGCGTTTGCCAAAAATACGTTTCAGCCTGCTTGTAAGTTGGGTGGTGAGCGCTATCTCTGGTACAAGGTAGAGAACTTGTTTGCCGGTAGCTATCACTTTGTCGATCAGATGAATGTATATCTCTGTTTTACCGCTTGATGTTATTCCATGCAGCAGCACGACTTGTTTCTCAGTAAACTGCCTATTGATGTTGTTCATGGCTTCCTGCTGAAATTCATTGAGAGGATTCATCTCTTCTGTGTTGACATCCGAATAATCCAGTCTGCCGGTTTCCTTACTGTAGGCTTCAAACACTCCGCGCTCAATTAGTCCGCTGATATTAGCCGTTGCAGCATTGGTTTTTTCCTGAAGTTCCTTTCTGGAAACTTCCCGGATATTTGTTTTTGAAAGACACCTGGACAACTCGATGTACGTCATCAGCACCTCCAGTTGCTTCTTTGCCCGGGTTAGTTTGTCAAAGATATCCCGCAGGTTATTTTCATCGGAAGCATAGGCGCTGAGTTTAATATAACTTTCGGTTTTTGGCTTGAATTTTTCGGTTAGTTCTTCGCTGACTTCTACAGCGCCCTTTTCCATCAGTGTTTTAAGAAGAGGAAGCGTGTCACGCATCCCTGTCAGTTTGTTGAGGTCAGAAACACTCTGAATTTTTCCGTCGGAGAGGGCGTCCAGCAATTTGTACTCCTTTTCAGTAAGCGAAGATTCGGACTCGTAATCAGGGTTGACGCGTACCTGTGTTTCACTTTCAAGTTTGAGGCCTGCCGGAACTGCTGCCTGATATACATCACCGATGGCGGACTGGTAATAGTTGCTCATCCATTCCCAGAACTTTAGCTGGGGATAACGAAGTATGGGCTCATTATCCAGTGTGCAAATTATTTCTTTAGCTTCGTAGAGGATTGGCTCGTTACTGTGAATCATACAGACAATGGCAGTATACATTTTTTTCTTTCCGAAAGGTACAACCACGCGCATCCCGATCTGTACGGTGTCAGTCATCGCTTCGGGTACGGCATAGGTGAAGGTTGACGACAGTGGGAGAGGTACTATGACATCAACATACTTCATGCTTTCAGTGGATTTTTGCTGCAACCGTTCAGATGATCGTTGATCATGCCCGCAGCCTGCATAAACGCGTAACAGATTGTTGAACCTACGAACTTAAATCCCCGTTTCTGCAAATCCCTGCTCATGGCATCCGATTCGGGTGAACGGGCAGGGATATCGGAGATGACATTGCAGTGATGATGGATGGTTGTTCCGCCTGTAAACTGCCAGATATAGGCATCAAATGAGCCAAATTCCTGCTGAACACTGATAAATTGTTTCGCGTTGGTGATTGTAGCCCGGATCTTGGCCTGATTACGGATGATTGAGGCATTCTGCATAAGCTCCTGCACTTTCTGTTCGTCATAAAGCGCTATTTTCTCAACATCAAAATTATCAAATGCCAGTCGGAAACCTTCACGTTTATACAATATTGTTTTCCAGCTCAGTCCGGCCTGGAACGCGTCAAGTACCATGAATTCAAACAGTTTACGGTCGTCATGTAAGGGTACACCCCATTCCATGTCGTGATATTCCTTCATCAGCGGGTCGCCGGGGCTCCACCAGCAGTCAGATATTTCGTTATTTTTTTCTACATTTGCCATCACATAATGCTTCTTTGTGCAAAAATACAAATTAAGATTGAATTTTATATTTTAGTCTGTAATTACCAAAAAGTATTTTAGTTGAATATGAGAAGTAAATAAATTGTATTACTGTTTAATCACTGAAAATGGACCCTTTAAAAATTATCGAAAAATATTACGATAAGAATTCCAATCTGTACGACATACTGGTCAGACACAGTATAAAAGTCTGTGAAAAAGCCCTGATGATTGCCGATAAGCATCCCGAACTGCATGTTGACCGAAAGTTTATAAAGGAAGCTTCGATGCTGCACGACATCGGGATTTTTAAAACAAATGCGCCGGATATTGAATGCTATGGTACACATGAATATATTGAACACGGTTATCTGGGCTCAGAAATTGTTTTTAATGAGGGATACCCCCGGCATGCGTTGGTTTGTGAACGTCATACCGGTATGGGTCTCACTCTGGAGTGGATCATAGAAAGCAACCTTCCGGTTCCGCACCGGGATATGATGCCTGTGAGTATTGAAGAGCAGATTATATGCTATGCCGACAAGTTTTATTCGAAAACAAAATTTGACAACGAACAGAGCGTTGAAAAGATATTGAGCAAGCTATCAAAATATGACGAGAATCAGGCAAGGAAATTTATAGAATGGAATGAAAGGTTTGGGTAGAAGATAATAAAGTATATAGTTGAATAGTTAATATTAACTTAAATAAGCGTAAATGAGGGCTTTTTTATCGTTCGTTTATTGAAAATTATGTTTTATAACATATTATTTATTATTTTTGTCCCGTAAAATAAATTCGAATTATTAAAACTACAATTATGTTTACAGAAAAAATTGGAACAAACGCAGGTTTGGTTTGGGCTGCTCTAGAAAATGGCGAATTGAATGTTAAGGCAGTTAAGAAAGCCACCAAACTAACAGAAAAAGACTTGAATTTGGCATTTGGCTGGTTGGCCCGCGAAGGTAAAGTCGCTTTCAGAGAAGAGGAAGGCGAAGTGTTTATCGCGTTAGTGTAAGAAATTGATAATCTTAAAAATAAAAGCGGAAAAATCTGATTTTCCCGCTTTTGTTTTGTCTGTAATTTAAGAATTCTGTTTTTCAGAATTTACTTTCTGTTTTTGATTTCTTCAGCCGATTTTACTCTCAGGCCCGGATTTTCTTTGGCTATCTTGCGCTGGAATTCGGTTGGATAGCCGGCACGTATAATTCCGGGAGGAATACCGTGTTCATTCTGAAGAAATTTGCCGTTTTCTTCTTTTTTGATATTACCATCCATGTATTTTACAAGCAGATATTCTCCTAACTTTTTCCATTCGGAAGTGGTCCTTTCGGCTGCCTGGTTGCTGTAATCAGTCAGGTATTTGCGTCCTGCAGTTTCTCCGAGTGCCAGGGCTTTGGCATCTACGGCCGGGGTCATTTGCTGAAATCCGTGTTCAAGTTCTGACTGCAATTTTCTGATGTCACTCATCAGATAAGAGTATTTTCCGTATGCAAAATTAGCTACCGCATTGAATGTCCAAAAAGCAGAGGTGGGAGAGTATTGCAGCAGGCTACCGTTCTTTTCATCGAAACATTGCGGAACTTTGTTGGTACAGCAATACACAGGAACATAAACGTTGCTGGCGGCATCGTCCACTCCAAACCACAGAATTCCTCCCGTATAATCGGGCAGCCAGCCGCGCATCTGAGCTACGAAAGTAAAGCCGGTCTGTTGGGTGGCAATCGGACGTTCGTGCATATATTCCACACTGTCAACCGTAAAAGTGAGCGGGCTGTGACGTAGTTTGCTCCCGAAAGGACCTGCGGCACAACCTTTGGTCATGTCCAACTCGGTGTCTTCGTACTGGTCGCGCATATAATTCTTCATGTCTTCGGCGCTGAGCTTGCGGTCAGGCTTGATCCAGAGAGGCATTCTTTCTTTTGTTTCACCTTTCACATAGCTGATGTATTTGTCCATATCAGGTTTCACCTTGCGGAAGAAAGACCATACACGCGATTCGCATATGCGCAGCGCTGAATAATCGAGGGGCGCATACGTATCGGAGAAACTGAATTCTTCATCCTTTCCTGTAAAATATCCCTTTTCGCGGGCAAAGGATACCACGTCTTTCGAATACATACAGTTATTTTTATCTTTAAACGGAATAGTGGTGATTCGCGCCTGATTGGCATGTGCCGATACGCAGTCGTCGGGGATACGCAGGGCAACCCACACAGCTCCTTTCCTGCCTGGACCTTTTCCGATCATTTCCATGATCCAGACTTCATTGGGGTCGGCTATTGAGAATGATTCGCCGGAACTGTAGTAGCCGTATTCAGCTACCAGGTCGGTCATGACTTTGATAGCTTCGCGGGCAGTACGCGACCGCTGCAGGGCAATATATATCAGGCTTCCGTAATCCATTATTGCCGTTGTATCAACCAGTTCTTCGCGTCCGCCATAGGTCGTTTCACCGATACTCACCTGGTGTTCGTTCATGTTGCCGATAACGGAATATGTTTGTTCGGCCTGTTTGATTTTACCCAGGTATTTACCGGTGTCCCATTCGTTAATATCAAGCATGGTCCCCCTGGGGTAAGTGGCTGCGGGATAATGATACAATGCGCCGAACAGGAAATAAGAATCCGCCGAATAGGATATAAAAGTCGATCCATCTGTCGTTGCGGATTTGCCGACAAGAAAATTGGTGCATGGATGTGCACCAAAAGTAATCAGAATGACAGACAATGCTGTCAGAAGATATTTTTTAATCATAGAGTATGTTGTTTTTACAGTTATCTGTTATGTGTAAAAGATGAATTTTCTCGTAAACTTTACATCGGAGAGCAAAAATAGTATATTATTTCAATGTTAAAAAATAATCGAACCCGAATTGTTGTTAAATAAATTCACTTCAGCACGATACGATAATTTAATTGAATGATTATATTTGTCACGTATTTTAATTTTAACAATGATAATAAAAAGAATTGGGGTATGGGAATAATATGGTTTATTGTAATCGGAGCGCTGGCCGGTTATCTGGCCGGGAAATTAATGAAAGGCGGCGGTTTCGGATTGGTCGTTAACCTGGTGGTGGGAATAATCGGAGGTGTCCTTGGCGGCTGGATTTTTGGCATTTTCCGTATTGACGCCGGTGAAGGCTTGTTAGGAAGTTTGGTTACTTCAACCGTAGGAGCAGTGGTGTTTTTGTGGTTACTTTCGAAATTCAAGAAGTAATCCATTTGGAGATTTAAGAAACAAAAAAGCCTTCAATGTTATTTGAAGGTTTTTTTATTGACATTTCTTTAGTTGTCAGAACTTATAATCTTTCAGTTGTTCCTGTAGCCTTTTGCGGGCAAGGAAGATGCGGCTTTTCACGGTGCCGATGGGTAAATCCATCTTTTGGGCAATTTCTTCATACTTGTATCCCTGTACATGCATGGAAAAAGGAATGCGGTATTCATCTGCGAATGAATCAA
>DAONDU010000154.1:0-6034 GCA_035402725.1 Paludibacteraceae bacterium | reverse complement strand
GCACCAACGGAAGCAAACACTACCAAGTCTCCACTATTGAGTTCATGTCCTTCGAGCTGGTTATTGATAATATAATCATACAATGTGGGTAATGTAGCCACAGACGAATTTCCTAGTTTAGAAATTGTCATCGGCATTACGTTCTCGGGCGCTTCGTCAATGTCATACAACTCATACAATCGTTTCAGAATGGCGTCATCCATTTTTCCGTTAGCCTGATGAATAAGCACTTTTTTAATCTGACTGATATGCAGACCTAGTTTGTCCAGTCCGGCTTTAATGGCTTTTGGTACATTGTCGAGTGCATACATATACAAACGACGTCCGTTCATTTTGATAAACAGGTTTTTTTGGCTGGCAAGCTCGGCATTGTACGAATAACCCATATGCAACATCTGCGCATAAAGATAAGCATCGGTACGTGCATTGTGCCCCAGTATCCCCACCGGTGTATCGCTTTCGCGACCTTCGAGCACAACTGCTCCTGCTCCGTCGGCATAAATCATACTGTCGCGATCATGCGGATCTGAAATGCGTGAAAGTACCTCAGCACCAACTACAAGCACTTTTTGAGCATCACCCGAACGGATATAATAATCAGCCTGAATAACGCATTGTAACCATCCCGGACAACCAAAAAGCACATCGTATGCTACTGTAGCCGGATTTTTTATACCCAGTTTTTGTTTCAGACGGGCTGCTAATGAGGGAACTATATCAGCTTTAATATTATCATGCGAAGTTTCACCAAAATTGTGAGCGAAAATAATGTAATCCAGCTCTTCTTTGTCAATACCAGCTTCTTTTATCGCTTTTTGAGAAGCAATCAGCGCCAGGTCAGAGGTTTTCTGATTTTCATCAGCATATCGTCGTTCGGAAATGGTTGTTATTTCCACGAATTTATTCACAATAACAGCACCCGGAGTTGTCAGTTTTTCACCGTTCGTATCATAAAATTCATTGGAAATAAAATCATTGTTGCTGATTATTTTAGGAGGTACATAACTACCTGAACCGGTAATTACGCTGTATAATAAACCCATAAACTTCTAATTTACAATTAAGACTATTAAAATTTTTGCAAAGATAATGAAACTAATCCTATTATCACCTGCAGGACTTAAAAGATTGATTTTTTTTGATAAAACTTAAATTTATTTTCTCTCAATTGACATTTTATTTCTTTATAAAAGGAATACTTTAACTAACTTATAATGTTGTATATGAATGTTTCACATAACATTTTTTTGTGTTTTTTTCGTTGATATGCAAAAATATCAATGTATATTTACTATTTTAGTGCTCTGAAAAAATAAAATCATAAATCCATAAACATGCTTATAATAGGAATTGCCGGCGGCACCGGTTCAGGGAAAACCACAGTAGTACGCAAAATCTTACAACGTCTCCCCGAAGGGGAAGTGGTGATATTGCCACAAGACTCTTATTACAGGGACAGCAGTCACCTTCCTCTCGAGGAAAGACTGGAAATCAATTTCGATCACCCCGATTCCATTGAATTCGACCTGCTGACCAGGCATCTGAAAGAACTAAAAAAAGGACATTCCGTAGAACAACCCATCTATTCTTACCTTACCTGCACGCGCGCACAGGAAACCATTCCCGTTTTTCCACGAGATGTGGTTATTGTCGAAGGTATTCTTGTGCTTAGCAATCCCGAACTTCGTAAAATGATGGATCTGAAGGTATTTGTTGACGCTGACCCCGATGACCGCCTGATACGCGTCATCAACCGCGACATTGTAGAACGTGGCAGGTCTGTAAATAAAGTAATGGAACGCTACGAAATGACTGTTAAACCCATGCATCTGCAGTTTATTGAACCGACAAAACGATTTGCTGATTTAATAATTCCACAGGGTGGAAATAATCACATAGCTATCGATATCCTTACTAAATACATTGAAAATAATCTGAATAATAAACTTTAAAACGAAACAGCAGCTACTGAAATCCATCTTTACGGCACAGTCCGGTCTGCAAATCTTTTCTGCCAGTTAAACACTAAAAAAACCTTAGAATGAATCCTCTGCTACAGAAACTGATGTTTATCGATATCGAAACAGTACCGTCAACAGAAAAGTACACGGAACTGAACGGGGAAATGCAACACCTGTGGGATGAAAAATTCAACCTGCTCCGTAAGCGAATGCCCGAAAAGTATCCCGAAGATTCAACGCCGGCGTTCGGGTACGAAACAAGCGCGGGGATTTATGCCGAATTCGGACGGATTATCTGCATTTCGGTAGGATTTATCTTTATAAAAAATGAAGAGATGCACTTCCGTACAAAATCATTTGCCGATGAAGATGAAGCCCGGGTGCTTCGGGATTTTAGCGCTTTGATTGAAAAATATCCCGATTATAACTTTTGCGGACATAATATTAAAGAGTTCGACATTCCCTACATCTGCCGGAGGATGCTCATCAACAATCTGCTGCTACCCATCCAATTGCAAATCAATAACCGCAAACCCTGGGAAGTTAACCTTGTTGACACGCTCGATTACTGGAAATTCGGCGATTACAAGAACTTCACCTCGCTGAAACTACTCACAGCAGTCTTTGGCATCCCTTCACCCAAGGACGACATTGACGGCAGCCTGGTGGCTGAAGTTTTTTACGGGGAGAAAAATCTGCCCCGCATAGCCACCTATTGCCAGAAAGACGTACTTGCTACTGCTCAAATCTGGCTCCGGATGAACGGAAATCCGATAATAAAATCTGAAAACATACAACACACATAAAACAGAGTATGAAAATAAGATTTTGGATTGCAATATTTGTTGCCGCGTGTCTGCTGATTGGGTGTAAATTTATCACCAATAAAACCAGACAGTCTGCTGAAAAAAAGGAAATTAGCAATTCACAAAATTATTTTCCAAAAGACACACTGAAAGTTGTAACGCAATACGGAGCCACATCGTACTTCAATTACAGAGATGAAATTCTGGGATACGATTACGAGCTGGCACAAGATCTGGCTAATCACCTGCATTTGAAGCTGAAAGTGGAGGTTGCAAAAAACGATGATGAAATGACGAATTATCTGCTTTTAGGCAAAGCCGATCTGGCCATTTACACAACTTTCGAAACCAAACAACTGAAGAAAGTGTTTAATTTTGTCTTTCCGCACAGAGAATCTTACCTGGTACTGGTGCAAATGATGGGGCGCAACGCTGTTTCCGATCCGACAGAGCTGGTAGGCAAAGAAGTCTGGGTAAAAAATAAAAGCTTTGATCACCAGAGATTACTGACTTTGAACGACGAGATTGGCGGAGGTATCATCGTCAAGCTCGCAAATGACACGCTGAATACCGACGACCTGATGCTTCAGGTCGCATCCGGTAAAATAAAATATACTATTGCTTACCGTCACAAAGCGTTACTCCAGAAAATTTTCAACCGTCAACTCGATTGCCGCATACCGATTGGCTTCAACCAACGCAACGGCTGGCTCACACGAAAAGGTGACCGGAGGTTGTCCGACTCCATTCAGGCATGGAGCAAACTTGAGACTACCATGCATCTCAGGGATAAACTTTATGGGAAATATTGGGAAAAGAATCCCTATTTCGCGTTCAAAAAAATCCCGATACCGCGCGGTGCCATATCGCCTTACGATGCCATATTCAAACGTCACTCCAAACGTATCGGTTGGGACTGGCAGCTGCTGGCCGCACTGGCATTTGTTGAGTCGGGCTACGACAGCACCGTCGTTTCGTGGGCAGGTGCACGGGGTATCATGCAGCTGATGCCACAAACAGCGCTGAATTTCGGAGTTAGCAGGTACGAAATTGAGAACCCGGAAAAAAACATCGCGGCAGGTGTGGAATATATTAAGAGTTTAGATATGATTTACCGCAAGATAAGCGACAAGGAAGAACGCATCAAATTCATTCTGGCCAGTTACAACTGTGGCCCGGCACACATCCTCGATGCCATGGCACTGGCTGAAAAATACGGAAAAAATCCTCATATCTGGTTCAACAACGTGGAATACTACCTGGTTAAGAAAAGTGAACCAGAATTTTACAACGACCCGGTAGTGAAATACGGCTATTTCAGGGCAAAAGAGCCCATTCGGTATGTCCCAAATGTACTCGATACCTATAATAAATACATGGGCATCCGGACTAAAAGCTGATTACTTTTAACAAACAGAATATAAAAATTATCATGAACAGTGAAATAATACTTATTACCATATCCGGTGAAGACAAACCGGGAGTTACCAACGCCATAACCACTATTCTGGGCAAATACAACGCGACCATTCTGGATATTGGTCAGGCTGATATTCACCACAACCTTTCACTCGGGATTCTTTTCAAAACTTCCGACGACAGTAATTCGGGCAATATCCTGAAAGAGGTGCTTTTCAAATGTAACGAACTGAATATGCATGTTCGTTTCAAACCGGTGAGCGAAGAAAAATACGAAAATTGGGTAAACCGTCAGGGAAAAAGCCGCTATATCGTGACCATCCTCGGGAAAGTAATCGGCGCGCAACAACTGGCAATGGTTACCCGTGAACTGGCACAACAGGAGCTGAACATCGACTCCATCAAACGTCTGACTGGTCGTCCGTCGTTTCATAAAGAAGGAGAAAACCTCCGTTCCTGCATTGAGTTATCGGTGAGAGGCGAACTTAAGGATAAAAATCTGCTTTCGGAACAGTTTATGATCCTCACCTCCGGCGAAGGCATCGATATTTCGTTTCAGAAAGATAATATCTACCGCCGCAATAGACGACTGATCTGCTTCGATATGGATTCGACGCTGATAAAAACAGAAGTCATCGACGAACTGGCGGACCGTGCCGGCGTGGGTGAACAGGTTCGTGCCATTACTGAATCAGCCATGCGCGGTGAAATTGATTTTACCGAAAGTTTCGCACAACGGGTGGCGCTGCTCAAAGGACTGGATGTAAGCGTGATGGAAGAAATAGCGCGAAATTTGCCCATCATGGAAGGAGCCGACCGGCTGATGTCGGTACTGAAAATGTGCGGCTATAAAATTGCCATTCTTTCAGGCGGATTTACCTATTTCGGCAACTACCTGAAAAAAAGGTACGATATGGATTACGTCTATGCCAACGAACTGGAAATAGCCGACGGAAAACTCACCGGACGCTACGTGGGTGATGTGGTGGACGGCAAGCGAAAAGCCGAACTGCTAAGACTGATTGCACAGGTAGAGAAAATTCAACTGGAACAAGTGATTGCAGTGGGTGACGGAGCCAACGATCTGCCCATGTTGAATTTGGCCGGACTGGGTATTGCCTTTCATGCCAAACCCAAGGTGAAGGAAAGTGCCAGTCAGTCCATTTCCACCATCGGACTGGATGGCATTCTGTATTTCCTCGGCTTCCGGGATATACATATTGATCAGGAAATTTAAACCATAAAGATGAAAAAAGCATTAATCATCGGCGCTACAGGCATGGTGGGCGCGGAACTTACCCGACAACTGCTAGAAGATAAGAATTACGGGGAGATAGTAAGCTTTGTACGGCGTGCAAGCGGAGTAAGTCATCCGAAACTGACAGAACATATCGTTGACTTTGACAAACCCGAAAACTGGAAAGAACTGGTTACGGGCGATGTATTGTTCTCCGCGATGGGAACTACCATAGCCAACGCCAAGACCAAGGACAATCAATACAAAGTGGACTTCACCTACCAGTATGAAACGGTTAGAATGGCTTCTGAAAATGGCGTACCGGTGTATGTACTCGTTTCGTCGGCGGGAGCAAGCAGCCGCGCGGTGGCTTTCTACATGAACATGAAAGGCGAACTCGAGGATGCCGTCAAAAAACTACCCTTTCAGTACCTGCATATTTTCCGTCCGGGACAACTGGATGGCGACCGGAAAGAAAACCGCGCCGGAGAGCGCATCGCTTTGAAACTGATGTATGTTATCAACAAAGCCGGGATTGCCCGCCGATACCGCCCTATTCATGCAACGCAACTTGCCAAAGCCATGATCATAGCCGCGGGAACAACTTCATC
>DAONDU010000153.1:0-6044 GCA_035402725.1 Paludibacteraceae bacterium | reverse complement strand
TCGCCGGTGGTGCCGTACGGTGCCGGAACGGTTGCGGTCTTTGCCGACCGCGCTGCTTCGGACGAGAAACTCAGTTCCCGGTTGGTCACGTTATACACCACCAAACAAACGGTATCGGCCGCCTCGCCTTTCGAACCAGCGGGTACATCGCTCCAGCCGAACACCACCTCATTGTCGGTGAGTACGGCCGTTGCACCCGGTATTCTGTTGAGAGCACCATCGCTGAGCAATACATTCGCGTAATCCAACTCCGGATTTTCATCCGTACCTGCCACGGCATTCATCAGCGCATGACGGCTGGCGTAGTTGTAAGGCGAAATGTTTTCAGCTCTTGCGGCGTTCTTCAGTCCTGCATTCAGCACAGGATTTACACCCTGCATGAAGCCGGTGACGAGCGCGAACTTCGTTTGTTGTTTTACTTGTCCTGCTGTGCTTGCCGGACGTGCTTTTTTAGACTTGGCTCTGATAATATCTTCGCCTTTTCTGTTGGTGCTACCCACCACGGTTCCTACGGCTCCCGAGAATCCTCCCAGAATACCTTGGTTCAACTTTCCCACTTTCTTAATTTTTTATGGGGTAAATATTCTTTTTTGCAATCTGGTCCTCCCTGCATCCTGATGATCAGTCGTCGTGCGTTCGAACCGTTCTTTAATGGCTTTCCGTTTTCAATTGATCAGATTGATGGCGGGTTTTCATTAAACCTGTAGCGCCCTACGCCAGGATTAATTACAACAAGTTTGCCACCAACAGAAAATGTCCGCATTGTCCGCAAATGGCCGTGCCAGACTTTTTGCCGGAACTTTTTCCGGATAAAAATGTCCGTGATGTCCGCCGTTGTCCGGTTCTCTTCGTTCGTTACCGGATATAAAAAAAGCAGTCTGATTTCTCAAACTACTTACCTCCCCCCTCGTTTCCAAATGAAGTGCCATTAGTCAGACAATTCTAATGCTGTAAAAGTTACAGGAATTGAAATGCTATGTTGCACTGGTAAATTTCATGCCGCAGACTTTTTCGGATGCCGCGGTTATCAACCGCGGATTAATTGATAGCGGTTGGAAACCACTACATCCGGCAGATTTTACCCAATATTCGTGAAATAAAGCAATGCAAAACCCTAACAATGCAAAATGCGTAAATTCCAAAGTAAATTATTCACACTTTTCTTTGCTATTTTACGATCTTACTGCATCTTTATCAAAACTTTATTAAAATTGAAGTTTTGACAAAGTAGAGCATAACTAACTGAATATCTGCTTACTCCTCCTTTTCGTAAAAAACGCACTAAAAACACTTCTAATACACGGCAGGTAGTATAATGTCAGAGCTGACTTAAATCTAATTCTTATTAAACAAAACTGACGCACCAAATTCGAGCCAGGGAACTACATTACCTGCTGATCTGCTTTGTTTCTGATCTCCCGCATATACTAATGTTTTGGTTAAACGATTTTTTTTAGATTCTTTTTCAAAAAAGTTTAATCCCTTGAATAAATCAGTCATAACTGTTTGGGTTGCTTTGAATTCAACTAAATTCAACGTAATTCCATCATTTATGAGTAAATCTACCTCATGACCTGCCGAATCACGCCAAAACCATAGATCCACTACCTGATTTTGATGATACATTCTCTTCACATATTCAGCTATCATCATGTTTTCGAACAAACTCCCTTTAAATGGATGAATCGATAATGATTCAGCATTTTTTATTTTTAAAAGGTAACTAAGCAAACCTGAATCATAAAAGTACAATTTTGGAGTTTTCACAATGCGCTTACTAAAATTTTCGTGATAAGGATAGAGTTGAAAAACTATATAACTACTTTCTAAAGCGGAAAGCCAGGCCTTGGCAGTCGGTTGTGAAATACCGCATTCGTTGGCAAGAGAGTTCAAATTCAGCAACTGACCGGCACGTGTGGCACATAATCCCAGAAAATTCTGAAACAATCGCAAATCCTTAATAGCAATCAACTCACTTACATCACGTTGAATATAAGTTTGCATATAATTACTATAAAACGTACCAGGGTGTATAGACCTATCATAAATGGCCGGATAAAAACCCTTGATTATATTTTCCAAATAATCGTTATTGATCAAATCAGCTGAAATCAATTCCTCAAAATCGAAGGGAAAAAGTTTAAATAGGGCTACTCTTCCAGCTAAACTTTGGGTAATATTCCGCATTAGATGAAAATTCTGTGAACCCGATAAAATAAACTGTCCCATCAATCCACTTTCATCTACCATAGATTGTATGTACGAAAAAAGGTCAGGTACCCGCTGCACTTCATCAAAAATAACATGCTTGGAGTACAGTTTCAAAAATCCATTGGGATCGGTTTCTGCAAAGTTTCTGTTGTCGGGATTTTCAAGACTTATGTAGGTGTATTCCGGAAAAATTGATCTCAGTAGCGTTGTCTTACCCGATTGACGCGGACCTGTAAGTGCAAGAACTGGATATTTTCCGATGAGTTCTTTCATCGCATTTGTAATTTCTCTGTTTATTCTCATAATATGTTTATTTACAAATGCAAATATACAATTAATTTTGAAATTACAATACTTCTACTTTGAAATTACATGACTTCAATTTTGAAATTACAAAGCTCTTATTTTGAAATTACTTAATTTATTCGCATTGCCTACGCATTGGTAGGTTTCCTGCCGCAGATTTATTCGGGTGCCGCGGTTTTTAACCGCGGATTTATTTTTAGCGGTTGGAAACCGCTACACCCGGTAGATTTTTTTAAAAACTGTCATTTCGTGAATTTTTCAGGCATTTAATCCAAACTGATTTGTGTCGAAATTTACCTCTCTTTTGTCTTTTGTCATCTTGTCATCTTGTCATCTTGTCATCTTGTCTTCTGTCTTTGCTCTTTGCTCTTTGCTCTTTGCTCTTTTTTCCCTACAAAAACCACAAACTATCATTCCCGAGTTCTCCCCAGTCTTTGTACTTAAAGTGTGGTGCTATCTGGGCCAGCATTTCGGGGTAGCGCAGGGTGACCGGCAGCCACTGGCGTGACACCGATTTCCAGTAGAGGGTGCTAAACCGGCAAAGTTGCTGCATGACCGGCACTACGTCTTCCTCGCTCAACGGTTTAGCCTCGTTGCTGCCCGGTTCGTATTGCTGAATTGTAATTTTCAACGGAAAGGGATATCCCTCACGGTCGGATGGTATAACGGTTACTCCTTTAGTCAGCTGATTGTTGTAAAGCAGATATCTATCCTTATCTATGCGCAGGTAATGACCACTCGCGGGCATCAGGTGGGTAACTGAAAGATCGAAACCGACCAAATCTTCCGAAAATGTTTTATTCACCGTTACAACCACTACCGGTATCTGAAGTTGCAGTTCCGAGAGGGCTTTCTGAATGGGTTTGATTTCGTCGTAACTCAGCTTCTTGTAAAAGTGAATAATCAGTCTTTTTATTGCCGGGTTTTCTTGTGTCGATTTCATGAGTGCCAGCTTTATCGACCCGGCCAGTTGGGGCAATTGGGTGTTGCTGAAACATTCGAACCCCTGAAATCGTCCTTCGTTGGTAAAACTGAATGCGCTCCCGAGGTATTTCCCCAACTGACGGTTGGTGTAGGCACTCACCCCGATTACGAGTTCATCGCTTGCCTGTTTCCCGAAACTCCACGGTATTCCGCCCAGCTTGGCGTAAATGGCGACGGCGATATTGGCAAAACTATAATGAAATCCTTTTGCTAATTTTGCCTTATCGTGCTTGTCACTGTCGGTTTTTGGCAGCAGCGGACGCCCCTTTCCCCAGGCTTTGCCTGCCTCCACCACCTGCGACACAATGCCGCAGGATAGTAAATGTTCTTTTACCTGATAATAAATCTTATGCTCGACAGGCGATGATCCATATTTGGAATGAGGGGAGAGATAAATGGCCACATACCTTTTCCGGCTATCGCTTTCCTGATTTTCCAGTTTGGCTTTCAAGGCACTTTTAATTTCGGGCAGCGGGTTGTGTTTATCGGTAAACCAGATACTTGATTTGGGTTCTGTTACGTATTTCAGGTGTAAATATCCGTTAATTCCCTTAAACTCCGTACTGTATTTACCCAGGAAATAGTCGTTTATGGTGGAGGCCAGAGGCTTGTCATCCACGTGTCCGATAAAGAAAAACACCACCGGATCATCCAGCAGTTCGGCGGGTCCAAACTGAGGCAAACCGTATTTTGGCTGCATGTGCGTACCGGTACCAAAGCTCATTTTTATCAACTCTTCGGTGTCGAAATACTGCGGCATCGCCTTTTTCCAGTCGGAAGCTATTTCAAAGACGCGGGATAAATCCGGATTTAACAGGTATTCATTTTTGAATTGCTCCGCTTCATGCAGGAATTTCACATACCGGTTTCCCTTATCTGGTGCGGTGTAGGGTATGCCGAGCAACTGCTTCAGCGGAGGGTTCAGGCAGGGAAATACTTCGGATAGATTTCGGCGTGCATCATCGCTCAGGTACCTGTACTTCATTATTTCAGTTTTATACACCACCGTTTCTATCCATTTATCGTCCATTTCAGAAAATACCGGATCGGTTACTGCCCCGTTGTACACCGAACGGATTTCGCCCGCAATCACCAGTAGTTCCGGCGTTTTTTCTCCGGCATCAAACTGAACCCGCAGCGTAATCACCCGGTAACCGGTACAATTGGCATAAGGCGACAGTGTTTTAATCCACACTTCGGTGTCCGACACAAAATTTGTCCGGCAGGGAAACCCCAGCGATTGGAAATGAAGGGTCAGCCGGCGGGTGCAGTATTTTTTCAGAAACCCGAGAGACCAGCAGGTTTCATTTTCACGGCAAAATTCAGGACTTACCGCTTTGGTGACCGAAAGCTGACCGGGCGTTTCGGGAACCAAACGGGCATATACATCTTCCCATTCATCGGTCAGTTTATAAACCCGCTTCAGTTCTGCGGCCTCTTTTTGCGAAAACTTCACAGCATCGGCTGTGGATTTGTTGCTTGGGTAAACAGTAATTTTTTCTTCTTTAAATCTGATTTTCAGTGCATTTAACGTAAGTTCTACCGGCTTTTTACTCATTTATCAGGGGTTTTGGTTTTTAATTCTGCTTTGTAACGGTTTAGTTCGCTCTCTTCAACTTTCCATATATTTCCAGTTTTAAATCCTTTTAATTTTCCTGCGTCTAACCATCTGCGCAATGTTCGCCCGCTGCCGTATCCCAGTTGTTCAATTTCTCTCAAGGTGAGTAGTTTCTCTGATATTCCCCCGGATTTTTCCTCAGACACAACCCGGGATTTCTTTTCCACCGGTTTCGGCTTGTGTGGGATACTTTCAAGCTCGTCGATTTTCTTTTTTCTTAACCAGGTTGTTACCGGCGGTGCTTCACCTGCAAATGCCGTGTAAAGATAGTTTTCATTCAACTGTTTTACGCCCGAAGGCACCAGAACGTGCTGAACCTCCAGGTATGCTTTGGCCAGACAAACTTTCAGTAACTGAAATATATAGCAGTTGGACAATTTTTCGGCATCGGGTTCGCTGTCGGCTGATGGTGACATCAGACCGGAAGTGGTAAAATGGTTTTCGCGCAGCACTTCTCCGGTTTTTATAAGTGCGGTTTTCAGATGTTGGTCGAGTAAGGTCAGCCGCCGGTAAGCCCTGATATCGGGATCGGTGAGTGTGCTCAATTCCGCCCTCAGATCATTGCAGTACAATACCGTTTCGCGCATCAACCGCTGGTGATAGAACGAACACTTCTGATTAAACGGCTTCAGGAAGGAAAGGACGAAAACGCCCCGGTCGTCTTCTCTCTCCACCGCCAGGTGAGGTTTTTCGTCCAGCATAAATGCCTCGCTGCTGTTCGACGTTGAAAAAGGATTCATCGGACCATACAGGATGCTATCAAAAAGAGGAAAACGGAATTCGGAATTCAGCATGTATATTCGTTTTTTTTGAAGTCCAACCTGCTAACTATCAGATTGTAACTATAATCATACCACAAATATACAGATTTATTTTTAACTCAAAATGAATAAAAATAAAAAGTTATTGACATTTTGATAGAATT
>DAONDU010000152.1:0-6133 GCA_035402725.1 Paludibacteraceae bacterium | reverse complement strand
TTACACAAACAAACTCCCCAGCTGATAGGTTGCAAAAGCTACAATCCAGGCAATAACAGTGGTGTAAACCATGGTGAAAATTGCCCAACCCCAATTTGCTTCCTTTTTGATGGCTGCAATGACTGCCACGCACGGGAAATAAATCAGTATAAAAAGCATAAAACCGTACGTGACAAGAGGCGTGAATACTTTCTGGCCTTTCAGTTTACCCGTAAGGTGGGTTTGCTTGTGCAGATTGGCTTTCAGAGTCCCCGAATTTTCATCGGCCTGCAGGTCGGCCTGATAGAGAATGCCCATGGTGCTTACCACAATTTCCTTGGCAGCCAGTCCGGTGATGATGCTAACACCCATTTTCCAGTCATATCCCAGCGGACTGATAACCGGCTCAATGGCATGTCCCAGCTGACCGATATACGATTTTTCCTGCCGTTCGGCCTCCTGCTCGACAGTCAGATGTGATACCTGGTTCTCTTTTTCCAGTTCACTGAGTTGAGGATTGGTTTGCACGGAAGCAATCTGCGTATCATAATCTTTGCTGTATTCCACATTACGGGGGAAATAACCCAGCGCCCAGATAAGAATGGATGCCACTAAAATAACCGTTCCCATCTTTCTGAGATATTGTTGTCCCTTATGCCACATATGGATAGTGGTGTTTTTCAGCGTGGGGATGCGGTAAGGAGGTAATTCCATCACGAAAGGCACTTCTTTCTTGGCAAAGGCAACGCGTTTCATTACCAGGGCGGTAAGTACCGCCAGCACTATGCCAATAACGTAAATGGAGAACAGCACCAGCCCCTGATTGGTTGGAAAGATTGCCGATATAAGCAGCACGTACACCGGAAGGCGGGCGCTGCACGACATGAACGGCGTGATAATCATGGTTAATATACGGTCTTTCTTGTTATCGAGCGTACGGGTAGCCATGATGGCGGGAACATTACAGCCAAAGCCCATCACGAGCGGAATAAACGATTTGCCGTGCAGTCCTATTTTGTGCATCAGCTTATCCATGATAAACGACGCGCGTGCCATGTATCCGGTGTCTTCCATCAGGGAGATAAAGAAAAAGAGGATGAGTATGTTGGGCAAAAAGACAATCACACCTCCTACCCCGCCGATAATACCATCGACCAGTAAATCGTGCAGTGGACCTTCTGCCATCGACGTTTGCAGCCAGTCATGCAACAGACTTACTCCGGCGTCAATCCATTCCATCGGATAACTGCCGAGGGTAAAGGTAGCCTGAAACATAAGCCACATCAGGAACAAAAAGATGGGAAATCCCCAGAACTTATGGGTGAGTATATCGTCCAGTTCCCGTTTTACTGCCCGTTTGTCCTTACGGGGTACGATCAGGGTTTCCTTTAGCGCTCCGTCGATAAAACCATACTTGGCATCGGTAATAATCGTTTCCGATTTCTCACCGTATTCCTTTTCAAGTTTCTGTACTGCCTTTTGAGCTTTATCTTTAATTGTATTGTAATTAGCGAATTTTTCGAGCTGTCTGAGGGTGGTCTTATCTGTTTCGAGCAACTTAACGGCGACGTAACGGGACGACAATTTGTCGGTTATCTCGGGATTTTTCCAGATTTCATCCTGAATTTCTTTCAGGGCTTCTTCGATTAGCTGACCATAATTAATATGAATATGCCGCACGCTTTCATCACGGTCTTCGTACACATCAATCAGCTTGGAGAATAATTCATCAATTCCTTTTCCTTTCGATGCTACGGTAGGGATTATCGGAATTCCGATCATTTGTCCCAGACTGTCATAATCAAACTTCACATTCTTCTTCTCGAGCTCGTCGTACATGTTCAAAGCTATGACCACCTTGATATTCATATCAATCAGCTGCGTGGTGAGGAAAAGGTTGCGTTTCAGGTTGGAGGCATCCACCACGTTTACCACAATATCGGGATTGCTCTCGGTAATGTGTGTGCGGACATAAAGTTCTTCGGGAGAATATTCAGTGATGGAATAGGTTCCGGGCAAATCGTAGATTTTGAAGGTGTAATCGTCCTTTTTCATGACGGCTTCTTTGGCATCAACCGTAACACCGCTGTAATTGCCCACGCGTTCGTGCGATCCGGAAGCATAATTGAACAGGGTTGTCTTACCACAGTTGGGGTTACCCACCAACGCAACCCGAATGGTTTTGCCTTTTTTCAGCGCCGAGACCTTGAGGGTTTCTTCATCAATGGTACCTTCGAATTTTACTTCGGCCAGGCCTGCAGCCTCCTCCACGGAAACCACTTCCACCAGGCGTGCTTCACTGCGCCGGAGCGACACGTTGTATCCCATGATTTCATACTCTACCGGGTCCTGCAGGGGAGCATTCTTGATTACCCTCACTTTTTCACCCTTCACAAAACCCATTTCGGTAATGCGCTTACGGAATGCTCCGTGTCCCAGAACTTTGGTAATAATGGCTTCATCTCCCGACTGAAGGTCTGAGAGGTAAGTTATATCTGTTGTCATCAACTGTTTATCTTATTGTTTTTAAAAATCAACCCCGAAACGGAGAAATCCAACCAGTGCATTCTTCAGTTTCGTTTCGGTTCCGGCCGGATTGATAATGTACTGAATATCCGGCCTTAAATAGATATATTTGCAAAGCTGGTAATGATAGGTCATTTCAACAGCTGTTTCACTTCCTATGCCATTACCATTAATACCCGCATGATTCACTGCCAACCCGAACAGATCATTCTTTCGGTTTTTGAATAATTCCCTGTAATTCATTCCGATACTGCCATAGTAATTGTTGTTGTTTTGTTTTTTGGAACTAAGCCCCAGCTGTGAGAAAAGCGACAGTTTATCAGTTATCTGCTGGTCGGCCACAAAATAAAAACCACCGTTTTTAAAGTTGTTTAATGACGTGTTGTTATGTTTATGATAATATGTGCCCAGTTTATAGACCGCATCCCGACCTTTTATTAGACTTTTGTTGATCTGAAATTCTGTAACAGCGAGTAATCCCTGATCATTCCCCAGTTTCCAATGGATATTATAGGGGTTTCTCTCAAAATCGTCGGGTGTTCCATCAAAAAAGGCTGCCTGCCAGTTGAATGTATCGGATATCCTGAACTGCAATGTCGCGCCTAAGGCGGTTAAGGGAAAAATGGGAGAAGTGATATTATCGGCAATGCTGGAATGAATGCCAAAGGAACTGTTTGTAAACAGCGCGCCGTTTTCGCTTACGGCAAAATTCGCGTTCAAATCCTGCAAGCCGATTGTTAAATCAAATTTACCAAGAGTTTGTTTATACCAGAGTTCATACATAAAAGTGAGATTACCGGCCTCAATATTGGAAACTCCCTGAAAATCGCCGACCAGGTTTGCCGATGGCTCACCTCCATGTGTGTTACCTACATTTATAAAAAATTCACCTCCTTTCCACCAGTTGGCTTTTTCTGTGTCAAACCCGGCTTTAATATTGGCTAATCCCAGATAGGTTGTTCCGGTTTTAATACCTCCGCTGAAGTTACTGACCAAATCGCCGATGTAGGATGCTTCAAATGTGAAAGGCGACGTTTTTTTAACCGAGTCGGCTTCCTGAGCTGAAAGTCCGGTTATTGAAAATGTGCTGATTAAAACAGCTGCAAATACTGATTTATTTATTAATCTCATATATTACTTTTTTATTGATTTCTTTACGGCAAAATTACTCCGAAGAAACCAACTCATAAATCACTATTTATATCTATTTCGTTGCAAACCATTAACTACAAGTAGGTATATTTACGTATTAAATCATTAACGGCATCACAAAACCAACTCTTTTCAGTTAAAAAACTTCCTCATCAGTTTTTAATTATTTAGCTTTATATCATCCAGTTCCACCAGTTTATTCATAATGGCATAAATAGTCAGACCTGCAGTACTGTGTATTTCCAGTTTTCGCGCAATGTTTCGTCTGTGGGTTATAACCGTGTGTGCGGACAGAAACAAATTTTGCGCAATTTCCTTATTAGTCATTCCCCGAACCACACAGGCAATAATTTCTTTTTCGCGTGTGCTCAGTGTATTTGGCTCTTCGCTATTTTCGACCGGGGGCGAACTGAAAAGCTTTTCGAATTTCTCCCTTATCTGATCGACTGTATCGTATATACTTATCCGTTCATCATAATCGCGCAGTAAATGCTCATCAATGACAGAGTAAACAAGCGCGATGCAAATAATCCTGCCGTTAGTTGTTTCCGTTTTGATTTTAGCAATATCAAAATATCCCCAGAATGACGGATTAATAATTAACACATCCGGCTTATGAATGTTCAGATAGTGATTCATTGAATCGATGGTCAGAATCTCGACAGGTTGAATCCGGTAACCCGGTATTCGTTTCAAAACGGCCGAAAGTCCACTCCGCACAATTACCGAAGGTTCTACAATAGCTATTTTCAGTGGATTGCCGTTCATTTCTTCAGATTGCGTTTACGTTCAACAGCTTCAACAGCGGGGATAAAAAGAAAGTCCTCGACCTGACTGTGTGTGGCAAGATCCATTTCACACGAAAACACATCAAACAAAACCTCTGTCAGCAGCGGATTGTTGCCCTTGTCGGGATAGTATTTCACGAGTATATTTTTCAACTCTACGAGTTTAGATTCAATTTCATTGTGCCGATGCCTGAAAACTGATATGTTGTAGATCAGTCCCGGTTCGTCATTCAACAACCGGATAACATACGGAAAAGCAACTTTATCTTCATATTCCATGTGTTTTCGGACTTCCGATACATATTCGTCGAAGAATTTCAGAAAAACGGTAAGGTATGGGACATTCTGATCATGACTGCTGACAGCCTCAATCAGTTTATTACGAATTTGAGGTAATTTGAATTCGAGAAAATATACATGAGCATTCTTGAGGTAATTAATGAGTGACCCGATGGAAATATCTTCGTAATCATGATCCACTTCAAAGTTTGCTTCAGTGAGGAAATTAACAACAGCCAGAAAAGTACGGCAATCAATTCCGTTTTCCGAGCAGACTTGTTTCACCAAATGATCGCCAAATCCCAGCGACAATCCGAAACGTCTGATTACAAGCAACAGGGAATGATTCTCGTTTATCAGATCACTCATCTTGTCTGTTTCCGAAAATTTATGCTGTTTAAACATGGGCGTGATGTATTTTACAGGATTATTTCAACGAAAAAAAGAATAAACTTCCCCGAAACAGATGGCTGTTGTCCCGACAGAAGTTTATACTTACTAATTTACTAACACTTAGTCTATATGGTTATATATTACATTGCAAAGATCAGACTATTTCCGCAGGCTTGCAATCACCATATTTAGGTATTTTCGGGCTACAAAACCAAAACTGCGGTATTTCTGTTCCATTTAAGTTTTCAGCCACAAAGGTAGTAATTTAAAACGTTTCTAAAAACAACAAGGGATTATTATAGAACAAATGAGTTTGTGCTAATATCTCCCGTTATGTTTTTATTCTACCTGTTCAATGATTTATAGGCATCGAGCAGCTGGCGCGCAGCTACAAACGAACTTACTTCATCAGTCAGCACCCGCCTTTCGGCTTCTTCGAGGAGGATTTGAATCTTATCGTTGTTGTAAAAGCCCGATTTAAGGTGGTCATTGATGGTTTCGTACATCCAGTATTTGGCCTGATCGGTGCGTCTGATCTCAAAAAATCCATTGTCACGGACAAAACCGATGTACCTGAGCACCATTTCCCATACCTCTGCTATTCCCGATCGTTCCATTGCCGAACAGGTAACGACATCGGGTTTCCATCCCGATTCGGGCAGGGGAAACAGATGCAGCGCGTTAAGATATTGTCGCCGCGCCAACTGCGATTTTTCAATGTTTGTACCGTCGCATTTATTAATGGCAATGCCATCTGCCATTTCCATAATACCACGCTTAATACCCTGGAGTTCGTCGCCGGTACCTGCCAGCTGAATAAGCAAAAAGAAATCGACCATGGAATGTACAGCCGTTTCGGACTGCCCCACTCCCACTGTTTCCACAAAAACCACATCGAAACCTGCTGCTTCGCACAGGATAATGCTTTCACGTGTTTTGCGGGCAACACCACCCAGCGAACCCGCTGAAGGTGAAGGGCGGATAAAGGCATTCTTTGCCACGGAAAGTTCTTCCAT
>DAONDU010000151.1:0-6134 GCA_035402725.1 Paludibacteraceae bacterium | reverse complement strand
TCGAAAGACAACTGAGTTACAGTCAGTCCCATTTGGCCACTCTGGTAACTGCCCAGTGACTTATCAAAAGCGAGTGCAAAGATAGCTATATTTTTGAAATTACCAAACAATATTTGCCATTTTTATGGCAGTAATTGCGGCTTCGTCCCCTTTATTTCCATGCATTCCACCGGCACGGTCTTTTGCTTGTTGTAATGTATTGGTAGTCAGCACACCGAAAATAACCGGACAACCATCTGGGCGGAGATTGAGTTCGGTGATACCCGCTGTTACACCTTGACAAACATAATTGAAATGTGGTGTTTCACCCTGCACGACACACCCGAGTACGATGATAGCTGAGTATTTGTGTATTTTATTATCTCCGTCGGCCTGAGAATATTCTTCATAAAATCGTTTGGCTGCAAAGCTAAGCTCAAAAGTACCGGGAACATGAACGATTGTAATGTTTTCTATCAATGCTCCGTTCTCAAGTAAAGTATTTACAGCTCCATCAAGTAAAGCTTCGGTAATATCCGGGTTCCATTCAGCCACGGCAATGGCGTATTTCTGCTCGGCAACTTTTGCCTTGTCGGGCATAAGATCCGGATCGTAAGTCGATAAATTGTGGTATTGCGTAGCCATAATCTGATGTATTTGTAATTGATTATTAGGATATTTAACAATAAAGCTGCTATCCGAACCAGAAAGCAGCTTTACATATATTGCTTAATAAAATTTTATTTTTGTACCCGGGCAAGGTATTTGTCAATGTCACCCGCTTCCATGCTTTTCGGATAATCATTTTTTATCTGAAGATACATTTTTTCTGCCTCGGCAGTTTGTCCTTTTGTTTCGTAGAGGATACCGGCTTTTTTCAGGTAGATGGGACTAAGTTCATTCTTCTCAGCAACAGCTTTGCTGTAATAATCCTGAGCTTTTCCTGTTTCTCCCATCTCGGCATAGCAATCGCCTGTCAAACCGATAATAGTAGTTTTAAAGAAATCATCTTCAGCATCGTATTGTGTCAGGTATTTTACAGCTTCCTGATATTTACCTAGTTTATAATAACAAATTCCCGTATATGCATTAGCCAGGTTGCCACTTTCAGTCATTCCGTACTCCGATGCAATGTCTTTGAAGCCCATCACATCTTTACCGTCGCCATCAAGCGCAACTTTAAAAGAATCTACGGCAAAGTATTCCTGAGTTTTGTACATGGCATTTTCTGCCGCAACTTCTCTTGGTTTCAGATAAAAGTTATTGAAAGCCATTACAGCTAACACGACAAGTACCACAACACCAACACCAATCAAAATTTGTTTTTGATATTTTTCAATGAATGCTTCGGATGAACTTAAAGCGCGTTCCACATTTTCAAGTTCTGCAGATTCTACTACTTTTTTTGACATAAATATTTTATGATTTATTATTGATTATTTTTGAACCACAAAAGTAAAGTTTTTCTTTCATATACCGAAATAATATGTCTGTTTTTTTAGCTTATATTTCGTTCAGAAGCAATTTATACACAGATTAGTATCAACAATTAACAAAAAAATTAACGCTAAAATGAACCTTTGTACTGAAAAAAGTATTATATTTGTGAACCGCATTGTACAGAGATTGGAAAACTCAACAGAAATTTTATATGAGTAACAAACGGTTTTTATGGCGGGCTGCGCCGCAAGGTATTCCGATACGTCGGAACAGCAGATTACAGAAAGAACCAATGCCTCAAATCCTATTTATAGGAGTTTTCTCAACAAGTGACAATGCGGTTTTTCGTTTTTACGATCTTCCTCCCCTGCTCATTCCAATATATAATTCAGAAAATATCCCGGAAAGATATTACCATTCAAACTAAAACAGATATAATCAATGTATTTGCTACGAACCCGGATGCTTAGTGATTTTTCTGCACAGCAAATACTTTCATTAAAAAATCAGAGGCATAATCAATAGTAGGTTGGTGCCATGAATCAAACAACCAAAACGAATGCGGTGAATTCTCAAAAGTATGAACTTCGGAATAGATATTGTATTTTTTGAGCTTACGGATTAACTCATCGCGTCCGTTGTGAAAACGCGACAGAGAACTGTTGATAAAACAAACCGGCGCTGAATGTCTGTTTACTAAATAAACGGCAGACGCATCCTTCCACACTTCCGGCTTCTCGGACATAGTTCCACCAAGCCACTGCATATCTGCAGGCATTTTTCCACCGTTTTTGCGAAAATTTTCAGCCCGGTCAATGGTTGTCTGATCCATAAAAGTGGAGATTCCGTCGATATTAATTACAGCCCGAATCAAACGATCTTTATTCCTCATGCCGAGCAAAGCTGCAAGTTGACCACCAGCCGAACATCCTTGAACGGCTATTTTATTTTTGTCGAAACGGTATGTTCGGGCGTTATTACAAACCCACGCAAGGGCATCGTTCAAGTCTTCGACTGCAGCTGGATAAATTGCTTCGGGCGACAGACGATATTCAACAGCAACAGCTGCAAATCCTTTCATACACAGACTAACAGCAATTGACTGCTGCAACAGGGGCGAACCGGAACTCCATCCGCCTCCGTGAATAAGCAGAACTACCGGTAGTCTGCCGATTTTTGAAGGTCTGTAAATGTTTAGATACAACTTCCGTTTTCCGTAAGGTGTTTGAGGAATAGTTTTGTAAATAATATTTTTATATGTAATAATATCGCGGGGAATAGCCGGAGAGACCAACCTCGCATCCGGATAATTCTTGCGGATTTTTATTACTGTACTATATAATGTATAACTTGTATCCCGGGGAACAGGAGAATTTGTTTTGTTTTGAGCTGCAGTAAGAGCACAAAAGCCTGTGAACAGTATATATAATGTAAGTTTGCGTAACATTACCAGGTCGATTATTAATTACTTATTCTGAACCAGTCAATTTCCATTTTGCCGCCATCGTTATTTTTCAGGGGTCTCGAACAGAAAACGCCCACTTTTGCTCCAATCCATTTACCTTCACGAGCTTTAAACGGTTTTCCGATGTTGGTGTATTTATTTCCATCTGCGCTGTACGAAAAGAAACACATGGCATCCTGAGTTACATTCACACGGAAGAAAACCTCGGATTTTTCTGCAGAAACAGTTTCATTTTTTATTTCGGTGTTACCTTTTTCTGCACCCAAGCACTCATTTTGTGAAATAGAAAAACCTTCCTTCTTTTTTTCGATGGAAAGCAATGCATAATCCAATCCCATTATGACAAGACCAGCCCTTTCGCCGTCAAACCGTTCGTCCGGAATAAAATTAAATTTTACAGTAGTTGTAAATTTATCTGAAGGAAATTTCTGAAGGAGTAAATTTGGGACGTCCCATAAATTTTTACTGTTATCCGGCAAAGAAACTGAGAATAAGGTCAGTATCCCTTTCCGGACATCCGAAAAGCTCCACCAGTCTTGCGGATTGGCATGCCACTGCCACTGAAAACCAAACTCACCATTAAATTCATCGCTTTCAGGAGGAGTTTGAATTGCGAAATTGCCTGTAATTTTTGGTTTTTTGTACTCTAGTACAGGCTCACCACATCCATCACCGTCTTTATCAACACCAATTACCGGAAATCCATTGTCTTTCCAAGCCATCGGCTGTAAATGTACAACACGTCCACAGGCACCTTTGTCCTGAAAATGAATAAACCAGTCTTCGCCTTGCCGTGTTTCCACCCATGCACCCTGATGTGGCCCGTTGACACCGGTTTTTCCCTGAGCCATAACCACTTTGCGTTCATAAGGTCCGTACACGTTTTGAGATCTCAGCACCACCTGCCAGCCAGTTGCAACACCACCAGCCGGAGCAAAAATATAATAGTAGCCGTTTCGTTTATAGAATTTTGGTCCTTCAATGGTTGGATCGACTTCGTGACCATCATAGACTGTACGACTTGGACTAATAATTTTGTTTCCATCGGCATTCATTTCAGCCACAGCCAGGATGCTTTTTATTCCAGCCCGACTACCTGCATAGGCATGAACAAGATAAACACGTCCGTCGTCATCCCAGAGCGGACAAGGATCAATCAATCCTTTACCGGCTTTGACCAACACCGGGTCTGACCAGGGACCTGTGGCATTTTTTGCTTTCAGCATATAAATGCCAAAATCAGGGTCGGGATAATATATGTAGAATTCATCGTTGTGAAAACGGATGGATGGCGCCCACGCTCCATTGCCGTGCTGCGAATGTGTGTAAACTTCTTCAGGCATCAGACGGTTCAGGGCATGTCCAATGAGCTGCCAGTTGACCAGATCACCCGAATGAAGAATTGGCAAACCGGGTACACAATTGAAGCTCGATGCAGTCATAAAGTAGTCATCGCCTACCCTGCACACATCCGGATCGGAATAGTCAGCATTCAGAACCGGATTTCTATAAGTACCATTACCCTGATCAGAAATCCAGGTGTCAGATATTTGCGTCCTGGCTGGTGTAGCAAGTATTAAAAAGCTGCATAAGACAATTAAATATGACATTTTCATAATAATATGATTACTCTTTCATGATTAGTTTTGAAACCACACCAGCTTCAGAAACAAGTTTCACAATATAATTTCCTTTAGATAGTTTACTAATATCCACTTGAGACATATTCCCGTTGACTTTAAATATCAATTGTCCGCTAAAGGTATAAATTTCTACGAAATGTAGTCTGTTGGGAGAAATGATATTCAGTTTATCGGTAACCGGATTGGGATATATTTTTATATCTGTTAATTCAGAATTTACTATATCTGTTGAATTTTCATAAACAATACTCATGTAGAAGAGATAACCGGAACCGGAGCCTTTCAGAATGGTATGTGAACCAATCGGTAGTGACGTTATTGTTACAATTCCATCTGTATTTGAAGGTGTATAAGTTACACCGTCTATTTTTATTGTTCCTGTATAGGTTTTATTGTAAACCAGGGTTAAGGTTGATTTTTGTTGCGTTGTGAATGAAATATTGGTACTAGTTTCCATTTTCAGACACTGCGTCAGTGTTAATTCATTGTAACTTACCGTTCCATAACTGGTAGAAAGGTTACCGGTTATAGTATAGAAAGTGCTGTTTTTACCATCGGTTGTAAAGTTGTGAATAAATGACGTACCACCTGTTGACTGAGTTACTTCTATCGTTCCGGTAATACTTACCGGAGTAACTGATGTACCCGTTGTAGTAACAGCGAAAGTTACCGTTGCCGAAGGATTGCCTGAAACTGTAATTGTTTTGGTGGCCGGATTTTTCACATAGGTAATACCCGATGCCGGTAAGCCCGTAACAGTAACATCAGTTGCATCACCTCCCCAGGTAAAAACGATATCGGTTATTGCAGAACCCACGCTAACTGTCTGATTGTGATTTCCGGATGAAGTCAGCGTCTGAGTACTTTCGGGAGATGTATTTTCGCCCTGAACTGCTACCAGTTTTGTTTTGTATGCTGTGAGAGCAGCTTTCAAACCTGTATTAACGGCGTAAGAAGCATCATCCACCGAATTGTTGAACGTCCATTTCAAATCACCGCCGGTTACACGTCCGGCATAGACTATTACCTTGTTTCTGGCGGCTTCAGGTTCATCCGGAATGAAGGTTTTGACATAGAGCGAAGCATCAGTATCAAAATTATTATAAACATTTGCACCCTGTTTCGATTTGATGGTGTTGCTGATAGTCTGTTCCCGCGTGTTGGTTTCGATAGCATCAAATTCCACCGGAAAGTTGGCAGCATCGTAAGGTACATAACGTGTTTGCCCGCTGATACTATTGTTGAAGGCCTTGATTGTACCGCCGTCTTCGCCCGAAAATGTACCGCCGGAGTCATAATAAATATCAGTGCCCTGCATGGAAGTTAGCATCGGGTACTTACAATTTCGGAAAAAATTGTTTTCGACAAATACCGACGAGCCCATCGTGGCACCCACGCCATATTTTGCAATGCCATCGTAGTAATTGTTGTAAACATGTGCAGAATAAAACCTTACACGCGGGTGACGTGAGTCGGAATGGTCGTACCAGTTGTGATGATAGCTTATGTAAAGACCTATAGTAGTATCTTCGCTTAATCCAAGCAGGTTTGATTTGCCTGAATCCCAAAAATGATTGTATGAAAAAGTTACATACGTTGATCCCTTG
>DAONDU010000150.1:0-6187 GCA_035402725.1 Paludibacteraceae bacterium | reverse complement strand
AGCCCTGCTGATTGAATTAAAAAATAATTTCCGCTTTTAGCGGACAACAATGATTATAATTATTGAAATAATATTTTTTTCATGTGGCAAAAAAGAGAGAAATGAGAGTAAAGAGAAAACTGTGGTCACAGATACAGTCATGAATGAGAAATCTGTAGAAATTCCGGACTGCAATTATACATTTGAAGAAGCAATAGCGGGATCTGAAGCACCTGAAAAGATTTTAAAAGAATTAGTTTTGCTGGATGTAAAGTATTATTCAACAGATAATAAGATACATAGAGGACAGGTGGTCGTAAACAGGAAAATTGCTCAGGATATTGTCGAAATCTTCGAATTTATGCTAAAGGAACACTTTCCGGTTTATCAGGTTGTTCCCATTGTCAGATACGACTGGGATGATAAAAAATCAATGGCCGCCAATAATTCCTCCGGTTTTTGCTACCGAAATGTTTCAAACAGCTCTAAAAAATCAAAGCATTCCACCGGAATGGCTATTGACATCAATCCCTTTTTCAATCCTATCCGATACAAGTCACCCTATCAACACAAACCGAACGTTCCTGAGGGCGCCAAACTGGATATAAATGTACCGGGAACACTAACATCCGACCATCCCGTGGTTAGGAAATTTCAACAATTAGGCTTCAGGTGGGGACACCGTTTTAAGAAGTACTTTGATGATCATCATTTCGATAAATAATTGTTAAAATAACGAATAGGTTTCATTACGAAATGAAAAATAAAGAGTACCTTTGCGGGAAATATCAAAAGTAAAAATACTGAATAAATAACAATATAAAATAATAATGGCAAAATTAACAAAAGAAGATGCTCTGCTATATCATTCGCAGGGCAAGCCGGGAAAAATTGAGGTTGTACCCACCAAACCTTACAGTTCTCAGCGCGATTTATCACTGGCATACTCGCCCGGAGTAGCCGAACCGTGTCTTGAAATTGAAAAAGATAATTCAAATGCGTACGATTATACTTCAAAAGGTAATCTGGTCGCTGTTATTTCAAATGGTACAGCTGTACTTGGTTTGGGTGATATCGGAGCTGTGGCCGGCAAACCGGTAATGGAAGGTAAAGGATTACTATTTAAGATTTTTGCAGGTATTGATGTGTTTGACATTGAAGTTGATGAAAAAGATCCGGAAAAATTTATACAAGTAGTGAAAGCCATTGCACCGACGTTTGGAGGTATCAATCTGGAAGATATCAAAGCGCCTGAATGTTTTGAGATTGAAGAAAGGCTGAAAGAAGAACTCAAAATTCCGGTAATGCATGATGATCAGCACGGTACAGCCATTATTTCAGCTGCAGGTCTTATCAACGCGCTTGAAATAATAGGGAAGAAAATTGAGGATGTAAAAATTGTGGTAAATGGGGCCGGAGCTGCAGCTAACTCCTGTACAAAACTATATATGGCGCTTGGGGCTAAACTCGAAAATATCGTAATGGTTGATTCAAAAGGTGTAATAAATACAAAACGTACCGATTTGAATAACCGGAAAAAACCTTTTGCAACGTCACGAAATATCGATACCCTGGCTCAGGCTGTAGAAGGTTCGGATGTTTTTCTGGGTTTATCTGTTGCAGATGTGCTGACCCCCGAAATGGTACAAAGTATGAATGAAAACCCGATTGTGTTTGCTTTGGCTAATCCAAATCCGGAAATTGCCTACGAAGTTGCCATGTCAGCTCGTCCTGATATTGTTTTCGCGACCGGACGTTCCGATCATCCTAATCAGATTAACAATGTGCTTGGCTTTCCTTATATTTTCCGTGGTGCTCTTGATGTACGTGCCAGTGCCATCAATGAAGATATGAAAGTTGCTGCCGTTAAGGCAATTGCTGAACTTGCAAAAAAACCGGTTCCGGATGTTGTAAATTCAGCTTATAATATGAAGAAAATCAGTTTTGGCCGGGATTATATTATTCCGAAACCGCTCGATCCCAGATTGCTCACAACCGTTGCTCCGGCAGTGGCAAAAGCTGCCATTGATTCGGGAGTAGCTGCTAAGAAAATTGAGGATTGGGATGCATATGAGGTACAACTTCGTAAGTTAATGGGGCTTGACAACAAAATGCTTCGCCGGTTCTACGATACTGCCAGACAGAATCCAAAACGGGTTGTATTTTCAGAATCATTGCATATCAATATGCTCAAAGCTGCTGAAACAGCTCTTGCAGAGGGTATTTGTATCCCGATATTGCTTGGTAACGAAGAAAAGCTTGCAAATGTGGCAGCCGAAAACGGTATTGACCTGACTGGTATACAAATTGTTAATCTCCGTCATGACAGAGAAGAGGAACGCCGAATTAGGTATGCAAAATTACTTGCCAAAAAACGCAGTCGTGAAGGAATGACTTTTGAGGAAGCGTTTGAAAAGATGTATGAACGCAACTATTTTGGAATGATGATGGTTGAAACCGGAGAAGCGGATGCGCTCATTACAGGTGTTATTACAAAATACGAAGATTCGGTGAAAGCAGCGAAAACGGTTATTGGTGCCCGTCCCGGAGTAAACAATATTGGTGCCATGCACATCATGAATACCAAAAAGGGAACCTACTTCCTTGCTGATACATTGTTCAATCGTCATCCATCAACCGAAGTTATTATTGATGTAGCCAAACTGACTTACGATACCGTGAAGTTCTTTGCACACGAACCGGTGATGGCGTTGCTTTCATATTCCAATTTTGGTTCAGATATAGAAGGTAGTCCTGCAAGTGTTCATAAAGTGAATCAGGTGTTACAAGAACGCTATCCTGATATGGTGGTCGACGGTGAAATGCAGGCGAATTTCGCTTTGAATAGAGAACTTCGCGATCGTAAATATCCATTCTCCCGTTTGAAAGGTAAAGATGTTAACACGTTGATTTTTCCAAATCTTAGCTCGGCAAACATGGTACAACAAATGATGCTTGAACTGGGATTAGCAGAAACAATCGGACCAATCCAGATGGGGCTGAGCAAACCGGTTCATATTCTGGATGTTGAAAGTTCTGTTCGCAGCATAGTTAACATGACTGCAGTAGCTGTGCTTGACGCGATTGTTCAGGAAAAGATAGAAAAGGGTGAAGTGCAGCGTGTTGGCGAATGAAATATTAACTGAAAATAAATAATAAGAACGGGGTTAGTCGTAAGATTAACTCCGTTTTTTTTTGAAATAATATATCTGCTTATTAATTTTTTGTTGGTTATGAATTAATAACTTGTCTGCAAATGCTGAAAATCAATGAGTTATTTCTCAATTAGTTTGTTAAACTAGTCTGTAATATATTTGTTATATATTATATAATTAAATTTTGGTTAGATCCAAATAACCGAAATGTATATACTGATTTTCGCTTGTATTAATGGTGCAGTTTGTCGCATATAATTAATTGCAGTGAAAGGGATTATAACATTTATCTGTTTTGTTTACTTATTCATCCTGCCAATACGATCAATGAATAACCTGGATTATGAAACCCTAAACGTAGAAGATACTACCAGTAGGGATTCAGTTCAGAAAATTGTTGGCAGACAGCCCTGGAGAGTAATCGCTCTCGATAACCTGTGCAATTTTAGCGTATCCGGCTTTGATTTGTTTATTTTGAATGCTGATTTTGCCAAAGTTAATCTGATTACAATCCGGAAAAATCTAAATCAACTTCCAGTCTGGGATACCGATGAATTTTCAACAAACTTTTTCTGGCATCCCTACCATGGTTCTGTACTCCATAACAGTGCCCGTATGTATGGATACAACTTCTACGAAACTATTCCTTTCAATTTTTTAGGCAGCCTTTCGTGGGAGTATTTTCATGAAAACGAGCCTCCTTCAGCTAATGATCTGATAACTACAACCATTGGCGGATCATCGCTCGGAGAAATGACTTTCAGAATATCAGACATGATTCTCGATAACCGTTCAATCGGTTTTGAAAGGGTTGGGAGGGAAGTAATTGCAGGTTTGTTATCTCCTTCACGTTTTTTAACCCGACTTGTTTCGGGAAAAGCATGGACTTTTAGTCGCAAAAAAGGAAATCTCTTACCCACAGAACCGGTTGATTTTGAATTTGACACCGGTATTATATATTTAAGAGAAAAATCAGGTCGTAATGATGTTGGAGTGCTTGCCAGAGGACAGCTTGAGTATGGCGATATTCTGAAAAATACAATCAGAAAACCTTATGAATGGATGCTTTTGAGAGGACAGTTTGAATTATTGTCAGGTAAAATCAGGGCCAGCCAAATCTGTGGAATTGGTGCGCTGAGAGTTCACAATTTACTTTCGGTTAGAAATACAAGTTTGAGTGCCGGTTTATTTCAGCATTTCGATTATTACAATCTGAAATTGAACATGAATGATGGTTCGGTACTCACTCCTTTCTATATTTCAGAAGCCGCTGCAATAGGACCTGGCCTTATTTGGTATAGAAAATATCTTAATACTGAGATGAAAGTCAGACTTTATGCAAATGGCATTGGTTTAGGAGCAAGTATGTCAGATTACTTTAACTTTGATGATAAGGATTACAACACAGGCAGCGGTTTTGGATTTAAGTTTTTCTATGAATTTATTCCGTCTAGAAAGCTTATTTTCAGCCTGAATGCTGAAAATTACCAGATTTATACCTGGAAAGGGGCTGCAAAATCGTTATATTCGATGAAACTTACCAAAGCAGAAATCATGCAACTAAATATACAGGGTGATCAAAGTAAGACTAGTCTTAATTTAATTGGATTGAAGATAAACTATCAGTTAAGTCCACGAACCAGTATTTCCTTGCAAGGCCGACAGTATCACCGGCATACACATTATGTTTTTTTTGATGAAATGGATTTTTCTTGTACCGAACACAATATTAGCATCAACTATTCATTTTGATAATAGGATGAAAAATCTGTTGTACCTCAAGGCAATCTGCTTTACACAGACTTTCTGAGATTGTTACATACTGATGTTTATTCAGATGTAAGCTGTCTGGTTTGGTTACAGAAAGCTATTAAGCTGTCAATCTCCTCCGAAAAATTGCTGATCAGTTTATTTAAATAATTTTCAAATTGAAAATAGTCAATAGGGGAGTTCTTGTTTTCTCGGTTAAATTCTTTTATTCCCTTAGTTAACATACTATAATCTTGTATTTCACCCAATTTATCCTGAAATTCTTTTAGTTTGTCAATAACATTCTTGTCAATATCGATTACAATGGAAAGATTTTCAATCATATAGCGAAATATTTTGAATGACTTCCTGATTTTATGAATTGCAGCGGCATCATACACTATTATTGAAGAAATATTTTGTATCAGATTGTCGTGCAGCAAAGCTATTTGTGATTTGATGTTGTCAATGTTGATGTTATGATGCCTGTTTATTGTAGGGAAACGGATTTTTTTCTGTTTGATAAACGTATAATACTTGCTTCTGGATTTATTCTGTTTTTTATCAAGATAATCAAGGTATCTACTTATTTCTTTCTCTTTTTCGGACGGTTGCAGTATGACAATCTGAATTTGAATATTTCGGATATTACCCATCAGACGAAATGCCTTTTTCCCATTCCTGATTTTTTTATCTTTAATATCCAGAGCCGACAATATGGAACGTACTTTGCAAAGTATGATTCTCTTTTTATGAATCCCTTTTTCCGAAATATCTTTATCGTGTTTTTGAAATTTCTTAACCAGCGAATAATATTTCTTTATAATCCTGTCCATTTAGATCAACTGTGAAGTTCGTATATCTACAAAACAAAGTTTTAATTCATATAGTTTGATTTTATCCTGATGGTGTTAAAAATTTAAAGATTAAATTAAGATATATTCTCACGTTTTATTACCTTTGTTAAATCGTTTAAAAAAATACTCAGATAAATATGAAAAGTAAGTTTAGGATTTTTCTATTACCTATACTGATAGTTTTTCCCTTAGTTGTAAGCGCCCAAAACAAAGTAACCGAAAAAATAATGCTGATGGGTAAAACTGATAATCGTACCATGCAGCATCTGGATATACTCAGCAACAGGATAGGGGCTCGTCCAATTGGATCTGATGCTTATGAAAATGCTACATACTGGGTCGCTGCGCAACTCCGGAAATGGGGGCTTGATGTCGAAATTCAGGAGGTGGGTGAGTTGCCGGTTGGATTTAACCGGGGACCCTGGTTTGGAAGGATGTACAGTGATG
>DAONDU010000149.1:0-6228 GCA_035402725.1 Paludibacteraceae bacterium | reverse complement strand
GTTACGCTTACTGAACTTTGTGTTCTCTTTTTGATTTTCGCCAGCGGAAAAGTTGATACAAAATAAACACCGACAGCAAAATAAAAGCAGCCGCAATGATAACGGGAATAAAGAGTGTGAGGATGGAAGTTCCCAAAGCAGCCACATTTTCGCCGGTGGATACTACCGGATTTCCGGTGCCGGCGGTAAACTTACTGGAAGTGAGCCGCGAAACAACACTTCCGCTCTGAATAGTAGCAGCGGCTCCCCCGCCGATTACAAAACCGGCAATCCATTTCAGCAAATCATTATCGACAGGCAGCACCGAAGTCATTAACAGCGTTCCTGCTCCCACAGCCAGCGGTGTGGTGATGGTATCAAGCAGATTATCGACAAAAGGAATATAATATGCTGCCACTTCGACTACTGTAGCAGTACCAAAACTGATGATGGCAGGCCAGCTTCCCAGCCACAGAAAACTGTCGGATAAGGGTAAAATACCAAAATGAGCGGCAACACTTGCCACCAGCATCGGCAGAAAGACACGGAAACCCGTGCTGGCACTCAGACCAATCCCCAACGCTACTGCTGTTAGTATTTCGGTATTCATACAGCGCAAAAATACAACTATTTTTTAAATGGCAACAGGTAAAGTCCTGATTTTTTTGAGAATAGTGATTAGTGACTGATAACTGGTGATTAGTGGTTAGTGATTAGTGAAGGCATCATTCATAATTTTTCATTTGTAGTTCATTGTTTATAGTTCTATTATTCACCAATGATAAGTTATTCATTTTCAAATTGGCACATCTTCAAATTTACACATTGGTACATTAGCACATTGTCAATTCTCTTTTAAACGCCAAACAGGTTCATACAATATATGTACAAACCTGTCTGTAGTTGGTTTTCTGTTGGGAATTATTTTACCTTTTCCTCCAGCAGGGCAAAATTGATTACCTCCATGATGTCGGTTACATAATGGAATTTCAGCCCTTTGAGGTAGGTGTTTTTTATTTCTTCGATGTCCTTGCGGTTTTCCTCGCAGATAACGATATCGGTTATTCCCGCCCGTTTGGCAGCCAGAATTTTCTCCTTGATACCTCCCACAGGCAGCACTTTGCCACGCAGGGTAATTTCACCGGTCATGGCTGTATTGCTGCGCACTTTGCGGCGGGTGAACGCGGATACCAGGGCAGTAGTCATTGTGATGCCTGCCGATGGTCCGTCCTTGGGGATGGCTCCTTCGGGCACATGCACATGTACGCTGTTTTCATCAATCATTTTCTGGTCGATACCGAGTTCGTTCGTGTGAGCTTTGATATACTGTAACGCGAGCATAGCCGATTCTTTCATCACATCACCCAGATTACCGGTGAGTGTAAGTGCCGGTGATTTGCTGGGGCTCAGACTACTTTCGATAAACAGAATTTCACCGCCCACACTGGTCCAGGCCAGTCCGGTAACGACTCCCGCATAGCTGTTGCCTTCGTATTTATCGCGGCTATAACGAGGCACTCCCAGGTAGGATTTGAGATCCTCGGAAGTGAGTTCTACATTGTATTTCGTACCCATCGCCACATTCTTAGCCACTTTACGCATCAGCGCGGCAATCTTGCGGTCGAGTTCTCGCACTCCCGACTCACGGGTGTACTGGTCGATCAGTTGATTGGTCAGCGGTTTTGTCAGTACAAATTGTTCGGCCTTCAGTCCATGGTTTTCCAGTTCCCTGGGCACCAGATGACGAACGGCAATTTCCACTTTTTCTTCCTGCGTATAACCGCTCACCTCAATCAGTTCCATACGGTCGAGCAGCGGCCGGGGAATGGTATTCAGGTTATTGGCTGTAGCAATAAAGAGCACTTTCGAGAGGTCGAAATCAATATCGAGGTAATTATCGTGAAACGCGGTATTTTGTTCAGGATCGAGCACTTCGAGCAGAGCCGACGAAGGATCGCCCTTATAGTCGGCGTTAACCTTATCAATTTCATCAAGCACGAACACCGGATTGGCAGATTCGGCTTTTTTGATGTTTTGCATGATACGACCCGGCATGGCTCCTATATAGGTACGGCGGTGACCGCGAATTTCGGCTTCGTCGTGCAGTCCACCCAGTGACATTCGGATGTATTTCCGGTTGAGGGATGTGGCAATGGATTTTCCGAGAGAGGTTTTGCCCACCCCCGGAGGTCCGTACAGACAAATAATGGGTGACTTCATATCGCCTTTCAGCTTAAGAACCGCCAGGTGTTCGAGGATACGCTCCTTCACCGTGTCCATCCCGAAATGATCCCTGTCGAGAACCTTTTTAGCATTCTTCAGGTTGAAATTATCTTTGGTATATTCGTTCCACGGCAGATCGAGCATCGTTTCCACGTAGTTGAGCTGCGTGGTATATTCCGGCGAATGCTGGCTCATACGTTCCAGTTTCTTCAGTTCCTTATCAAAGATCTTGGCAACATTATCCGACCATTTTTTGGATTTAGCCCGTGTTTTGAAATCTTCCACATCCTGTTCCGGTGATCCTTCCCCCAGTTCATTCTGAATGGTTTTCATCTGCTGCTGCAGGAAATATTCACGTTGCTGCTGATCGATGCCTTCCTTTGCTTTATTCTGGATGGTCATTTTTATTTCGAGCAGCTGTGATTCTTTGTTGAGCAAACTCAGCAACTGATACCCCCGTTCCATGACCTCATCAATTTCGAGCAGGCGCTGTTTTTCGTTCACATCCAGCCCGAAGTTGGAACAGATATAGTTAATCAGGAACACCGGATTTTCGATATTCCGGATTGCAAAAGCCATTTCCTGCGGAATAATTCCTGAGTTTTCGATGATTTTGATAGCCAAATCGCGTATGGACGAAGTGAGGGCGATAAAAAGTTTGTCGGTGGTATCGGGAAGCGCTTCATCCAGAAGATGAACGACTGCTTTCAAATAGGGTTTCGTGGAAACCTGTTCGCCCAGTTGAAAACGTTTTTTTCCTTCGAGAATAACCGTAGTGGTATTGTCGGGCATTTCGAGTAACCTGACAATTTGAGCGACCACCCCTGTTTTGTAAAGCTGTTCGAGGGTAGGATCCTCTACCTTCTTATCCATCTGGGTGCAGGCGCCTATTAATCCGTCGTTATCCTGCGCCTGACGAATCAGCCGCAACGATTTGGGGCGTGCCACTGAAACCGGCACCAGTACACCCGGATATATCACCATATTACGCAGCGGGAGTATAGGCAATACATCACCCGAACTGAGATTAATATCGGTAGGATTGTCCTCGAGCGAAATGATCGGGAAAACCTCCGATGAACCCATCATATCATTTGAAAATAAATTGTCGTATCTTTTCATCATCTGTCTTTATGTCCTTATTACGCTATTTATGTCACATTTTCAATTTATTTTTCTGCCATTTTGTCAGTCCCGAGAATCGTCGTTTCCGGAAAATAAATCATGCCAACAGCGTAACAAGTTATATATCTTTAATTTATATTTAATTTGGCTTTGACTGCATAATATTAATTCAATAGTTATGCCAAAGATTTGAAATAAACTTCTGTATATAAAGAAATTCATACGGGAATGCAAATCTAATTCAAAAAAGCCAGCCGTTGATTGAATACAACAGAAAATCTTCGGCAAACAAATTCGTTAAAAAGATAAACCTGCTTTGAGTCTGCTTAATAACGTGTGAATTTAGCAGGTAAATGCAAATTGAGTGAAAAACCGTTTGGTCATTTTTCAAAATTTTTATATACCTTTGTATTGTTACTGCTCTTTTTTTCAGATATTTAATTCAACAACCGTTTTTCTGTATGAAAAAAAGCCATCTGTTTATTTTACCCGTCATTCTTTCCTTATCCGTCCTGTTTTGCCAGAATAATTCCGACATGACTACAAAAAGGAATACCAGCATACCGGACAGCGCATCCTTCAGCCTGGCCATGCTCGATGCGGTCAATGCTTCTGATTCAACAAACTTTTCTTTGCTTCAGCAGGTTTATCTGCCGAGAGCATACAATTCGTTCTGGTTTAACAATACCACGAAATTTAACGAACGTATTCTTCTGCTCGATTCATTCCTGCAGCACGCGGATGAACACGGATTAACACCCGGACGATTCGGAGCACAGAAAATACTCGACCTGCTTTCAAAAACAGATACCACGAATATTGACTACCAGCATCTCGCTCAGCTGGAAATTCAGGCCACCCAAAGTTACTACAGCTACTGCTCGGGATTGCAATACGGCTGTTACAATCCCGTAAAACTTTACCCTGACGATTACTTCATTGCTCCCCGGCAACCGGACAGCGCCTTTATCCGGCAGATCTTCTCCAATCCGGATTCACTGCGATACTACCTGCGCAGCGTGCAACCGGTCTCTGGCGAATACAAGATTCTACAGGCAGAACTTCGGAAGATTCGTAAACTCAGCGATTCGACATTCCGGCATGTCCCGCTGATGCCCGCCGATGAGCAAATCAAACTGAACAGGAAACACCCTTCGGTACCGCTCATAGCCAGGCGGCTGATGATTAGCGGCGAGTTACCCTTCCGTCCGAAATGGGACAGCATATATACCCGTTTTGACGAACACCTGCTGAAAGCCCTGAATCAGTTCCGAAAACAAAACAACCTGATACAGGATAACGAAATAGGCAATCCGACCATCAGTGCACTGAATATAAATTTCAAAAAACGCAGTCAGATTGTTGCCATCAACCTGGAGCGGTTACGCTGGAAACCCAAAAACCACATCAGCAATAAGTTCGTGGAAGTGAATGTTGCCAACATGATGCTGCGGACTATGCGCGGCGATACGGTGACGAACACCATGAAAGTGTGTGTGGGTCAGCCGCCCAAACATAAAACTCCCCTGCTTTACGGAAAAATGTATGAAGTAGTGCTCAATCCGACATGGACAGTACCAAGCAGTATCATTATCAATGAAATCAGCCGGAAAATGATCAGCGACCCGTCTTACATCAGCCGCAACCGGATGAAAGTGTACAAAAACCGTGAGGCGGTGAGTGAATATTCGGTACCCTGGAGCAGCATCAGTAAAAAGTATCAGCCCTATGTGATTGTGCAGGATGCCGGAGAAGGCAATTCACTGGGGAGGATAAAATTTAATTTTTCAAATCCGTTCAACGTGTATCTGCATGACACCAATGCCAAAAGCGTATTCCAGAGACATTACCGCGCCGTAAGTCATGGCTGCGTGCGTGTGGAAAGACCGCTTGAACTAGCCTATTTTTGCATGAACGACATAGATACTACCAGCAAAAAGCAGGTCAACAAAAGAAACCTGCTTAAGGATCAGATACTTTACTCTATCGACAGACAACCACTCACACGTCAGGGACGCGAGTACTTCGAAACGGAGGGCAAGGGTAAAAAAATGAGCCGGATAGAATTAAACCCCGGAGTGACAGTTCTGCTTGACTACAAAACCTGCTTCAGGGGCAAAGACGGTAGTGTACAGTATTGCTACGACCACTACAAAATGGATTCGCTGCTGATAAACAAGCTATTCCCCTAGACTGGTGATTTAGTATTCCTGAAATTCTGACCGAAAGCTTTCGCGGTAATCTTTTCGGGACGGAGCAGCCAAACTTTCACATTGCGGATTGCCGGTGCCGAGATGGTAAATTCACGCGAAGTATAGTGTTTCATAAATTCCTTTAATAATCGCTCCTTCTCGGCTATATCCTCCACAAATTCTATCCTTCCCCTGAACAAAACACTCTTCGATGCCACACTGTAACTGCAAGCCACATCGGGATGCTGACACATAAGCTTGTTGTCCTCCGTGCAGAAAGTGACACATACGCGGTTGTCCCTGGCAAGCAAGTCCAGGTGTTTACCGTGCGGTCCCGAATGCAGGATTATATTTCCGTCGGCATAGCCAAAATTCATCGGGATGACATAAGGGCTGCCATCTTCTTCGTTCATGCCGACAAAACAAGTGTGTAGTCCTTCGAGAATTTCTTCAATTTCACTGATTTCGGTAATAAAGCTGGTTCTCATAAGCGATGGATAATAGGATTTTATTTAAAAAACATCGTTTGATATCTGATTAAAATAAAAAAATGCCTCTTCAAAGGTATAAAAGTTTTTAGAAGTGACATTTTAAGTTAAATATCAATATATTCAACAAAAAATAAGGTCGTTTTATGTTCTATAACATAAAAACGTTGTATCTTTGCACTGTGTTTTTCATGGTATTAGATTTAAGGTTAATTGAAGAT
>DAONDU010000148.1:3736-6326 GCA_035402725.1 Paludibacteraceae bacterium | reverse complement strand
AATCCCTCTTTAATTCCAAACATCCATTCGGGGTCGAAGAAAGGGGAAGAGGCATTCTGGTCGTAAGGGTTCCAGGAGGTAATTTGGCGGGCAAGAGCTACCACCACTCCGAGGCGGGAATAATCGCTTGATTCTTCTATTTTTTTCGCTGCTGAATTTATGATTTCCTTTAATTCTTTTTTGCTTTTATCGCTGGGTTTATAGGTTTTAGTAATGATCTCGCCAAAGATATTGGTCGATGAAGAGCTGCGCTCGATCGTTTTATCTAACAGTTCCAGTTTTTTTTCAGCGAATGCTTTTTGCCGCTGGTAAAAGGATTTATTTTCGTCTTTGTGTTTTACATACAGTTTTGTTATTTCGTTTTCAATTTCGACCCTCAACGTATCATCTTTCTCCCGTAATCGTTTCTTCTCAGCTGCGTGAGTTACCAAAAACTGTCGATGGCGAACATGTTGCAGTTTGTCAATCAAATTCTTAATTCGATCATCGTTGAAGAGTTGCAGATCTTCATCTGTTTTTTCCAGTCCTATCAGCGTATTAGCTGCCACAAATTTCGTTTCGAGGTTTGGCAGGGGTCTGATGCCATAATTATCGGATTCTGTGCCGCTTTTCCGTTGCTCGCACACAAGCGATATAAAGAAACGTAATTTGGTTATTTGTACAGCTATACTTTGAATATCAACGCCATAAATACAATTTTCAATCAGGTGCAGTTTACGGGCATAGTCCGGATAATTCAGTCCATCATCGAAAGTTTTTTCTATTTCAGCTAAAAGATCCTCCCTGTCTTCGTCGCTCAATCTTTCAGTTTCTTCAAAATCTTTCATTGCTTCAGCCATTATCACACTGTTCCAGTGTTCATTGTCGGGATCGAGCTTTCTGAGCACATGTACCATTTGTTGCAGTATGCCCATGGGGAAGGCTCCCGACCCGCAGGCCGGGTCGAGAATTTTACAGTCGAAAGTGGCCTGTATGAGTTGTTCGCGCTGTGTATTTGATATTTCGTAGGTTTTATCTTCGTAACTGAACAAATTGCGAAGTTCCATTTCGGGCACTTCGGGTACTTGAGTTTGATAATAAGCTATCAGACTTTCGTTGACCATATAACTCACAATCTCGCGCGGGGTATAAAACGAACCGGTTTGTTTGCGGGCTGTTTCCTGTGTTTCGGGATTGTATGCACCCAGCAGATTTTCGAATACTTTGCCCAGCAACTCGGGGTCGAGCGCCACTACCACATCAATGGGGGTGTTTTCTTCCACCGTAAAGTTATAGCGTTTCAGAATTTCAATAATACCCGATACTTTGACTGCTTTCATCCGTGTATCGTTATATTCGCTGCTGAGGTCCACTACTTTTGTTTCAGCAAAAAACAGTTCGTTGGCCACCCGTGCCTGACGCTTTGGATTTCGGCTAAATCCATCCCAGTAAAAAATTCTTTCGTCCTTTATCTTAGCATCCAGGCATTCGAACAACCCACCGTTGAGAAAGGGAATTTGACTGAAATAGTTGATTACCTCATCGGTACTTGCGCTAAATTCTTTTTCGTAGCGATAGTAATTTTTAATGGTATTGGTACTCCGGTTTTCGAGATACCCTTTGTCTTCGGCAAAGCGGCGTTTGCCGGTTTCCTGATTTAAAGTAGCAAAAAACAGGTTTTGCAATATAGCCCGGTAGTAGTTGTGTTGGGTTGCGCTTTGGGCATCAAAATCTTTCAGCAGACCGGAGAGTTTTTCTGTGTCAAAAAAATCGGGCTTTACCAATTCCTTTTGTCGGAGAAACCATACAAAAATAAGGCGGGTTATCAACCGGATGACATTTTCTGCGTTGTACTTTCCGTTATCATTTTCATCATTGATATCGTTGGGGAACGAAACATTTTTAACCGCCCAGAAATACCAATCGGAAAGTTCACGGTAAAATTCTTTTGTGAGCACTTCTACCGAGAATCGATTTTCAAGGTCATCAATTATCGTCAACCGTTTTGCATTCTCTGTACGTTCCCTTATCTTCCCTTTATCTATCAGAAACTGTTTGGGAGTTTTCACATGCGCGCCTTCACCCAGCAGAAAAGAATACCGGCGCGGATTGGAAAAACTGCGGGTAATGCGTGCCGACTGGTCGCTTTGCAAGGCTTCTATCTGTAGCAGCGAAAAACGATATTGTTTGTTGCCCTCCGAGTGGAAAATAATCAAAGCCCGGTTGTTGTAGCTTTTATTGAGCATCAGCCGGAACGCATCCTGAGCTATTCCCACGCGTGCATCGTGCGAGGAAGAATGCAGTATCTCGTACACATCCAGCCCCATACTACGACATACACCTAATCGTGTAGCTTCGATGGTGTAATTGGTGGTAAAGTTTAAATCTTCCAGCTTTTCCTCCAGCATTACGAAATCGTCCGGGAGAAAATCGTGCTCCAGAAAATGAAGGAAATCGGTGCGGTTGTAAGGTTTGTTGAAGTCGATCATGGTGTAATAATTTACATAGATAGTTTCTCTACAAAAGAGGCTATCTTTTTTGATTTTAATTAGTTTTCTCCGAAAGATAGTCTCTCTTTGTGAGAGGCTATCTATTCTCTATTGCTTTTAAT
>DAONDU010000148.1:0-3636 GCA_035402725.1 Paludibacteraceae bacterium | reverse complement strand
AGGCTAAAATATCGGCATAGGGCAAAATGTATTTTTCCATTTTTCGAAGGAATAAAAGATAATTCTCATGATTAAAAAATATTTTTTCTCGGTTATTGCCTTGATTGAAAATGTGATAAATATGTTCCTTTTCGAATAACATGGTATTTTTTTTAATTTTTTCCCTTAAATCTTAAAAGATATCTGAAAGATAGCCTCTCTCAAAGAGAGACTATCTTTATCTCCTCTGCCAGTATCAACGTTTCCGGTCCCTGTAAAACGGTATCGTACGTTTGCAATGCTTTGCGGATATACTCACGGCTCACCAGTTCGGGCAACGTGCTGTATCCGGCAGGTTTCAGCCGGTTGATAAGTCTGAGGGAGTATCCCGAAATGGCATCAAATTCAATGGCTGTTTTCAGATCTTCGAGGTATTCCATATCGCAGGAGTGAGCCTGAATGACTACCCGTATTTTATCAAGTGCATCACGTTTGGTTTTTTCGGCATCACTTTCAGAGCCCGAAGCAAAAAGAGATTTTTTGACTGTTGAATAAATTTTCTCAAACTGATCCGAAACTTCATATCCTTTTTCATCGGGCGCAGCTTCCAACAGTTTGAAGGCATCCTGAGGTGTAATGTCAGTCGGACTTCCGGCATCGGGTGCAAACTTAAAGACAAAATCATTTCCTTTTCGGGCAAAAACCAGTACGCCTTCCTGTTCTAGTGTCGTTTTTCGTCGGGTTTTGGAACGCAGGGGCAGCTGGAGTGCTTCTTTCATTTCGGGAGTAGCGATGAGCTGATTGAGTTTGGCGCGGTAATCCGTATCCCACGATTTTTGTTCTTCGGCATCGCTTAGTTTTTTGTACTGATCGATAAAAAAGGCCTGCAGTTGTTCATCGGAAGTAAGTACTTTGGTATCTTCGCCCATGATGGCGTGAATCATAGCCATTTTGAGTGTCGAAATTTCCTGAGTACGTGTTTCGGTTTCGCCGATATCAGTTGGGAAATAGTTGTAAATGTACAATTTATCGAAGACTTTTTTATTTACACGATTGATACGTCCGATACGCTGAATGACCCTTGTGGGATTGTAGGGAATATCGTAATTGAAAATAGCTCCTGCGCGGTGCAGGTTGTATCCTTCCGAAATGGCATCGGTGGCTACCAGCACTTTATAATTATTCTGCTGTAAATCATCGTCGTAACCAGCATCAAAATTGGCTTTGATAATTTGTTTGTTACCGGGTGTGGCTTTTCCGCCTGTATATGCAAAAACAGGCAATTTAGCTTTTTCAAGTTTTTCGCCCAGATAATCGATGGTGTCGGCAAACTGGCTGAAAACAACAATTTTCCGTTTAGGATCAGTTTTGAGTTTCTCCTTAAGGATTTCAATAAACTCATCGAGTTTGGGATCGAAAGTCACTGCATCCCATTCATCTTTTAAGGTTTGCAACAATTCAATGTCTGATTGTAAATCTTCAAAAAAATCAGGATTTAAATACTCCGTTTTCAATTCGAAAAGACCTTTGCTTTTGAATTTTTCAATAGCGGCTTCCAGTTCCTCATCAAACATTTCCGGGAAAACATCGTTGGTTGATTGGTACATGGCTTCTATGTCGGGCAACATCCCTTTTTTGAAAACCGGAACGGTATTCCTTTTCTCGGTCCACGCCAGAATGTTACGACAATTGACAAGCATATTGTTCAACGAAATGCGAAAAGCAATTTGCGAACTCTCAAAGCGGCGAACCAATAAGGTACGCATGAATTTGGCCAGATTTCGTTGCGTTCCCTTGAAAAGATTGTATTCAAAACCGGCTGCTTCAACAGCTTCCCTTACTTTTTCCTCGTATTCGGGCAGTACGTACATGACCGGCTTATACCGGGCTGCTTTGAACTCATTCTGCGGAACAATTTCGTCTTTTATGTCATCGCTGTAGAGGTAATCACTTTCATCTGTAATTTCACCGTTTTGTTGGTGCGAAATACGTTCAAGCGTTGAAACATACAATTCTCTTAAATCACCCAAATCGTAATCGAGCAATTGCGGTGGTTCTACTTCAGGAAATTCGATTTTCTGAAGTTTCAAATCATCAGCGTAAGCCGGAATACCTTTCAGGTCCAACCTCGAACGACGAATTATCAGGGGTGAAATAATGGTACGTATCTGCCTGGCAATGCTGTCGATGGTCAAAGCGACTTCTTCATCACTGATTGATTTTTCTTTCTGCTTTATTTTCAGGTTTTTATACATGGATATCAGTTCCCTGAAGCTGTGCCCCAGATTATCCACCGTTTGCAAAGTCGATTTTGTGGGTATCTGAAACAGCTTAATCATCGAATAAATATCAGCAGGTTGGTTGTTGAATGGTGTTGCAGTCAACAGCATCACTTTATTCCCCTGACACAATTCGTGCAGCAGAGCATAATCTTGTGTAAATTCGTTCCGGTAATTGTGTGCTTCGTCAATTACAATTAACCATTGCTCATTTGCTCTGGTTTTCGAGCGGTAATACTCCAGTGCTTTACCGATTACGCCGCGGCTGAAAACCCGCGCTGTAAAACGAAATTCATCCTTGTAATCGTCCCATTGCGATACAAGGTGTGGTGGGGCAATGATTATTGTTCGTAAGTCAAGATTGTTGGCAGTGGCTGAACCGATAATACTTTTTCCCAGCCCAACAACATCGGAAATTATCACGCCATTGTGTTTCTCAATCGTCGAAAGTGCCATTCTCACGGCATCTTCCTGGTATTTGAGATTATAAAATTTCCCTTTGGTAATGTTGTGAGGTGAACGTATACGCTTAGAAGTATCGATATTGAAATACTCGTACAACACCCGTAAGTAAAGCAAATATGGTGGAAATATCTTTTCGTACCAGATGTGTTTGATTACACCATCTTCAAAATCCTGAATATGATCCTTGTCGGCAAGTACTATAGCTTCATCCCACAAACTTTCAAAAATTTTACTTGCTTCAAGGTATTCTGCCTTGTTCTGAAAACGTACATTTATTTCATTCTGACCGCGTAAGCCGCTGTAGCTCAAATTGCTCGAACCGGTAATGACACAGCCCGGAGTTTCACCATCTTCAGCAAATTCTTCCTTGTAACTGAAAATGTACATTTTAGCATGACAGGGTTCTTTGGTTTTGCGTATCTCCAGTGTCCCGTTCTTAATTTTCTCAACATATATTTTGAACGCTTCCACCTGTTTGCTTCCTTCAAAATAATCGGTTTTGGTAAAAAGTGAAACTAACGATTCGTAATTTTCCTCACGAATATCCTGCCGCGATGATTTTTGTTTTTTTGCAAAAAAATCAAATTCCGAAGTTTTGTTCCGGAGCTCTTTATCCATTTCGAGCCCGACAAGGATACGCATTTTCTTATCAGCAATGTTTGTGTAAATTTCTTCAATACCGGAGAAGTAAAAATAACCTACCAGAAAATCGAGATTTGAAGCTTTTACGGGCAGGATGCCCTGAATGACTTTAGATAGAGATTTTTCACCCTTGTTTGTGATAAAATATTGGCTCATGGTGTTCTATTTGATCAGAATTAGTAATCCTCCCACAAATCTACAAATTTACTTTAACAATCCGATTTAAAGTGAATAAATTAAATTGATTGCAAATAATATTTCCCCAATTATC
>DAONDU010000147.1:0-6344 GCA_035402725.1 Paludibacteraceae bacterium | reverse complement strand
GGTAAAACAAAAGTACTATATCGGGGGAAGTTATCTGATAGATGGCTTCCCTTTTGTATTGTGCTATTTTTTGTCGGTCAGTAGTGATTTTATTTATTTTCACTTTGCATATTTTACAATCTAATTATTAGTGCACACAGAGCATGCTTGTTAAATATATTTCGCATATCGATTAACACTTCTGCTTATTACAGCTATCTTAAAGGCAATATTGTTACCTAAGCGGGATAATGTCACCCGGCTTTTCAAACTCATAAATATATTTTTCATCCTGTTGAACTTTTTCGGCAGAAAAATCTGCCATAATTTCCACTTTTTTATTTGGTATAAATATCTGCCATTTTGTCAGTCCGGTTTTTTTTCATCCTGCTGTTACTTGAAGCTTTTTCAGTTAATATATGCTATTTGTCTGTTATTTAGACTATTGCGTACGCGCAGAAACACTTTGTCGGACCAACAAAATATAATTGCGTCGGCGCAGAGATACTTTGTCAGAACAACAAAGTACTTCTGCTGCAAAGCAGAGACCATTTTCACCCCCGAAATCGACCCTTTGCGTCGGCGCAGAGGTAGTTTTCCGGACAAAAAACATGACATTTTGGCAGAGCAGAGCCATTTTGCACCAAAAAAGTGCCCATTTTATATGCGCAGAGATATATTGTCAGAGCAACAAAGTACTTCTGCTTCAAAGCAGAGAAGTTTTGTCGAAGCAACAAAGTACTTCTGCTTCAGAGCAGAGATATATTGTCAGAGCAACAAAGTACTTCTGCTTTGGAGCAGAGATACATTGTCAGAGCAACAAAGTACTTCTGCTTCGGGGCAGAGATATGTTGTCAGAAATAATATGGTTAATTCGGAATTACGAAATACTTCATCCTAATGCCGCCTCTAGGAGGCTTAACACATTTCCTGGTATTTACTGTAACGCGATGGATTTAAAACCCGAAATCGTTGATTTTGATTTCCTCCTGCTTTTCCTTTTTGAACTTTATGGTGTTGTGGGCTTGCAGTCCTTCCACATAAATAGCTTTGTGCGGTTTAGCCGGACATACATACTCGCAACCACCACAACCCACACAAATACTGACATCCGTTTCGGGGATGGTGAGGGCTCCTTTGTAGGGAACCATGTGAACCGCCTGTGTGGGGCAATGTTCGGAGCAGGCACCGCAATTGGTTTCGTCGGTATAGACAATGCAGTTGTGCCGGACAAACTGCACCTGTCCTAACTGTGTCTGATGCTTTTGTTCAGTAGTGAGCGGCCGCAAAGCCTTTGAGGGACAGACATCGCTGCAAACGGTGCAATCGTAGTTGCAAAATCCGTGATCGAAGTATAAGCGGGGCTGCATCATTCCACCCAGACCATACTCGGTAAATGCCGGTTTGATAACATGCGACGGACATTTGCTTACGCAGAGGTGACACGAAACACATTTTTCCTGCAGGTTTTCCACATTCATCCCGCCCGGAGGCACAATGGGAAGTTTGCGTTTTATTTCGGTTCTGCCGGTGATAGTCTTCGTTTTCTGTGCCATCATACTGGTTGCTGCAACGGCAGTTACCACGGTGGCTGACAGGAAGCGCCGTTTGGATTCATCGACAGTTCCGCTCGCTGATATATCGGCTTTTTGCGGAGCAGGTTTGCGGAAGGTATAGTGCATGGCGTCGCGGTTGCAGGCTTCAACGCAATTGAAACAGCTCACACAGCGGCTGTAATCAACCTTTTTCTCCTTCGAATTGATGCAGGATGCTTTACAGCGCATGGTACACAGTCCGCAGCTGTTGCATTTTTCATCGTCGAACCGTACGCGGAAAATGGAGTAACGGCTGATAAAACCGAGCAACGTACCCACCGGACAGAGGGTATTGCAGTAAGTACGCCCGTTGCGCCAGGCAAGCAGACCGATACCAGCCAGGGTTGCCAGCGCCACCAGGGTAGAGAGTACTCCCAGTCCGTAAATGCCCACTTTGTAAAAGGTGTAGTTGTCGAAATGCGAGAAAATATATTCCAGCAGGTTATTACCGGCCATATATGCCGGGCGGAAAATATGGGTAACAATCCGTCCGTAGGCTCCGTAGGGATCGAGCAGTCCGACCAGAAAGTTAAATCCGAAGATAAATGAAATCACCGTTGCACCCAATACCGACCAGCGGAGGATGGTTTTTGCTTTACTGAACGTGTATTTTTTCTTCCGGGTAAATTTCTTCGACAGCCAGGCAACCACATCCTGATATACGCCCATCGGGCAGATGAATGAACAATACACCCTCCCGAATACGAACGAAAGCACCAGCAGAACGACCAGTACGTTGATGTTCAGCGCAAGCAGGGCAGGCACAAACTGTATGCTGCCAAGCTGATGAAAGCCCAATGGCATAAAACCCGTGAAGTCGAGGAAAAACAGATTAATCAGTATAAACAGTGTCAGCGAAAAACCTATCCTGAACTTTTTCAACATAATGATTGCTTTTTAAGCGGTTGTTACAGTTTAATCCTTTTTATCTTCAGCGTGTCGAGATTCATGGTTCCCAGTTTCAGTTCCTGAGCTTTGGCCAGATGACCCACCTTCGAAAGCGGCATTTCGCGCACCTGATTGAAGAAGTTGGCGGCTGCCGTATCCACTGCCACGATATCCTGCGAGAGGAACAGCCCTTTGGTGAGCACCACATCCGATTCGTTTTTACCGCGGGGCCCGCTTGTCTTCATCATACGGTAGGCATCCACCACGTTGAGAACGGGACGTTTTTCGTAGGTGCACACATCAGCAATACACTGCTGAAGGTCGTTGGCATGGAAAAATCCTCTGTCCCACACGATGCCCATGTAATTTTTCATCGACATGGTAAGCTGCGCTCCCCCGTGATTTTTCAGGATGGGTACGTTAATCCATTTATCACAATCAACAATGGCTTCGTGAATTTGTGCTTTGGTGAGTTTTTTACCGTTGGGGATCGAAACCTGCTTGTAATACGAGCCCTGATCGGCAGGGACAACTTTGGCTCCGGCGGCTTTGGCGGCTGCTTCGATGCCGCTGTTTTTATAACATTTCCTCCAGTCGTCGCAGGTATGGTCAAACACCGTTACTTCTTTGGCGCCGGCACTGAAACATTGTTTGATAATTTCCGCCACCAGTTTGGGATTGGTATTGGCTGCCAGTTCGGGGGCTTTATCCCACCCGATATTGGGCTTCACCACCACCTTGTCTCCTTTTTTTATAAATTTGGCCATACCACCCATTTCTGCAATGGCTTTACGGAACATGATCTCCGGTTCACCGCCCATCACGGCTACCAGATCATATTTAGTTGCAATCCGGCCATCGGCAGCAAATGATTGTGTCATAATGCTCATGGCGTCGGTATCTTTTATCGCGAAGGCAGCACCACCCAGTGCCACAGCTCTCAAAAAATTGCGTCTGTCCATATAAGTAATGTTTTAATGTGTATTCGGTCAATAGTTAAGTTGTAATCCTCCAAAAATGGTTGTTCCCGGCATGGGGTAACCTGCATTTATTTCATATTTCTGATTGAGTAGATTTTCGCTTTTCAGCAGAAAACTCAAACGGTTTGTCGCTTTATAATTCAGTCGGGCATTCCATAGCGTGAAATTTTCTTTCTGCGGATTTTGCCCGGTGCTTGTGAATAAACCCTGTATAAACTGTACGCCCGTGGAGAAAGTCCATCGACGGGTTGTGTAGCTTCCGCCTGCGTAGAGTTTATGTTCCGGCGCTCCGGTAATCTTATATTTCATGTTCAGGCAGCTGTAATTGGTTGTCAGGTAAATACGATTGTTCAGCCTGCATGCCACACTCATTTCCAGCCCTGCATTATCTATTTTTCCGGTATTTACATTCAGCGGTTTACCATTGGTTATAATGGTTTGTATCATATTATCGCCTGCACTCCGGAAAAGATTCACCCCCAGTATCAGCCTGTTCTCCAACAGGTTTTGCAACAGGGACAATTCATAATTCATCAGTCGTTCGGGCAGTAAACCGGGATTTTGCGATGGAAACATATACATCTCGCGGATGGTGGGGTTTCGGTATCCCTTGCTTACAATCGCCTTCACCACTGTAGATGCAGCCGGTAGATAGCTCACACCGAACTGTGGTATCCACTCACTGCCGCTCTGCTCATTGTAATCATAACGTATCCCTGCATTCAGGGTCATTTTATCAGCCAGCAACGATTGTTGTATATTCAGATAAGCTGCTGCGTCATTGATACTTTTATCGGCCAGCAGCACTTCTTTGCCGGTAAATACATTCTTTGCCTTTCCGCCGAAACGCTGATAATCCACTCCGGCAGTTGTCCTGTTGCCCGCCATTAACCTGTACGACTGATACAGAGATGCTCCAGCCATATAATCGTCGGAGTGAAAACGGTAATCAGGCGGCGCTGCGCCATCGCGGTAACCATCATTAATGAGGTGTTCGCCTAAATTATAGTACATTCTCAAGCCACCGCTTGTTTTTTTATAGTCATTTTCGAGTACGAGCGAAGCCGTCGCACGACGTACATCAGCATCGTTATCATGAACAGGACTATTTATGGTTCCCGGATTGGAAGTGAAGGTTTTTGTTCCGTTGATATCAGCGGAGGTACTCCAGTGATTGGATAATTCATAGCCCGTCCTTGCGTAAACAGCCATCTGTTCGAAATCCATATCCTCCCGGTGTCCGTCGGAGCGGTTGTATGCCATACCGACATTACCACTCAGTTTTCCTCTTTTTATTCCTGCACCTGCCTGCGTTTCGAGAGTATTGTAGCTCCCGTACATGGACTGAAACGACAGGTTGGAACCATCCTGCTTCTGTTTTTTTGTAATGATATTGATAACTCCGCCCATCGCGTTGGAACCATAAAGGACGGAAGCGGGTCCCCGAACCACCTCTACCCTCTCTGTCATCACAGACTGGTAGCTGTCAGCCAGCGGATGCCCCATCAGCCCCATGTATTGTGGATGTCCGTCGATTAATACCAGTACTCCGGTTGAAGGCGCTCCTCCGATACCGCGAATGTTCATTCCTCCGGCAGCTCCGGCAGCAACGCCATAACCGGCAACACCCCGCTGGGTAATAAAAAGCCCGGGAACTTCCTCTGTCAGAACAGTTAATACCGACGACTGCAACCGCTCCCTGATCTGCCGGTCGCTGACAACCGATATACTCATGGGCAGGCTTCGCAGATTAACTTTGGGTATGGAGCCTGTAATGATGACTTCGTCCAGACGCACAGTATCAAGATCACTTAAACCAGCTGCCAGCATTCCTCCCGGAATATGTACAGCGAAGAGAATGAAAAAGAGTATTCGTTTCAGATAATCCATGGAAATTTAAAACACGCTTCGTTGTAAAGTGCATAATCCGCGTTCCCGTTTACTGCAAATGTCTTTACCACTTTGGCTTCCTTCAGCAAACTGATGGCAAAATTGACAGTGGCACCGGTTTTAATACGGTCTTCCACCAGCAAAATAGTCTTTCCTTTGCAATCAAAGTCAACAGGCGAAAGGAGCTGCGGATTATCGTAACGGGGCTTCTGCTCGGCATCGCGCAGATTAATTTTAAGTAGCTGTAAATCGGTGTTTAAACGCTGATTGAGTATGGCAGCAGGAACAACACCCCCGTTAGCGATGGCTACAATCATATCAAAATGTTCATGAAATTCAATTTGACGAAAACGCCCCATCACTTCTTCAAAAGATTTGATATCCGGCATTTTTCAAACTTTTTGCAATGCTTTAAGCACCAGATAACCGCCAAAGAGCTGAATAAGCATACCGGGAAAACCGATGCGGAAATCCTGAACAGCAACTGTGAAATCCCGAACCAGTACCCATTCGAAACCTGTACCGATTAACTGATAAGCCAGAATAGCTATCAGTATTCCCCACAGCGATACTTTGCCAAAGTATTTTGCTGCCAGCGCAGCGGCAACGGCAAGAATAGCTGATTTGAACATGATGGCCGGAACTACCGCTAAAACGGGCATGTCGAACAACAGACTATTTACCAGCGGCGACAGGACTGCAGTGAGTAAACCAACATTGATCCCGTATTTGTATGCACCGATGAGTGTGAAGAAGTAAATGGGGAGAAAAATCAAACCGCCACCGGGTATCAAATGTGCCAGTTGAGGTAAAAGCAAATTACCGGCAACAAAGAGAACTGCAAATAGATAGGTTCGCGCGTTACTGAGTTTCAGAGAATAAAGTTTTACTGTTGTGTCCATAATATTATTTTATTGATTATTTGACAAAATATTTTTATTCAGAATGTTGATTACAAAGCTATAAAAACTTTAGAAACATTCAGAGGATGATGCCTGATTTTATAAATATT
>DAONDU010000146.1:4464-6415 GCA_035402725.1 Paludibacteraceae bacterium | reverse complement strand
ATATTTAATAATGATTTGATCTTTTTCTGAAAAAAACATTTATGAGGAAAAATAAGCTATATTATCTGTAGTTTTATTCCTATTAAAAAATTTCGTCCCGGCAGCGAAAGACCGCCAAAATCAACCTGTTTCTGGTTCAGCAGGTTGTTAATGTCTCCATATAAATTAAATGCAGAGCCTTGCCAGTTGAACCTGACATCAGCCATTACGTATGGTTTGTAATCCACTTTTTGTTTGGTTATAAAATCGGGATAGCTTCCCGAACGGTCATAATACCCAAAATTCCAGCGTGCTGTCAGACGCGGGCAGAGGGCGTGATTTAATCCGATAACAACTTTGTGCTTCAGATAGTCCAGTGCATATTTTGATTCGAGTACATCGACATGCTTATATAAATTCAGGAAGGAATAGTTGAACATTATGGTATGAAGAAAACCTTTACTTATACGATATTCAGTACTAATGTCAGTGCCAATGGCGTTTACATTGGTCAGATTTAAGCTAACGTATTTTTTATCGGTGGTATCGCGTTTTACCCAGTCAATGACATTTTTTCCGATCCGGTAATAGGCGGTTCCTGAAACGATCAGACGGTTAGTTGATATTTTTGTTCCCAGTTCAAAGGTGGTTGATTTTTCCGGTTGCAGGTCGGGATTTGCAGCTTGCTGCGGACCTTTATAATACAGGTCGGTAAATGTGGGCAACCGAACAGCTGAATTTGCAGAGGCATATATCCGGGCTTTTTTTGTGAATTCATAAACGATATCGCATCCTCCGTTTGCGTGTGTGCCGAACTGTCTTACGTGGTTCAGAGCTACTCCTCCGGATAAGGTCCATTTTTTGGCTTTCAGTGAATGATCCAGAAAGATGTTACTGATCAGTCGGCTGTCTTCGAATGTAAATTCTTGATTTTTTTCAAAAGGGACTGAGTGTGGCTCTTCCATTTTTACGCCCAATACGTTACTGTAAATTTGTTCATTACGGATATCTGCTCCCAGTGTGGTTTTGCCAGCAAAACCTGTGTAGCTTCCTGTGATTTTTCCGCCCATTATATTGGTGAGATGATAATTATGTCCGGTGTACCACGAGTATAGTTCCGCACCTTCCATATTCCTGAATAACTCAAAACGGTCGTGATGCTGCCGCCAGTAAACTTGTGTGTTCACAGTTGTATTTCCGACCAGATAATTCCAGTTGAGTGTGGTCAGAAAAGTCCTGGTATGCTCGAATTGGTTGGGGTAAGCTAAAGAATAAAAGCTGTTGGAACCGAAAGATTTTATTTGAACTGCAGCCTGGGCTTCTATGGTTCCCGTCTTCAGGGAGTTGTATTTTGACTGTAGATAGAAATTTGACGTATTGAAATCTGTATTCTCGATATATCCGTCCGATTTTTTGTTGACTGCCGAACCGAGTAGTGACCATTTTTTGTTGAAATAATTTGCCGAAACACTCTGTGACAGATACCCGTAGCTTCCGGTAGAATGGTGACTCTTTAAAATATATTCATTTTCTTCCGACAATCTTTTCTGATTAATGCCGGACCATATTCCCCGTTCCGAAATGAATTTAGTCGTATCCGGTTTTTCCTCAGGTTTTCTTTCTCCGGTAATGATGTTGATAGCCCCGCTGAAGGCATTGGAACCCAGCACCCGGGTAGCCGAACCTTGTAGAATTTCAATCCGGCTAACATCAGCAAGGTCCAGAGGTATATCCAGATTGTAATGTCCGGTTTGCGGATCCGTAATATTTATGCCGTTCAGCAGAATCTGAATTTGATCGAATGAGCCTCCCCGAATGCTGACATCGGCTTGTACACCATTTACGCCACGTTGCCTGACATCGATACCTGCAATGTAATCCAGCAGTTCATCGATACTTTTTACAGGCGCTTTTTCTATTTCAGCCTGATTAATAACGGTTACAATCCGGCTTACTCCTTTATAAAAGTTTG
>DAONDU010000146.1:0-4364 GCA_035402725.1 Paludibacteraceae bacterium | reverse complement strand
AGATGTGTCCAAAATTCCAAAATCAAGTTGGTCGTTTGTAATCAGTATTTCGATGGATCAACAAAGTTGTAGAAATTCGCCTTTACCGTCCATACATCTGAGAGAGGGAGAAACATACCCTTACCACCGATAATATATAAGGTATTATTGGTTTTATTATGAATGACTGAAGCATTTTTACGGTATGTAAAGCTGGCAGGAAGCATATTAAGACTTGTGTCAGGCTTTGCCCACGACAGACCTTCGTCCAGCGACTGTCGCATCTGTACCGAGGTGTCTTTCAGCTGTTCGTAGTTATCTGTGCCGCCGATTAATAGCAGTTTACTTCCGTAGTAACAGATGCCTGCATCCGAAATGGCTTCAAAAGTGCTGTGATTGTTGTTCAGGTTTACCCAGTGGAGCGAGTCGGTTGTCGGATCGTTCTCTGCAGACCAGCGTGTATTCAGTTTTTTGCCTGAGGCGTCTTTTCCACCCACAATAATTATTTTTTCGCGTCCAAGGCGTGGGGTGAATGTTGTTGCGGCAAAGTCTGAAACTGGAAATCTTGCTGATAACGCATTACGTACAGTCCAGTTAATTCCGTCCGACGAACTGGCAATATTAAGCCTTTTGGTGGTTTTATTCTGTGCTACAGACCAGAACTGATTTTTGAAATTGAATAACAGCACTAAAAAATCGTAGTTGTTATCACCGTTCAACAGGTGTTTTTCCCAACTTATTCCGTTTCGGGTGGTGTAAAGCTCGTTGCCGTTATGCAGCAATAAAATCTGATCGTTGCAAACAATCATGTTTCTGAAAACCGCATTGGCAGGCAGGCCTGTCGGATTGCTTTCGTGTAGCCATGAGCTGGCATCGGTGGAAGAATACAGTTGTGTGCTGTTGCCGTTAGAGGTAAAGAAATAGTATTTATTATTGAGCAATACTGCTTTCTGATTGTCAGAGGCATTTTCAGTAATCATTTCGACTGGATTTTTCCACACATGCAGGTAAGTTTCCACCTGATGAACATTCACTTTAATGGTGTATTCTTTTTTTGTTTTTCCGTCGGAAGCATAATTGGTCAGCTTAACCGGTTTCGAAAAATCGTATGCAGTACTTGTTGTATAAGCAGTTTCGGGAAAGGTGTCATTGATTAGGTAGCCGTTAGTACTTGCGAATGAGAATGAAGCATAGGCACTGTCCACCCGGGTTTGATAGGGAAGAGAATCGACATTATAAATCAGTCCGTTTTCGTCGTCGATAATGAAAACAGCATCCGAAAGGTTTGGAGAACTGTCATTGTTCTGAAAATACATCGATTCAATCGTTGCATCATCCGATACGGATACTTCGGTGGTGGTATTGCAGGCAATAAAAAAACTGGTGAAACCAAGTAGAAATAAAAGACTTTTATGCTGAAGAATTTTCATATCGTAAATATAATGAACGGATAATTGTGTGAAAATAATTATATTGCAAAGTTAAAAACAATTTGCAGTAATTTTAACCTGATACCGAAGTTTTATTATTTTTTATAGATGTAATTAATCCCTATTGCCTGAATGATCAACCATTAAGCTCCTTCTGTTTCTAATTCAACCATTACAGGGCAGTGGTCGGAATGAACGGCATCGGATAAAATGGCTGCCGATTTCAGGCTGGATTTTACAGGTTGGCTTACCCAGTGATAATCAATACGCCAACCCATGTTGCGAGACCGGGCATCTGTCCGGAAACTCCACCAGCTGTATTTCTCTGCACTTTTGTCGAATTCGCGAAAAGAATCGACCATTCCTGTTAATTGAAATTCATCTAGCCAGGCTCTTTCTTCAGGTAGAAATCCGGAAACACCTGCCTGACGCTCGGGATGATTGATGTCGATAGGCTTATGACAAATGTTGTAATCTCCACAAACAACCAGATTTGGACGTGTTTTACGTAAATCGGAAATATATTGACTGAAATCGTTCAGGAATTCCATTTTGAACTGTTGTCGCTCACCACCCGACGAACCCGACGGGATATACACGCACACTACTGTCAGATCGTCGAAATCAGCACGGAGTACACGACCTTCCGAATCATATTTATGATTATCCATGCCAATAACAACATTGTCAGGTGGAATTTTAGTGAAAATTGCTACTCCGCTGTAACCTTTCTTAAGGGCTGAATGGATATAACAGGTGTAACCATACTGATTGAATATCGAAGTGTCAATTTGCTCCGGTTGTGCTTTGGTTTCCTGCAGGCACAGAACATCGGGATTTGTATCTTTCAGCCAGCTTTCCAGTCCCTTGGACAATGCTGCCCGAATTCCGTTAACGTTATATGAAATAATTTTCATCAATAATTTAGTAAAATAGGAATATAAATCGTGGAAGTTTACAGCTTAATCTTTAATCTTTAATCCTCCAATCCTCCAATCTTCAAATTTTCAAATTTTCAAATTTTCAAATCTTCTTACTGATTAATCTTTTTAACCTGTTTGTACAGTTCGGATGCAAATACAAAATCGTTCAGATCTTCATTATCAGCCAGATAGATATCTTTGTTAGTCCCTGACCAGGCCATTATCCCGTTGTTGATAAAAATAATATTTTCTCCCATTTCGATTACCGAATTCATGTCGTGCGAGTTAATTATTGTTGTGATATTGAATTCGTGAGTAATTTCGTAAATCAGCTGGTCGATGATCAGTGATGTTTTCGGATCAAGTCCGGAGTTAGGTTCGTCGCAAAATAAATATTTGGGATTAAGTGCAATCGCTCGTGCAATGGCTACACGTTTCTGCATACCGCCGCTTATTTCGGAAGGAAAAAGGTGGTAGGAATGCTCGTTCAGATTAACTCTGTCAAGACAAAATTTTGTACGGTTTTCCATTTCCTTTCTGGAGGAGGAAGAGAACATCTCTAGCGGATACATCACATTTTCCATCACAGTCATTGAGTCGAACAGCGCTGAACCCTGAAAAAGCATCCCAACTTCACGTCTCAACCGACGGATATCTCTCATTCTCATATCCGGCAGATTTCTACCGTCATACTCAATTTTGCCAGAGTCCACACGATGCAGACCTATAATACTTTTCATCAGTACGGTTTTACCTGAACCGCTCTGACCAATAATCATATTGCATTTCCCGGTTTCAAACACGGCTGAAATGTCTTTCAAAACCTGTTCACCGTCAAATGACTTAAATAAATGAGAAACTTCAATCATAATACTTTCTAGTTTAGCATCAGGTTGGTAACCAGCAGGTTGAAAAACAGTATTAAAATGCTGCTGTTAACTACTGCATTTGTACTGGCTTTACCCACATCAAGTGCACCTCCGTAAGCATTATAGCCATAATATGCAGCAACAGATGAAATGAGGAATGCAAAAATGACCGATTTCACAACAGAATAAAACACATAATAAGGGATAAACGCATACTGAATGCCCAGCAGATAATCAGCCGTAGTGATTATGTCGCTGAAAGCACCTACCAGATAACCTCCGAAGAGTCCGATTGCCATGCTAAAAATGACCAGAAATGGCATCATTAATATAAAAGCTGTTATCTTCGGTAGAATCAGGTAATTGGCTGAATTGATACCCATAATTTCGATTGCGTCAATCTGTTCGGTTATTCGCATTGTGCCGATTTCGGAAGCAATGTTGGAACCTACTTTTCCGGCCAGAATGAGACACATGATGGTGGACGAGAACTCGAGCAGCAATGTGTCACGTGTCACTAAACCCGTACTGTATGTCGGCAGGAGAGGATTTTCAGTATTCAGTTTCGTCTGTATCGTCATGATAGCACCAATAAATACGGAAATAATGATGACAATGGGGAGTGAAGCTAGCCCGAGTTTTTCAAGTTCTTTTGGAAGCTGTTTCCAAAACATCCGTCCACGATCAGGCTTGGTAAAAACCCGATACATAAGCATGGAGTATAATCCGATATCTTTTATGATATTCATATTGACGTAATTTTATCAATTTTTTCAGGGTGCAAATATACGATTTTTTTATCCTTCGGGTAGTAACTACAAAATATAAGATTATACATAGGTGGTTTTTGGAGAAATACATTTTGTCTAAAATCACTTGTTTTGAATCTTAATACAGATTTTGAAGTGAAAATTAACTTATAATTACAAATGTCTGTATCGTAATTGCATGATAGCTGATTATCAATGTAATATGGCTCTGCATTAATTCGGAAATTATCCATAATATGCACAAAGAACGTAAATATGTGCATTGAAATTTCCTGAAAATGCACAAATCAAGGCAAAATGTGTAATTTTGTAGCTTGTAATTTTTTATCTGATGTATTTGAACCAACAGATGGTTATCATTCATTCTAAAAAAGCTTATTTATGATTAAAAAT
>DAONDU010000145.1:0-6484 GCA_035402725.1 Paludibacteraceae bacterium | reverse complement strand
ATCGGGGATTTTTTTGTATAAGGATAAAAATGAATACGATATCATAACCCTTTCAGTTGTTTGAATTTATTTGTCAACTCTTTTTTTATGCATCTTGCAGATTTCACGTAATGATGTTTCTCACCAGTTTCATTTTCATAAAAAAAAGCGTTGGAGATTTTCCGACGCTTTATTGTGATATATTTATTTTATCAGGTTATTCGTTAGATTCTTTGGTTTTGTTGTGACCGTAATAATACCCGTATCCGTATCCGTAACCTTTGCGGTAGGAGTATTTCGCCTCAATATCCAGGTCGTTCAGCACAATATATGGACGTGTCAACGTTTTGTCATCCACTACATGGTTCAGGTAATCGATGTTTCGTTTGTCGGAGTAGTTCATGCGGAATACGTACAGCGAGATGTCCGAAATACGGTTAATGACAAATGTATCCGAAACAACCCCGACAGGTGCTGTATCAAGTATAATATAGTCATATTCCTTGCGGAGTTCGGCAATCAGGAAATCCAGTCTGTCGCTCATCAGCAGTTCGTTGGGATTGGGTGGTACAATACCTCCGATAATCACATGCAAACTGGGATAATCATCCAGGTTGGTAATAAGGGTGTGATAATCCTTAACCTGTCCGGAGAAAAAGCTGGTCAGCCCCAAATCTACCTGCTTCATTTTCAGATAATTTTTAAGCTGAGGTTTACGGATGTCCGCGCCCAGCAGAATAACCTTTTTTTGCGAAAGCGAGAGGTTGATGGCCAGGTTGATGGCAACGTATGATTTTCCTTCACCCGGTTCGGTGGAGGTTACAGTCACCACTTTCTGTGCGGGCTGTTGCAGTACAAAGTTCAGTTTGGTTCGGAGCAGGCGGAACAGCTCAACGTTCGAATCGTTGAAAGCATGGTGATCAATTACACGCATACCCGTGGTATTGTGCGACAACTCGGACAGGACAGGTACATCAGTCATTTTCTCAAGCTGCTTACGGGTGATCAGCTTGGTCTGCAGCATATCTTTCAGAAAAATATATGCCAATGGCAACATCAATCCGAGCATTAAGAATATCAGCATGATCATTTTACTGTTCGGCGCTATTTTTCCGGCATAATCGGGATTGTCGAGTACGCGTCCTTTAGGTACAGTTACCGCCATGGTAAGCGAAGCTTCTTCGCGTTTCTGCAGCAGAAATACATAAAGCGATTCCTTTACCTGCTGCTGACGCTTGATATCCAGAAATTCTCTTTCCTGACGCGGCAACTCATTGATACGAGCCTGTGCTTCCGAGTTGCGCGAACTGTAATCTTTCCGCGAAATTTCCAGACCCCTGCGGTTGTTGGCAATACTGGTCCGGATAGCGTTCCGGCCCAATTCTATCTGTTTATTCAGATCACGCAGCACCGGATTTTCGGCTGATGAGCCGGCGGCGATGCGTTCACGGGTGATGATAGCCTGATTGTATTCCTGAATAACCGAAGTCAATCCATTATCCTTTACTCCCAGATTAGGGATAGGTGAAGAATTATTGGCAGGATCTTTGATAAAATCCTCTACAAAACGGATGAGCTTCAACTGAGTTTCCACCTCCATCAGTTCCTGGTTAAACCGGTCGCCCTGTTGCAGATAAAGCGCGACATCCGATTCTACGTTGGTCATATTGTTGGATTGCTTGTAGTTCTCCACTCTTTTCTCTTCATCACTCAGTTCGCCGTAGATAATCTGTAATCGGCTGTCGATAAACCTTGCGGTATTGTTTGCCGACTTATTTACCTGGTCAATTGCGTCCTGATTGTAATCGTTGATAAGTGTGTTCAGGATATCCTTACCTTTTTGAACATTGGAAACACTCACCGACAAATCAATCACATCCACCTTATCCTTGTTGTTCAGGTCTGTTTTCAGTACAGTGTTGGTATAGTATTTTGTAGTAGCTGCAGGATTTCGCACGGTGATTGTTATAATTTCCTTTGGTCGCTCGGCTCCGGCACGGGCATTGAGAAACACGACTCCTGCAGGTGTTTTTATTTCGGCCGGTAAGGATGATGCTTGTTGCTCGAAATCGGTACCTTTGTATTCACCTTCCACATGAAAACCTTTTCCGTTCGGGGTAACTTTCAGTATTAGTAAGTCCTCCAGTTTATTAAGGCTCACACTGTCAATGGTGAGTAATAACGGTGATGAAGTGTACAAATCCTTCTTTTTCAGAAAACTCGTGGTGGAATAATCGGTGTAAAGTTCCAGCTGATTGACCACATTCTTCATCAGCAGCGACGAACGCAGTACAGCATTCTCATTGTTCAGAAAAGAATAATTGGTACCGCTGCGGAGACCTGTTGCATCCAACTGGCGCAGCAGCGACATCTCATTCATCCCGCTGCTCTTGGACTGATCCTGTACCAGCATCGAGGTTTTTACCGAATACAAATCCATTTGCTTTCTGTTATAGAGGTAACCTGTTATGAGCGCCACCACCACACAAAGAACAATCCATTTCCAGTGTTCTAATACTTTTTCGGTCAGTTCACGCCAGTCGATGGGGTTCTGACTGTTTTCCTGTCTTAACGAAGCTTCTTCCAGAAGGTCATATATATTATTGTCCATACTATTATCAGTTATATTTCAGTAAGAGATAAACACAGGAGTTATACTGTGAAAGAGTTGATTTGTTTTCTATTTGGCAATGGAAATGATAAGCGTTGTGAGCGATATGAGTGTACTTACGACTGACAGTGATAGTGTTTCGGCAGTACCAATCTTCGAACTCCGTGCTTTGGTATCCGATGGCTGCACATAAAGCACATCGTCCTGCTGCAGAAAGTAGTAAGGGGAGTTAATAAGATTTTTATCGCGCAGATCCAGCCGGACAGATTCGCGGGCGTCGCGGGTCTGACGGATTAGCAGCACATTGTCTCTCTTCCCGTTTATACTCAGGTCGCCTGCCAGTGCCAGTGCTTCGAGCACCGAGCAACTTTCGTTGTTGATGCGGAACGATCCGGGACGACTGACTTCCCCCAATACCGAAATGCTGAAATCGGCATAGCGGATGTTGATAATCGGTTCTTCGGTAATATATCGGGGATATATCAGACTTTTTATTCTTTCCGATAATGCATTTTTACTCATTCCCTCAGCAGCAATTTTACCTACCAGCGGAAAGGTGATGAAGCCCTGATTGTCCACCAGATAATTCTGCAGACTTCCCGATCCGGTTGAAGTTGCAAGAACATTTATCTGACCGTAATCTCCCATACCCGTTGTGGGTAACAGAGAAAGATTAAAAGGCCTGGACAGTTCGGGTGTAACAGAATTGACTGTAATTATAAGCAAATCGCCTTTTTTAATCACGGCATCGGGTATGGGAGCCATGATGGTAGAGTCTATCAGTATTGGTTTTCCAGCTCCCTGCAGATAGGTAATATCTTTGGGAGCTTTGCATCCACCAAATAAAAGCAATGTGATAAACAAAACCGACCACAGAAAAGATTTTTGGTTCATAAATGTATATTTATTAAAATAATAACTTCATAATGAATACGAAGTACAAAAGTAAGAAATTCTGACCAACCACCCTAAAAAAAATGATGAATGATGAATGATGGATGATGAATTAACAATAACTATTTGCAAATAACAAATGACTCAATAACCAAATAACTCTATTACCAGGCTTCAAATCTTCATATTCGCACATTGGCAACTTTCAGTTCTCAACTCTCTTTTTCTCTTCCGCTGGTAAATAAAGCGTAATATTTCCCTTTCAGAGCCATCAGATCGGAATGCGTACCCTGTTCCGCCACTTCACCTTCATCGAGCATATAAATAAAGTCAGCCCATTGCACGGTGCTGAGCCTGTGACTGATGATGAGTGAAGTGCGGTTATGTGACAACTCTTTCAGTTTGCCAATCAGTTGACTTTCGGAGGCTGCATCGAGCGCACTCGATGGTTCATCCATAAGCAGCAATGGTGCATCACGGTAAAAAGCTCTGGCTATTGCCATTTTCTGCCATTGTCCGATGCTCAGTTCCTCGCTTCCATCAAACAGATTTCCCAGCAGGGTCTGATATCCGTTAGGTAGTTTTTCGAGAGTTTCATCTATTCCGGCAACTGCTGCAGCCTTTCGGGCTTTATCGGTATCCGGATTTTTCCCGACATTCCCAAGAAGTATATTCTGCATAGCTGAAACCTGATATAACGCGAAGTCCTGGAAAACAGCAGCTACATGTTCACAAATTTCCTGTTGTCCGATGAGGCGTGTATCCACTCCGTCAATAAGTATTGCGCCGCTTTCGGGATGATAAAATCCGCACAGTAACTTGACCAGCGTCGTTTTACCGGAACCGTTTTTTCCCACCAGTGCAATCGTCTTTCCGGTCGGGACGCATAATGACACCTCTTTCAGGACATTTCGCTGACTGTTTTCGTAACGGAAACATACCTTATCGAAACGTATTTCATGCTCCAGGCTAAACGATTTGTTGACGACAGCGACCTCTTTTTCTGGCTTAATATCAAGAAAATCAATATAGTCCTGCAGGAAGCTGTTATCCTCGAGTAGTCCGGTAACCGAACGGAAAAATTCGTTGAGGGTGGAATATCCGCGCTGAAAAGCAAAGAAAAAAAGCACCACCGCACCTATTGTCATCGAGCCCTGAATGCTCAGGTACGACACAATACCCAGCGATCCGAAAATAAGCAGTACCGCAAAAACCTGTGCAGCCACGGTAAGGGTAAGTTCTGAGCGGCTTAACCTGATTTTCTCATCGAAAAGGCTGTCCTGAGTGCGATTGAACCGTTTTAGAAAGAAATCGGAGAAACCAAAAAGACGTAATTCCTTGGCAAAAGGAAAAGCTGTCAGTACACGGTTGTAATAGAATTTCTCCCGCTCACGGGTAGTTTGGACTTCTTTCAGATGATAGCGCTTTCGTGAAAACGTAAATCGTACCAGAGCATCGGGAATGACCGCAATCAGCAGAATAAGAAATACATACCACCGGATGCTCACAAACAAGCCGACCAGGACAATTCCCGAGCTGAAAGTTTTAATCAGTGTGAGAAATGCGTTCAGAATCTTTACTGGTCTGAATGATGCTTCCTGTACAGCCCGGTGCATTTTGTCCTGCTTGTCCGGATTTTCGTAGGCAGACAACCCTAAGCATACGTGCTGACGGTGAAGACTGGCATATATGTGCCTCGTAACCGATTGTGACATTTTTTCGGAAAAATAACCGTAAAGCTGACTAAAAACCGAACCTCCCAGAAAAAGTAAACCGGTAATGCCCAGCAGTACGAACCAGAACAGCCTTCCCTGCAACGTCTGAATGGTGTTATGTGTGAGAAAATCCACCAGATACTTAAAACAAACAATGATTGCCAGTGGTATCAATCCCTGCAGGACACTGATCAGCACATTGATGCGAAAAAGCTTTTCGGACCCGGTAAGTATTGTAGAAATATTGTTTTTCAGTGAATGAACAGCCGTTACAGCAAATTTTTCGCCTCTTGATAACCGCAGGTGTGTATTATTGATGAAGGAAGAAAATGATGGGAAAGCTACAGCGGAAAATCTGCGACCCCTCATACTGAGGCTGTTAAAAGAACAGGTTTTATTATTCCGCTGATAACGAACCAGTTTACCTGTTAAAAATTCATCAGTAAAAGGGTTATCGTCGAAGCGGTTATTGTCACCTCTGGTTTTCAACAAATAACCATTATCCGTTTTTTGAATATGCAGTAACCTGTGAGCTATCAGCTTTTTTCCATCTCTGAAAACAATAATATCACCTCTCTTCAGTTCCTCTGTGCTGCATTTCTCCACAAAACATATATCACCCTCCTGCAAAACAGGATACATGCTGAAACCACTCACACGAATGCTGAGCGTGTTTTTATCTTCCAGCAGCACCTCTGCCAGATCAATCAGTGTTTCATGGTATTTCGATTCTTTCTGCATGAATATTTTGAGATAAGAACAGGTCTTTGGTGAAGTGTGTAATGTTTAATCGTTTAATCGTTGTTTTGATAATAACTAATCACTACCTTATCTTGAACCCCATGATGGGACAGGGAGGCTTAATTACTAACCACAAAAAATCTACACTCCATTTTCTTCAATAAACTTTATCACTCTTTCATCGGGCACAAAGCCCAGATCGTAAACCGGAACTGAGAGGCACATCTCGCTGAAAAAAGCAAGATGATGCTGTACAAAGCGTACATCGTAATTATTCTGTATGCTGAAAGCCATAATCCCGGTTATCGCCAGAGCACCACTGCGTTTTGTCATATTATTTTCCGGAGCATGACTGATGAGATATACTGCATCCAACCGGGTCTTTTTCGGTTCATCGGCATAGTACATGGGTGTATTGTAAGCCATGTAACCTTCCTCCTCTTTTCGGATGATGACACGGTCGTCGTTAATCATCCGGCTTCCTGCTTTAACCCACAAACCTGAGATGGTACTTTTCCCGGCTCCAGAAAAACCGCTGAATAAG
>DAONDU010000144.1:5374-6560 GCA_035402725.1 Paludibacteraceae bacterium | reverse complement strand
CTGGATATCGGTGGAAGTTCCAATCCGCAGAAAGTGATTGACGCCATGAATCTTATTCTTTCAGACGAAAACGTGAAAGTGGTGATGATTAATATCTTCGGCGGAATTACCCGTTGTGATGATGTGGCACGCGGATTACTCGCTGCATTGGAACAACTGACAGTAAATGTGCCAATCGTAGTGCGTTTATCCGGAACAAACGCTAAAGAAGGTTTGGAAATTCTGCATGGAACCAATCTGCAAGTAGTAGAAAGCATGACCGAAGCGGCAAAAAAAGCAATCGAACTTAGCAAAATTTAATCATGAGCATATTAGTCAATAAAAACACACGCCTGATAGTTCAGGGAATTACAGGCAGAGATGGTGGTTTTCACACCTCAAAAATGAAAGCATACGGCACAAACATAGTGGGTGGCGTGTCGCCTGGCAAAGGCGGACAGATAGTGGAAGGAATTCCCGTTTTCAATACAGTGGACGATGCCGTAAAACGAACCGGTGCAAATACTTCCATCATTTTTGTCCCGGCATCGGTGGCTGCCGATAGTATTCTTGAAGCAGCGGAAGCAGGCATTAAATTAGTAATTGTCATTACCGAAGGAATTCCAACACTGGATATGGTGCGTTTAATACCTTATCTGAAGAAAAAAGGCACTCTGCTCATAGGCCCAAACTGTCCGGGATTAATTACACCAGACGAAGCACTGGTGGGAATTCTGCCCGGAAATATTTTTAAAAAAGGTAATGTTGGGTTAATCAGCCGAAGTGGTACGCTCACATACGAAATGGTAAACCAGCTTACCACCAACGGTATCGGACAAAGCACCTGTGTAGGCATTGGTGGCGACCCGGTTGCCGGATTGTATTATCAGGAATTATTGCAGATGTATCAGGATGATCCCGAAACCGAGGCTGTGGTGTTGATTGGTGAAATTGGGGGCGATGCCGAAGAAAGAGCTGCACAATACATTAAAAGTAACCTGACAAAACCTGTTGTGGCTTTCATCGCCGGACAAAGCGCCCCTCCGGGTAAACGGATGGGACATGCCGGAGCTATTATTTCAAGCGGAACAGGTACAGCGGCCGAAAAGATTGCAGCATTCGAAGCAGCCGGAGTGCCCGTGGCCAGGAAGCCGGAAGATATTCCGGTGCTGGTAAAAAGGGCGTTACAATACGGGTAGAAGCTCCC
>DAONDU010000144.1:0-5274 GCA_035402725.1 Paludibacteraceae bacterium | reverse complement strand
ATGAAACAGATGCAGGAACTTAATCCGAAAAAAGACACAGCATCCAATCCGATGATTATGTTTCTGGTACTGAATACAGCTGGTCTTGTACTTGTACCTATGACTGTAATGATGTATAGGGCACAGTTTGGAGCAGTTAATCCCGCTGATGTTTTTCTGCCGATAGTTGTTGCAACACTGTGTGCCTGGCTCTCGGGTCTGATCCTTGTTTCTATTATTCAGAAAATAAATCTGTTCAACCGTGTGGTGATGGGTGTTTTGATTTCGCTTGTGGGTTTCATAGTAGGATTAGTGTATTTTTTCAGCCGACTTTCACAGGAACAGATCACTGCATATTCTAGTTTTGCGGCAGCTTTTATTATACTTTCCATTATCGTCGTGTTCGTCATTATGGCTGTGCGCAAGAAGATAAATGTTTACAGCACCTTTATTGACGGTGCCAAAGAAGGATTTCAGGTTGCTGTCGGTATTATTCCCTATCTTGTTTCTATTTTGGTGGCTATCGGTATGTTTCGTGCATCGGGTGCAATGGATTTGCTGGTCGACGGAATTCGTTATCTGGTAGCCGCTACAGGAACCAATACCGATTTTGTGGAAGCTCTGCCAACTGCTTTTATGAAACCTCTGAGCGGAAGTGGAGCACGTGGTATGATGGTGGAAACAATGAAAGAATTTGGAGCAGATTCGTTCGTTGGACGACTTTCATCCATTATTCAAGGCTCAACAGACACAACTTTTTACATCCTGGCAGTATATTTTGGCTCTGTGAAAATTACAAATACACGATATGCGGTTATTGCAGGTCTTGCTGCTGATATCATTGGAATATTGGCTGCTATTTTGCTTGGATATCTTTTCTTTCATTAAATAAACTGACTAAGTACTATGATCCAATATATTGCCGAAGAAGTTGAAATGATTGAATTCGATCAGTCTGTAATAAACCGCTGGATAAAATCAATAGCAGCCCAATATAATCGCAGACCAGCGAATATATCATACATTTTCTGTTCGGATGAGCGTATTCTCGAAGTGAATAAACAATATCTTCAGCATGATTATTATACGGATATTATCACCTTCGATTACAGCAGGGGAAACACAATTTCAGGGGATATTTTTATTAGTTTAGATACTGTTGCTGATAATGCAAACCAGCTGGGGGTGGAATTCAGGGATGAATTGTGTCGGATTTTAATTCACGGAATACTGCATTTGTGCGGACAGGATGATAAGACACCCGAGATGAGAGCAGAGATGACAGATAAGGAAAATAAAGCCCTCGAAAGATTGCGAAAGGACTATCACTGAATGTTTTTTTTACATAAGGTTTAAGTAAATCAAAAGAGTTGTACATTTTGCAATTATTTGTTAAATTAACCATTCTAATTTTAGCTGATTACCTTATATTACAAAGATTATCATTACTTTTGTTACCAAATTCAGTGACAAAAATAAAATTTATGGTTCAAAAATACGTTCTACAATTACTGTTTACTATTTATTTGTTGAGAATATGAACGTGTTTTTCAGAAGAACCATATTAGTATTGTCTTTTATAGTTTTATTATCATTTTGTAGCGTCTGGAGTCAGAATGAGTATCGTGCCGAAATTGGTGTCCAGGGAGGCTTAAATGTCTATACAGGAGATATTAATACTGTTGCAAAGCCGGATTATTTTTTGCAAAATATGCAAAATATGCAACCAGATTTCGGGATGTATTTTCGCTATCGGTTTAATCCACGTACGGCGTTACGACTGGGATATGATTACAGTACGGAGAATGGGGCGTATAGATTTTCTGATTTTGCAGGACCCCGGACACTGGATCAGCAACTTCACATACTTGATCTTACAGGTGAATATAATTTTTTTGATTTAGAAAATAACCCTTATAAGAGTTACAGCAAAAAAATTTCACCCTATATTTACGCAGGTCTTGGCATTATTCTTTTGCCGGATGCGGAAAGTTTCTTTAATAAAAAGTATTCACCTTCAGTTCCATTTGGATTTGGAGTAAAATGGAAAATAACTGAACGATGGAACCTGAATGTACAATGGTCAAATCACTTCTGTCTGGGAGACAACCTTGAGGGAATCAAAGATCTTGAATATGGTGAACTGATACACATAAGCCCTAATGGCAGGCCTATATGGAACGAAGGCATAATTCCCGATTGGTTCAATCGCATTAATCCGATGAACAACGACTTACTTTCGGGATTAACACTGGGAATAAGTTTTGATTTCTGGAAAAAAGGATGTGACTGTAAGAAAAATGGGAACAACAAGAAACAACGTTCAGGATTTCAATGGTAATTAATAAGTGAGAAAGTTAAGTAGTTTTACAAGTTAACAGACGATATGTCATTCAAAGAGCAACTGGATCTGATAAATTTACCTCAACACGTAGCCATTATTATGGATGGTAACGGACGTTGGGCGAAAGAGCGCGGATATGACCGTATTTATGGGCATCAACACGGGGTGTCCTCTGTACGTGAATGTACCGAAGCTGCAGCTGAGATTGGCCTAAAATACCTTACTCTTTATGCATTTTCGACCGAAAACTGGAACCGTGACCGGAAAGAAGTTGAAGCATTGATGGAGTTGCTGATTGATACCATTGAACGGGAAACACCTACACTTGATAAAAATAATATTAGTTTAAAGGCAATCGGTGATTTGTCGAGGTTACCTCTGGGAGCATACAAAAAACTCATGCGTTGTATTGAACATACAAAAACGAACACAGGTTTATGTCTGGTGCTTGCATTAAGTTACTCCTCACGATGGGAAATATGCAATGCTTTACGCCAAATATCACAGGAAGTTAAAGATGGAAAACTCAGCACCGATGAAATAAGCGATGAATTAATTTCAAGCCATCTTACAACAAAAGAGATACCTGATCCTGATTTAATGATACGTACCAGCGGAGAAATCAGAATTAGCAATTTTTTACTCTGGCAACTGGCATACACTGAACTGTATTTTACAAGTACACATTGGCCTGATTTCAGAAAAGAAAATTTTTTCGAAGCGATAGTCGAATTTCAAAGACGCGAACGCAGATTCGGCAAATAAACAGAACTATTCAGAAGATACCTAACAGACTCACATGCAATACAAAACAGTAATTATTTTTTGTTTTCTGCTCCTTTTCAGTCATCTTATGTCAGCCCAGACTGTTGTCAATCCCGACACTGTTGTTAATCCTGAAATAGATTACATGGAACCAAAAGAATATCAGATAGCTGATATTCAGGTTGAAGGCGCTGAATCGTATGACGATTTCGTACTCATTGGATTTTCCGGCCTTCAGGTTGGACAAAAAATTGTTATTCCCGGTGACGATATAACTAATGCAGTAAAAAAATTCTGGGAACAATCCATGTTTTCTGACGTTAAGATAGAACTTACAAAAGTTGCCGGTGATAAAGCCTGGCTTACAATCTATCTGCAACTTCGTCCAAAAGTATCGGAAATAATCTACAACGGACTGAAAAAGGCCGAAATTGAAGATATAGAGAAACGTATAGGCATACTTAAGGAAAAGCAAATCACACCGAATATGTCCGACCGTGCTTCAAAATCAATTAAGAAGTACCTCGACGAAAAGGGATTTTCGAATGCAGATATTAAGGTTTATCAAAAAGACGATCCCGCAAAACCGGGATTTGTGAAAGTGGAGATTGATGTGGACAAGAAATTGAAAACCCGCGTACACAAAATTTATGTTACAGGAAATGAAAATCTGAACGCCCTGGAGATAAACAAAGCGATGAAGAAGACGAATGATAACAACATTATCAATATCTTCAGAACCAAGAAGTATGTAAAGGACCTCTACGAAAAGGATAAAATTGCTGCCATCGAAAAATACAATGAATTCGGATACCGCGATGCATATATTGTTTCAGACAGCGTTGTTCGCTTTGATGATAAGTCAGTTGATATTTACCTTAAATTCAACGAAGGAAATAAATATTATTTCCGCGATATAAAATGGATTGGAAATACCATCTATCCTTACGAAACATTAAATCAATTCCTGACAATAAAAAAAGGCGATGTTTATAATTTAAAACTCCTTAATAAAAGACTTCAGGAAGATGAAGACGCGGTTGCAAAACTGTATTCAAACAAGGGTTATCTGTTCTTCAATATCCAGCCTGTCGAAGTAGCAATTGAAAATGATTCGATTGACTTTGAAATTCATATGGTTGAAGGTAAACCAGCTACCATCAATGAGGTAAAAATTACCGGAAATACCCGGGTTTACGAGAATGTAGTTCGGCGTGAACTCCGAACTGTACCCGGAGCGCTTTACAGCCAGGATGATATCATGCGTACCTTGCGTGAACTGGCACAAATGGGGCACTTTGATCCGGAGAAGTTATCAAAAGACATGATGGAAGGTGGTCTGAAGCCAAATCCTGAAAACGGAACGGTAGATCTAACCTATAAACTGGAAACAAAAAGCAGCGACCAGGTAGAATTCTCGGCCGGTTGGGGAGCTGCAGGTATTGTAGGAAGTTTAGGACTGAAATTCAGTAATTTTGCCATTCAGAACATCTTCAAACCTGAAACCTACCGTATTGTTCCGCAAGGTGAAGGACAGACCTTCTCGATTAATGCCCGAACTAACGGTAATTATTATTCTTCGTTCTCACTCTCCTTCCTGGAACCCTGGCTGGGAGGAAAACGACCGAACTCACTTTCTGTTTCACTATACTACACAGCCACATCGGGTATGAGCGACCGCTATCTGAATGCATATTCAAGTATGTATTCCAGCATGTATAGTGGTTATGGAGGTTACGGTTATGGAGGTTACGGCTATGGAGGCTATGGCTCAGGCTATGGTTACGGATCGGGTTATGGAAATACCAGTTACGAAACTGAAGTGGATAAAAACAAGTATTTCCGTACTCTCGGCGCATCGGTTGGTTATGGAAAACGATTAAGCTGGCCTGATGACTTTTTCACTTTCTATGGTGAGTTGTCGTTTCAGCGTTACATGATCAATAACTGGTATCAGCAGGAAACGAATGTAACAAACGGTGTATTCAATAATGTAGGCTTGAATTTGACAATCGGCAGAAACTCAATCGACAATCCTATTTTTACCCGGAAGGGATCAAATTTCTCTCTCGGACTACAGATAACTCCTCCGTACTCTAAATTCAATGGTAAGGATTATTCGAGTTCAAGCATGACTGATGCCGAACGATACAAATTCCTCGAGTATCACAAATGGAAATTCAGTG
>DAONDU010000143.1:0-6591 GCA_035402725.1 Paludibacteraceae bacterium | reverse complement strand
GCCTCGGTTACATATAAAAATCAATTTAGGTAATACAACGGATAATCATTTTATTAAATATCACAAGCGCATGAAAATCAGTATTGTAAATAAGTCCAGACACAATCTTCCCGAATATGCCACACCGCTGTCAGCAGGTTTGGATCTGCGGGCAAATATTGATGAGCCTGTGGAACTTAAACCTCTCGAAAGGAAGCTCATACCTACGGGATTATTCATCGAACTGCCACAGGGCTATGAGGCGCAGATACGACCACGCAGCGGACTGGCGATTAAAAAGGGGATTACTGTATTGAATTCGCCCGGAACAATAGACGCTGATTATCGCGGAGAGATATGTGTGATAATGATAAACTTATCAACCGAACCATTTGTGATAAACGATGGTGAAAGAATTTGCCAGATGATAATTGCACAACATGCACAGGCCGAATGGATCGAAACCGAAGTGCTGAATGAAACCGATCGCGGTGGCGGCGGATTTGGACATACAGGCAGAAAATAAGTCAGTGAATAAGAACTTACTCCCAAGGATTATTAAGCATGATTAAATTAAAAAAACTCATATTTTTTTCTGTCATATTGTTTTTTGCAGCTTGCAGCAGTCAAAAGTCAGCTATGATCAGTAGTACTGCACATGCGCTTACCGATGACGAACAGGCACGTTTCGACTACTATTTCTACGAAGCCATTCGTCAGAAAAATGTGGGTGATCCAGGGGCTCAGATGGAAGCATTACGTATGTGCCTGGAATTGGACTCTACGAATGGTGCTGTACAAAGTGAAACCGGACTTGCTTATGCCGGTTTGAATATGATTCCCGAAGCAATTAATGCTTTCCGCAAATCGGTTGATGCAAGTCCTGCCAATTGGTGGTATCGCGTGCAGCTTATTTCGATGCTTAGCAGCAGGGAACAGTATCAGGATGCAATCATTCATGCTGAGGAGCTCAGCAAAATTTACCCCGAACGCGAGGCTGTATATACTATGCTCTCTTCTCTCTACAAACAGACCGGCGAGTATGACAAAGCCATACGGGCGCTCGATAAGCTGGAAACGTATGTTGGTATCAATGAGTATCTGTCGTTCGAGAAGTTTCAGTTGTATGCTGCGCTCAACAAAGCTAAAAAAGCTATCGCCGAAATTGACAAACTGGTAGCCAAATATCCTTCCGAAACCCGTTATCAGGTACTTCGTGGTGATATTTTCATGGATCAGAAACAGCCCGAAAAAGCATTTGAAATCTATCAGCGCGTGTTGGCTGACGATCCAGCAAATCCGTTTGTATATATCTCGCTGGCAAACTATTACAAAGAAAAGAAACAACCGGACAAGGCTCTAGAATCCATTGTTTCAGCATTGAAAAATCCTGCCCTGCCTTCCGATACCAAAATGGATATACTCGGGCAGTATGTGGATAAATTACTTTCAGGTGATCAGAAAATAGGTGAAACAGAGGAACTTTTCAAACTGCTGGTGGAGATGTATCCGCTCGAAGAAAATCCTCATGCTTACTATGCACATTTTTTACAAAATCAGAAAAGATTTCCCGAAGCACTTTCCGAACTGCAGAGCGTGATTGACATCAATCCGAAAAACGAAACAGCCTGGCTTACTTCGCTCCAGATACTTTCCGAGAAAGAAGATACACTTGCAATTCTTGACCTGACAAAACGAGGAATAAAAGAATTGCCAAGAATTCCTCAGTTTTATTTTTACAAATCCATGGCTGAGTATCAGCTTGGCGATTATGAAGCATCTCTCAAAACGAATGAAGAAGCACTTTTAAATGTAGAATCTGCTTCATCAGCCGTTATCAGTAGTTTTTATGGCCAGATAGGCGATATCTACTATAAACTGAATAACAAGGAAAAAGCATTTTTGAACTATGAGAAAGCCCTTGAGCAAAATCCCGCCAACGTGTATGTAATGAATAACTATGCCTACTACCTGTCGGAAGAAAAACTTGATTTGCGAAAGGCAGAGCGTATGAGCGCCAAAACGGTGGAACTTGAACCTAAAAACAGCACTTATCTGGATACTTATGCCTGGATTTTGTACCAGCAGGGTAATTTCAGCCTTGCCAAATTCTATATTGAGCGGGCAGTGGACAATCTGGAAAAAGAACATGACCCCGGAGTTATTCTGGAGCATTACGGCGATATACTTTTAGCGCTAAAAAATGAAAAAAAAGCACTTGAAATGTGGCAAAAAGCTTGGGATTCCGGTAAAACCGACGAGGAACTCAAAATAAAAATTGAAAAAGCTAATCTTAATATTGAAAATGTAAAGGAAAATGAAAGTAACAATAAATAAAATCATTCTGTTAAGTATTGTGCTGTTGGCTTTCGGAGCGTGTAAGTCCAAAAAGCTGCTGGTTAAAAGTGAAATTCCAACTGAAATGACTCCGGCAGCTATGGTGGCAAAACTGCAGGACAAACAACCGGCTTTCAGTTCGGCTAACATTAAAAAGATGACAGTAGATGTGGACATGAAGGAACGTCGGATGACTGTAAATGCTACCTGCAAGATGGTTACAGATTCGGCCATTCACCTTTCCATTCAACCTTTTTTTGGTATCGAATTGTTCAAACTTGAACTTACTCCCTGGAACATCGTGCTTATTGATAAAACGAATAAAACCTACTACGAAGCACAGTATACGCAATTGAGAAGTCGCCTGGGGCTGGATTTTGATTATAAAAGCATACAGTCAGTGATCAGCAACAGACTCTTCGTGTCGGGCATTAAAACTTTTCTTGCCGATGATTACAAATGGAAAGACAACGATGTAAAGTCGGGAATACTTACCGTGCAGGGCGAACGAATGAACCAGGAAATTATGGTTGATGCAGCACTTGATCGTATTATAGGTCTGGTACTTAAGACAAATGATGGATCCTACACGCTGAAGACAGAATATTCAGGATTTAAAAATTTCGACAAACAACTTTTCCCAGAAATGATAAATATGGAAGCATTCAACGGAGAATCAAAAGCTTCGTTATACTTCAAAATAGAAGATGTGGAATTTGATAAACCCCTTGTGCTCGAAGCTGCCAACCTCCGACGTTATCAGCGTGGCAATCTCGCCCGTTTTTTTATTAAATAATTCACTGATTCTCTGAAAAAGAGATAGTATAACATATGATAAAAATGAAGAATAAGTTTTTTTTACTCCTGACTTTCATTTCACTCTGCCTCTGTTACAATGCAGCGTTGCAGGCTCAGACTGTGGACGATTTGCAGAAAGAACGAAAGCAGATTCAGGAGCGTATTCTTAATACCAACAAACAGATAAAACAAACCGAAAAGAAAGAAAAAGCATCACTCAATAAACTTGACTTTCTGAAAAAAAACCTGAAAGAACGGAAGAATCTCATCAATAATTACAGTAAGGAAATCAATCTGCTGGATAAGAAAATAACCAATCTGATTACCCAGAAAAAGGAACTGGAAGATCAGCTCGAAAAACTGAAACAGGATTATGCCAAGCTCATTCAGAAAACCCAGGCAAACCGAAGTTCCTATTCCAAACTCATGTTTTTACTTTCATCCAATAATTTTGACCAGACATTGCGTCGCGTCAGATACCTGCAGGAATTTACAAATTACCGTAAAGAACAGGTTAGGAAAATTGAGCAGGTCAAACAGCAGATAGCACTGAAAACCGATAGCCTCGACATGCACAAAGGCTCAAAAATGCAGGCTATGAAATCAAAGGAAATGGAAGCCGCAAAGCTTAAACAAGATGAATCAAACGAAAAAGTGTTGTTGGCTGGTCTGCAGCAGGAAGAAAAAAAACTCAGGGATGAATACCGGATGCAACAACACAAACGAAACGAAATAGACAATAGAATAGAACAGATAATTGCAGAAGAAATCAGGAAAGCAGAAGCAAGACGCAGAGCCGAAGCGGCTGAAAAACAAGCACAGGAACTCCGGAAAAAATTAGCTGAAGAACGCAGAATAAAAGAAGAACGCGACAAAAAGGCTGCCGAAGATCGTAAAATGGCTGAAGCAAAGAAAGCAAAAGAAAAAACAACATCAACTACGGCGAAAACTGAAACTTCGAAAATACCTGAAACAAAAACTATAGCTGATAAAACATCCAAACCGGAAGTAACAACAACTGCAGCAAGAACTGCCGAAACAAACCGTGAGAGTTCCGGTACTTCATCGGTGGTGTACGAAATGTCAAGAGAAGAAAGCCTGCTTTCAGGCGGATTCGAACAAAACAGGGGAAGACTTCCCTGGCCGGTCGATCGTGGTTCGATCAGTGGACATTATGGTGTACAGCCACATCCGGTTCTTAAACACGTACAAATTGACAACAAGGGAACATATTTTCTTTCTCCGTCAGGGACGAATGCCCGGGCAGTTTTTGAAGGTGTTGTTGAACGAAGATTTTCGCTCCCGGGAAGCGGTAACGCCGTTATCATTCAGCATGGTAATTATCGAACACTATACGGAAACCTGACAAATATTTATGTTCGTACAGGCGATCATGTGAAGGCAAAACAAGCTATCGGACAGATATATACCGATGAAGAAAACGGAGGAAAAACAGAATTGATTTTCCAGATCTGGTCTGGTCTGACCCGCCTAAATCCCGAAAACTGGATAACCCGATAATGATAAAATAAACCCTGACAATTTTTTGATTTAAATATGGAAAATTTGATAGAACAGGAAGTTGCTGAAATCAGATATGATGATGCCAATATCGTTACCCTTGAAGGTCTGGAGCATATCCGCCGTCGTCCCGGGATGTACATTGGAAAACTTGGTGATGGTACTCATTCCGATGATGGAATTTATGTCCTTCTGAAGGAGGTCATCGACAACTCGATTGATGAATTTCGTATGGGATATGGAAAGACAATTGAGGTTAGTATTGGCGAGGGCATTGTGAGTGTGAGAGATTATGGACGGGGAATTCCGCTGAACAGCCTCGTAAAAGCAGTTTCGGTAATGAATACCGGAGGGAAATTCGATTCTCAGGCTTTTAAGAAATCAGTCGGTCTGAATGGAGTCGGTACCAAGGCAGTAAATGCTCTATCATCCCGTTTTGTTATTCAGAGTTTTAGGGAAGGACAATCGCGCAGAGCTGAATTTGAAAAAGGTTTACTACAAACCGAAGAACTGGAAGAACTGAAAGCTGAAAATGGAACGCTGGTGATATTCGAACCTGACAAAGCTCTGTTTCAGAATTATGTGTATAATTACGATATTATTGAAACGATGCTTCGTAATTTTTCATATCTCAATACCGGACTTACCATTCTTTTCAATGGGAAAAAAATACTTTCGAAAAATGGTTTGACCGACCTGCTCAATGAGAACATGACCGCCGAACCGCTATATCCCATTATTCACCTCAGGACTGAAGATATCGAGATTGCCTTTACACACAGCGACCAGTACGGAGAAGAATACTATTCTTTCGTCAACGGGCAGCATACAACTCAGGGCGGAACACACCAGAGCGCCTTTCGCGAAGCGGTGGCCAAAACCATCAAGGAATTTTACAATAAAAATCATGAACTTACCGATATCCGTAACGGAATAATAGCCGCAGTGGCTATCGGAGTGGAAGAACCCGTGTTCGAATCGCAGACCAAAACAAAACTTGGTTCACGCGATATCGCGAAAGATGGGATAACTGTAAACAAATTCATTTCCGATTTTGTAAAAAAAGAACTGGATAACTACCTGCACCGCAATAGTGAAACAGCAGAAATTCTTCTTCAGAAAATTCAGGAATCTGAAAAAGAACGAAAAGCCATTGCCGGAGTAACTAAACTGGCACGTGAACGGGCTAAAAAAGTGAATTTGCACAATAAAAAATTGCGCGATTGCCGGGTACATTACAACGATACAAAAGGTAGTCCCGAACTGCTCGACAGCAGCAGCATTTTTATTACCGAGGGCGATTCGGCAAGCGGCTCCATCACCAAAAGCCGCGATGTGAATACACAGGCGGTGTTCAGCCTTCGTGGAAAACCACTCAACAGTTTCGGTCTGACTAAAAAAATAGTTTACGAAAACGAAGAATTTAATCTCCTGCAAGCTGCCCTGAATATCGAAGACGGCATAGACGGATTGCGATACAACAAAGTAATTGTATCCACCGATGCCGATGTGGACGGTATGCACATTCGCCTGCTCCTCATCACCTTTTTCCTGCAGTTTTTTCCCGATCTTATCAAAAAAGGTCACGTTTATATTCTGCAGACGCCACTTTTCAGAGTTCGTAATAAAAAAGAAACAATTTATTGCTATTCCGAAGAAGAGCGGCTGGCGGCTATGGAGCGACTGGGTGCCAATCCCGAAATCACCCGGTTCAAAGGGTTGGGCGAAATCTCACCTGACGAATTCAAGCATTTTATAGGTAAGGATATCCGCCTCGACCAGGTAACACTGAAAAAGGAAGATGCAGTGATGGATCTGTTAGCTTTTTATATGGGAAAAAATACTTCCGAACGTCAGAATTTCATTATAGAAAATCTGGTGGTGGAAGAAGAGGTGGAATAATTTATTTTTTTATTTACTATTTACCATTTAATGATGGTCAAAGCAATTACCACC
>DAONDU010000142.1:0-6712 GCA_035402725.1 Paludibacteraceae bacterium | reverse complement strand
TATTAACTAAAAAAATGGCTAAAGTGAATTGTTTTTTATAATTTTGGTTGTTATAAAAATGAATGAATATTATTTTAACTTACAAACATAAGTTCTATGAAGAAATTCTACTTTTTAACATTACTTTTCCTGTTAATTTTCTCTCCAATTTCTGCTCAAAATCTTGTTAACGGCGTTGTTACCTCGTCGGATGATCAGTTGCCTGTAATTGGAGTAAGTGTTGCTGTGAAAGGTACCAACCGGGGTGTGCTGACCAATGTGGATGGTCGTTATTCCATTTCGGCATCGGGCAACGAAACGTTGGTTTTTTCGTTTGTAGGCATGGAAAAACAGGAACGCCGCGTAGGTAACCAAACAGTAATCAATGTGGTGCTTAATCCCACAACTGAAATGCTCGAAGAAGTGGTGGTAACAGCCATGGGTGTAAAAACAGAGAAAAAGAAACTGAATTTTGCCGTACAGACTGTCAATGCCGATGCACTTACCGATGGTCGTCAGGCCAATTTTATCAACGGACTGTTGGGTAAGGTATCAGGTATCAATGTGACCAATTCAGGTGGCTCACCCAATTCAGGCTCCCTGCTGATCATCCGCGGTATTTCATCCATCAATCCTTCGCAGTCAAATGCTCCTTTATATGTACTCGATGGAGTGGCCATTTCCGGCGGTGTTTCCGATATCAATCCCAATGATATTGATAATATAACCATACTGAAAGGTGCGGCTGCTTCGGCATTGTACGGGCAGAGCGGAGCCAACGGAGCCGTTTTGATTACCACCAAACAGGGAGTAACCGGAAAAATATCTACCAATGTCAATGCCAGTGTTCAGACTAATCAGCCCATTCGTACACCTGCTCAACAAACCATGTACGGACCGGGAGCTCTTGGATTTTACAAACCCGAAGCAAGTGGAGGGTACGGTGGTTGGGGGCCACTGCTTCAGCCCGACGAAACCCGGTATGACAATATAAAGAATTATTTCCAAACCGGTTTGTATCAAAAATATGATATCAATGTGAGCGGTGGTAGCGAAAAGGTAAAAGCATATGCATCTGCATATTATTCGAGAGATAAGGGAATTGTGGTGAATGATTACCTCAATAAAATCGGGATTTTGGCCAAAGGAAGTTATGATATCACTAAAAAAATTACCCTGTCGGCCATGGCCAATATTGTAAATGATGTTTCCAGAGGTGCAGGAGGAGTTTCAAGCGCATACTCCTGGCCCATCAACGATGATATTACCAATTATATGGAAGGTGGAAAAGTCCGGTACCGTTATATAAGTGAGAAACTGAAATCTGCTTCACCGGTAAGTCCGTTGTTCTCAAGATATATGGATTATGGTAAAAATGATAACCTGCGTGCAATCATGCAGGGAGCGATTAATTATAAGGCGTTTAAGAACTTTGAAGCTATCGGGCGGGTAAATTTTGAAACCAACAGTTATTTGTACGACGGTTACGCAGTTCCCCGGTTTGACGATGCTGTAATTCTGCCCGATCCGCCAAAAGCTGATCAGTTTGGCGAAAATACCGATGCTTATGCCAAAGCATTGGCCGGTTACAATACCATGTATTATCAAAGTCCCTATTTTAATCAGTCTGATTACGCTAATGTGGATAAAGATATACTTGGTAACTATGCTCACTCAAATTCAAGAAGCCAGTTTGTAACCTTAATGGGAATTTTGACCTATAAGATTAACCTGATCAGTGACCTTACCCTCGATTTGCTGGCAGGAGGTGAAGTTAAAACCAGAACCGGAATTTCATCCTCCATTGCGGGAAGGGACTTCATTGTTCCGGGCATATATAGTCTGGAGAATGTGCGTGAAATTCAGGGCGTGAATGATATCGGGGTTTCACATACACAACGAAGAAACGGAGGCATTTTTGACCAGGTGACACTCGACTACAAAGGTCTGGCATCACTCAGTGCCACTACCCGCTGGGATTGGTCTTCCACACTTAGTCAGGAGTTCAGCCCATATTTTTATCCTTCAGTGACAGCCGGAGTGTTGTTTTCCGAACTCCTAAACGTCAAGAATAAATGGTTCAATTACGGTAAGTTGAGAGGAAACTGGGCAGAGGTGGGAAAAGATACACCGGCTCCATATCTGTTCGACAGAAAATATACCCAATATCCCACGCTGCCCGATGGAGGTTACGGAGTAGATCCTTCAAAATCGGTGGCCAGTCTGCTGAGACCAGAGATGTCAAGCTCCTGGGAAATTGGACTTGAAACCCGTTTTTTCAACAGTAAAACCCGTTTTGACCTTGCCTATTATTCCACGTATGTCGATAATCAGATTGTAACAGTACGCGTTTCACCGGCTTCAGGCTATATCTTGCAGACCCGAAATGAAGGAACGGTGGAGAATCACGGTATGGAATTCCTCTGGGATCAGGATATCCTGTCACAGCGGGATTTCTCCTGGAAAACATCTTTGACCTTCGGCTTCAACCGGGGAAAAGTGGTTAAACTACCCGATGATATTGTGGAAATTCAGGGAACTCAATACACCGATGTGTTCCCTACAGCTTATCTGAATGGATCCACTACCGCCATTTCGGGAAAAGATTATGAGAGAACGGAAGATGGAAAAGTGATAGTAAATGCTGAGGGATATCCGAAAATCAATCCCACAAAAAGTGTGTTGATAGGAAACCGGGAACCCGATTTTCAAATGGGATTGAACAATACGTTCTATTTCAGGGGTTTAAATTTAGCTTTCCTGATTGACGGTCGAAAAGGCGGTGATATATATAATGCTACAAGTCGGGGAATGTGGTCAAGTGGTCAGCACAAAGACCTGGAATTTTACAGAGGTCGGCAAGTGGTGTGGGATGGAGTGGTGAAGCAACCGGATGGCTCGTACATCAAAAATACGACCCCGATTGTGCTCGACAGTAAAACCATAACCGAATATTACGCCGGAGTAAGTTCTAATTTCATCGAGGATGGTTCGTATATCCGACTGAATTATGTGACAATAGGATATGATTTCCTGTCACTGTTGAAGAAAAAAACACAGTTTACGAGTTTGAAATGCTCGCTTACAGCTTCCAATCTTTTACTATTGACCAAATATACCGGTTCTGATCCCCAAATTAACGCAAATACAGGTTCGGGTGGTACCGGAGGAATGGGAATTGATTCCTATCCCGTGCCACCTACAAGAGGAATTAATTTTACAGTATTAGCTACATTTTAATCTGAATCGCAATGAAAACATACAGAATATTTTTAACAATATTAATCAGCAGTGTTTTTTTATTCAACAGCTGCCAGGATTTTTTTGATGTAAATACCAGCAAGGACACACCCTCAGAGGTTTCCCCCGAGCAGTTGCTCCCTGTATTGGTTTTTTATTCATCACAATTGTGTTATGACCATGCTGAATACGGTGTTTATCTGTCGCAGGCACTTACTACGGGCGGTCGGAGCCAGACCAGTGCTTACGCTTACAAGGCCGGCTGGGAGCTGCTTTCTATGAACAGGCACCCGCAATGGCGACGTCATTTCTACGATATCGGGGTGAATGCAGATGCGCTGATAAAAGGAGCCGAAAAAATTGATTCGAGAAATTACATCCTTATTGCACGCACTATCCGTTTGCAATCGACTTTATTCACTACCGATGCATTTGGTGATATGCCGCTTTCGCAGGTGTATCAATCCAATTCGCCATCGTACGATACGCAGGAATCGGTATATGAGTGGATGTACAAAGAAGCCGATGAATTAATCGCTCTCTATGATAATCCCGAATGGATAAGCTATAAAAATAACCGCACGATTTCCGTACTCCAGGACCGGCTGTTTGGTGGTGATATGGAGAAATGGCGTGCTTATGCCAAAGCACTGAAAGCGCGACTTTTGCTCCGGATGATTCCCAACTGGAAAAACACTCCGGAAAATTGTCAAAAAATAATGGATGCTGCCGATGCAGCGTTGAATGACCCGTCGTACACCGACGCACTCTACAGGTACGATGGCGGCTCTACCGAAAAAAACTGCCCCTGGGGACCGGCTCAACCGAAACTTAATCTGGGCTGGGCGCAGGCACGTGAAAATCTGCTTACCGATGCCATTCCGTCCAAGTTTTTCGCCTATGCGCTGCTGAGCGTATATGCCAGCCCGCGACAGACCATCGGAATGTCGCTAGACCCGCGCGCCGAGCAACTGATGACACCCCGTCTGGACGATAAAAACGCAAATACAATCCGGTATATTGAAAATAACATCGGTATGCCCGCCACCATGAAAATAACCTACTATCCGGATTTGTACGCTTTACAGGGCGGCAATCCCTATACCCGGAACAACGGTTACATCATGCTGATGTCCAAAGAAGAACTCCTGTTTATCAAAGCCGAAGCTCAATACTGGAAAGGAGACAAGGAAGGCGCTTACAATACCACCGTAGATGCAGTAAAACTGAATATGCGACGGGTGGGAGTGAAAATGGATGACCCCAATATGAAGCCGTTTATTGATCGTTTCTTCTCAATTCGATTGCCGGGTGCAGCCACCTTTACCATTGCTGATCTGATGCAGCAAAAGTACGTGGCCATGTACCTTCAACCCGAATTGTGGACCGACGTGAGAAGGTACAACTACAGCAGCAAAAATAACGGAATAGCTTATGATGGAGTATTTGTGTATCATGTTACACGCATTCACGATGGAACCCGGAACGTTAATCCAACCAATTTCAGCCAGGAATATTCACTGACAAGACCCTTTAACCTGTATGCAGCTTACTGGATTGACAAACCGGATAATTTTGGCGTAAATGCAAAATTTTCGCCTAACGCATGGATCACCCGCTTAAACTATGACCCTGAAACCGAAGATAAATACAATCGTAAAGAACTGGAACGGTTAGGAGCCTATAAAAATCCCGAATGGTTGCGAAAAAGAATGATATGGGCTTATAAAAATAATAATTTTGTTACCTCGGCCGATCCCGATATTGAATGGAAATAAACCTGTAAATGAATAAGATATGAAAACGAAATACAATATAATTTTCATGATGGCAATAAGTCTCTTATTTATTGCCTGCGAAAAACATGATATGATGGACAACGATGTGATAGTGGGTCAAATGGCGCCGCAGGTTTATTGGGAGCCTGCCAGCAGCACAGTCAAAGCCGGTGAAAATGTACCTTTTATGGTTCAGTATTACACTACCACTACCGAAAATATTGATCGCCTGGAGGTTTGGTACAATATTATTGAAGATGAAGCAAAAGCAGTGTCAAGTCCCTGGGTGTCAACTTTTACCTATAGCGTTACTTCCAATAAGTCACTTGAAAAACGAGTTTCACAAAAAATTTCGACTTATGCTCACGAACCCAATTCCTGGAATGATTCGGTACGGGCATTCATGTTTAAGACCACGTTCCCAACGAGTAATACGCTGGCATCGGTAACCTGGAGCAAACCGGGCACATTCGACAATGATAAAATGGTGAAATACTTCGGAACCACTTTCATGACACAATTCAAGGATAGCCTCTTCAAACTTATGAAGCCCAAGGATTTTCAGAAAATGTATTTAGGACTGAATTTGCTGGATAATTTTAAGATATACATTGATTCTGTGAAAAATGAGAATACCGGCGGATGGGATTATGTATTTCCAAAAGATTTACAAGGCAACAGAACCGTTCCAAAAACACTCGTTGATTTGTATGCCACTATTCCTTTTTCCGATATAATTTTTAATAAAACCACCAACGTATATGATGTGGATTATTCGCGTTCGTACCGAATAAATGCAAATATTAAGGCATTTGACAAAAAAGGAGTTGCCGGTCTGGGAATTGTAAAGGAAATCTCACTCAATTAAAATAAAACGACGGTTATGAAAATAATACATTACTTTTTGTCGCTATTCATCGCGCTGATGTTTTTTTCCTGCGTGGACAATGACCCGGTTATTGAAGAATTACCCAATCCGGATATAGCTTTTAATTACTCAGTGATTGATGCCGAATACCAAATTGACTATTATGTGGGAGCCAATATCGAGTTTGTCAGTTCTTCGGTGGCACCCGGTGAGTGCAGCTGGGATTTTGGCGACGGAACAATGGCAACCGGTGAAACCGTGACTCACAAGTACAAAAAAGCAGGCACCTACGCGGTGAAACTGACCATAGCAGGTGCAGGATACCAGTCAAAACCCATTTTAATCAGTGATATCAAACCCATCGTATCGCCCAATAAAACCGGTCTGATTGAAGTCGTTTCCACCTCCGTAGGATTCAATGTGGAATTGCCCAATCCGGAAAAATTAACCGAAGAATATCACTGGATTTTCCCCGACGGAACGTTGGATGCAGCCGGCAACCCCATTGCCACTTTCGATGGCAAAAATCCGGGAAATGTAACGTTTAGCAATATCGGTTCTCAGACCGTGACACTGCAGGTAAAACTTGGCGGCAGGCAGCTTGAAGATGGTGTCATCAAAGTACCTGTGGCATACAATAAGGCCGTTCCTACACTGTACTACGCTGTAAAGGGAGGCAACATCATGGCCCTGAAACTGGTTACTACTGCTCCCGCCGGAATGAAAATTAATCCTTTTGATATGGGTACAAAATCCGGACAGCACCCGTTGAATATCTTGTTTAATGATACTTCGCTCTATGTGCTCGATTGTGGCCGCCAGTTTACCTATGTCGATGACAAGGACG
>DAONDU010000141.1:0-6751 GCA_035402725.1 Paludibacteraceae bacterium | reverse complement strand
CTTCCTTTACATCTTCGAATCTGGATTTGCGAATTACCGCTTCAATTTTCTTCATTTTCAGTGCTTATTAGTCGTTTTTTTAATTGAATTGTATTACATTCTGTAATTCATAAAGTGTTTTCGGCAGCAAAAGTACATAAATAATTTATATTGCCAAACAAAAGGATAAATAAAAATCACATTTAACAAAATAATACTTCAAAATGCCTTTTATGAGTATCAAAATGTACAGTGATTATTTAGTTAACATTTCAAAATGATAAATTGTACTTTTACTGTCTTTTTGAATTGACAGATTACAGTGTAATGCCTGCAGTGAGATAATATTGTTTTGTTGTGGGATTGAGAATAGCGCTTAGTTTTACGGGAATGCGGAGTGTTTCTGATACCGATAATTCTTTTGTTGCGCTCAATCCGAGATTTACAATGCCGAAATCGCCCGTAGGGGTGTGCCATCCATCACCTGCACCGGCAAATATGCTTATGTTCTTCAGAGAATAACCCAGCTCGAAGTATTTGTCGCCGCCGGCAGTCTTGGCACCTCCTGCTTCGTTCAGCATGTAGTTTGCTCCGATAGAAAATCCATGAACAGCGTAGCCAAGGTTAACTTCGTATCCGTGAGATCCGGTGTCTTTGCTGTAATCAAAGTAGTTGGTTCCCGGAAAGTAATAATCGGTCAGGCCGGCAGATAGTCCGAAGTTGAATGTGTAACGGGTGAATAAGTCCATTTCCAGATAGCCGTCGAAGCCGGCAGAGCCCCACGAGCCTATGCAAAATCCGCCTTTTGTAAATTGAAGGAGTGGCTGAATGGATGCACCTGATAATTTTGTGCCCCGCCAGACGTACGTACTGACAAGATCCGCATTAATACTGACGCCTTGTGCCTCGATGCTTAAAAAGGCGGCGCTTGTTAACATGACAATCAATAAAATTTTTACCTTTTTCATAAATTCATTTTTTTTGTGTTTATATATAGTCAGTTTGTTGATTATTATTTGCATTTTGATGTGTTGTTGATTAGTGAAATGTCATAATGACTGAAAAATGTGAACATGAAATTCAAAATGATTGTGATATGAAGCAAAAGTATTCAAAAAGACACAATATGCAGCGAAATGCTATCAATAATATATAAATAAACTTCGCTTGGTGTTAAAAGGAAACTATATAAGATAAATAAATTTCAATATGATATAAAAAATGCGATAAATGTAATGTAGTGTAAGATTAATGCTAAATATTTCTTTGATTTTTAAGTCTGTTCTCTTGTGAAAAATGAGTATTGATAGGATGTATTGGGAAAAATCGTTATTGTTTTCCGGTTATCAGGAATGGTTAACCGGATTTTTTTTTTTGAAAAGTTTCCTCCGGTATTTGACAATCCCGAAACCAGGTGATATGGTAAAGATAGCGTTTGAATACAAAAATCCCGATCTGCAGGAAGCAAACCGGGATTTATGAATATGAAAGGTATGTTACTTTATTTTTCGAGCCTTTTCATGGCTTTCAGGGTGTTTTCACGACTTCCGAAGGCGGAAAAGCGTACAAATCCTTCACCTGCGGGTCCGAAGCCGGCACCGGGTGTGCATACGATGTTCTTTTCTTTCAACAGATAGTCGAAGTATTCCCAACTGCTAATGCCATCCGGTGTTTTTGTCCATATATAGGGAGCGTTTACTCCTCCGTAAACAGTCAGTCCGGCTGCTTTCAGCGATTCGCGGATGATGCGGGCGTTTTCCATGTAGTAATTCACCAGAGCTCTCACCTGCTTTTTTCCTTCCGAGCTGTAAGTTGCTTCAGCAGCACGCTGCACAACGTATGACGTACCGTTGAATTTAGTGGTTTGACGACGAAGCCAGAGTTTATTCAGGCTTACTTTTTCTCCATTTTCAGATAATGCAGTCACAGATTTAGGTACAACGGTATAACCGCAGCGTGTTCCGGTAAATCCGGCAGTTTTGGAGAAGCTGCGGAATTCGATGGCTACATCTTTGGCTCCCTCGATTTCGAAAATACTGTGGGGTACGTTTTCCTCGGTGATATAAGCTTCGTAAGCAGCATCGAAAAGGATAATCGCATTATTCTCACGGGCGTAATTTACCCAAACGGTCAGTTGCTCTTTGGTAAGGGTGGTTCCTGTCGGGTTGTTGGGATAGCAGAGGTAGATGATATCCACTTTTTCGTTGGGAAGTTCCGGTACAAAATTATTGGCTGTATTGCAAGGCAAATAAACCAGATTGGTCCATTGTCCGCTGGCGGAAGGTTCTCCTGCCCGTCCTCCCATGGCGTTTGTATCCACATACACGGGATAACTGGGGTCGGTAATGGCTACGCGGTTCTGTAATCCGAAAATATCGCCGATGTTGCCGGTGTCGCTTTTTGCTCCGTCACTTACAAAGATTTCGTCAGCTTCGATATCAATTCCACGTGATTTAAAATCATTTTCAACAATGCTGTTCCGGAGAAAATCATAACCCTGTTCAGGTCCGTAACCTCTGAAAGTTTCGCTCTTGCGTTGTTCATTGGCTGCGGTTATCATGGCATCGACCGAAGCATCGGGCAGTGGGAGCGTAACATCGCCAATTCCCATGCGGATAATGTCAACTTCCGGATTTTCAGTTTTGTGCTGTGCAACGCGTTTTGCTATTTCGGAGAATAGATATGTTGCGGGTATTTTAATAAAATTGTCGTTAATATAAGCCATTGGATAGTTAATAGTTTTTAGTTTATAGTTCATATTTTATAATTCCACTTCGCCTTCGAAAACGGTAACCGCGTCACCGGTCAGATATACGTGATTATCAGCTTCTCTCCATTCAATTTCAAGATTGCCGCCAAGCAGTTCGATAGTCGTTTTTCGATCGGCCACTCCATTGAGCACCGCTGCTACAGCTGTTGCGCAGGCTCCGGTGCCGCATGCCATGGTTTCTCCTGCTCCTCGTTCCCACACGCGCATTTTTAGCACGCTTTCAGAAATTACTTCAACAAATTCAGTGTTTGTTCGTTTTGGAAAGTATGTGGCATGTTCAACAATGGGTCCGATTTTCGGCAGATCGAGTTCGCTTACATTTTCTGTGAAAATGATGGCGTGCGGATTACCCATCGAAACACAGGTAACCTGATAATCGGTATATTTGCCGAATGAAACCACTTTGTTGATCACCGGTGATTCGTCAAAGGTGGTGGGGATGAGTTTCGAGTCGAGGATTGGTTCGCCCATATCCACAGTCACTTTTTCCACCTTGTTATCATTGTTCACAAAGAGTTTAAGCACTTTCACACCGGCAAGAGTTTCCAGAGTTACTTCGGTTTTGGTGGTCAGCCCTTTGTCATATACATATTTGCCGACACAGCGGGAGGCGTTGCCACACATTTCAGCTTCCGAACCGTCGGAATTGAACATACGCATGCGGAAATCGCAGGTTTCGGACGGAAGTATCAGAACGAGACCGTCGGAACCGATACCTTTGTGACGGTCGCTCAGGCGGATGGCAATTTCGCCCGGATTTTCAATGATGTTTTCAAAGCCGTTTACGTAGATGTAATCGTTGCCAGTGCCGTGCATTTTTGTGAATTTCATATGTTCATTCTGTTTACTTGGTTTCAGATTGCAAAAATACTTACAATTTGGGTAATAAGACATCAAAAAAGTTGTAATATATGAAAAAAACATGAATTGTTTGACGGAATGTAATAATTATGGGGTAAAATAATATAAAATGTTACTTTATAATCAGAAATTGTATGGAAAAAATATTTTGCGAATACTGGAGTGAATGCAGTTTCAAATTCTTATTTTATGTAATTTTATATTATAAGGCATGATATTGCAAAAAAATGTATTCATTTTTTTTGCAATAGCCAAAGATATGTATATTTGCAGTTATTAACCAAAAAAAATGAATTATGAGATTGAAAATTTACAAATTGATTTTTGCTGTATTGTTTACATTATTGTGTACGGGATTTGTACAGGCACAAGAACCACAGAAAAATGATACCACCACAGCAACACTCAAGACCACAACGCAGGTTGAACCCATTAACAGAACCTTTTACCATTGGGAAATTCCCATCCTAGAACCAGTGAACATCGATTCCATTCGTCAGCAAAAAAAAGATTTTGAAGGCTATAAACTGCAAATAGATTCGCTTCAAGATGTACTTAAAAACAATCGTAAACAAATCAGTAAATATCAGGATCAGGCCGATTCGGAAGCGAAGTTAGTTAAGAAAGAAAGAAGTAACCTCAAACAGAAAGTGAAATTCTTTAAGGAAGACGAGAAATTATTGAAGACTGAAAAAAAACTACGTCAAAAGGAATTGAAAATGCTTTTAAAAGAACGAAAAGATTTTATAAAAACATCGAAAGGGTTAAGCGGCAACGAAGTAGATTTCCGGAATACGAAATTTGACGAAAGAGAAAAGCGTGTAGCCGATGCCAATGCAAACTGGGCTAATAAAATGGATAATCTCCGTAAAAGCCAGGCTCAGATAGAGAATGAACAGAAAAAACTTGAAGATAGAGCCCGGGAGGTAGATGCACGACAGACTGAGTTGAAAACTTATGAAGAAGCTTTACAACTAAAAGCCCGGCAGATAAGTATTGAGAAAAAACAAGCTAACCTGGAAATTAAAAGAGCAAAAATACAATTGAAGTAAACAGGGATTTTATTAGATAAAAGACAGTTAGTATAAAAAAGATGTCCGGTAATTTTTTACCGGACATCTTTTTTATAATTCTGAATTTTAGTCTTTTATGTAGCAGCGAGTACGGAACAGCGGTTGTTTATCGTAATTATCCCAGATACCAACAGCATTGACATTCGTTTCGAGCTGACCGGTAGAATATGCCCATTTAACTCCACGTTCAATAGCGACTTCGTTCATCGCCACATAGTAGAGCGAATGAATGCCTTTGTGTTGCCATTCGGGCACCACGCCGTTGAAGTAGAGGTCAATTTCATCGTAATTCCTCAGCGCTTTCAGAATGTGGATAAAACCAAAGGGGAACAATCGTCCTTTTGCTTTCTGGAAGGCTTTGGAAAGCGACGGGAAGCAAATTCCAAAACCGACCACTTCATCGTTTTCGTCGGTAAGGAAGCAGAGTAATTCGGGTTTGGCAAATCCAAAGTAGGCATCGGTGTAGTATTTAATCTGTTTGTCAGATAACTGACTATATCCGTATAGATTTTTGAAACCCTCATTCACTCCTTTGAAAAAACCCGGAACGTATTTCAGAGCATCCTTTTTGGTTTTTGGCACTACGGTGTTGACCTTATACTTTTGGGCAATAAGTTTGTTGATACGTCCGACTTTTTCGGGAATTGGCTGTGAAGCGTTGAATTTGTATTGAACCCAGTCTACCGATTTGCGAAATCCGTGTTGCTCCATGTGTACAGGAAAATAGGGATAATTATGGGCGCTGGTGATGGTTGCATTGTTTTCAAAACCTTCCACCTGCATACCTTCCGGATCGAGATCGGTAAACCCAAGAGGTCCGTGAATGCCTTGCATTCCTTTTTCGGCGCCCCACTTTTCGGCGGTATCAAGCAATGCTTTTGAAACTTCCGGATCGTCGATAAAAGCTATCCACCCGAATCGGGTGCGTTTTTCGTTCCAGGCTTCGTTGGCTTTGTGGTTGATGATAGCGGCAATTCGTCCTACCACTTTATTTTCCTTAAGCGCAAGAAAAAAAGCAGCTTCACAAAATTCAAAGGATGGATTTTTTTTTGGATTAAATGTGTTCCATTCATCAAAAATCAAAGGAGGTACCCACGTTTTGTCATTCTTGTATAATTCAAAGGGGAACATGATGAATTTCTTCATCTCTTTTTTTGTTTTGGCTTCCTGTATGGTAATCATTGAATACTTATTTAATTTTTTTTTTAGCTTGCAAATATACTATTATTTTACAAAATCATTTAATTTTTTATTCAATCATTAATCGGGAGGCAGTATGAAGACATCAATCTATTATCAGGTTTTCGCATGGAATCGTGTTAGCCTGAATCGTAATAGGCAATTAAATGCTTTAATGAGAAAGGATTATATCATCACTTAAAACTTTTATGATTACCAACAGGAATGTACCGTACAATCAGACCCAACTCCGGTCTGAAATGTAAGGATAACAACCGGAGAAGCGGAACCAACCTCACCGATATCGGTTGCCGGTATTTGATTAAAAATGCTTAGGCGTCTGATTATGAATATTTCGGTTATATTTCAGGATTTTACAAACAAAAAAACCGGTTCTCTGAAAAGAAAACCGGTTTTGAAGTCCCTCGCGTGAAGAGAAGGATTAGGGATAGGCTCTTATTATTTCTTCCATCCGTAAGCAGCCAGATCGCCCAGTTCTTCTTCGATACGGAGAAGCTGGTTGTATTTGGCCATACGGTCGGAGCGGCTAAGCGAACCTGTTTTGATTTGTCCGGAGTTGGTAGCTACCGCGATATCGGCGATAGTAGCATCTTCGGTTTCACCCGAACGGTGTGAAGTTACTGATGTGTAACCAGCACGGTGTGCCATTTCGATAGCGTCGAGTGTTTCGGTGAGTGAACCAATCTGGTTAACCTTGATAAGGATAGAGTTGGCGCAACCCATGTCGATACCTTTTTTCAGGTATTCTACGTTGGTTACAAACAAGTCGTCGCCTACAAGCTGGATTTTCTTGCCCAGTTTGTCGGTGAGTAGTTTCCATCCGTCCCAGTCGCCTTCAGCCATACCGTCTTCGATTGAGTCGATGGGG
>DAONDU010000140.1:0-6755 GCA_035402725.1 Paludibacteraceae bacterium | reverse complement strand
CAATCATATAAAATTTAAAACCGACAAATCTTGTTTTTTGTCGGTCAGTAGTGTTTTTTTATAAAAATTCTTTTTCATACTTTTGTGATACCAAAAAAATAATATGCTTAAAGAAACTTTCAGAAATTCAGGACTGTTTGGCAAACTGTTACAGCTTTTTTTTATCAGTTTTTTCTTCGGAATAGCCGGTATCGGTCTGGTGTCAGTAATCTTCGGAGCTACAACCAATATTTACGACCAGAAAATCATGCAGCTTATTTTAACCCTTTTTACTTTTCTGCTTGCACCAATAGCTGTGGGATATATCTGGTACGAAAAACCCTCAGACGCTTATTCGCTGAACCGAAAACCACCTGTAAAAATGATTTTTTTGGTCATTTTGCTGATGTTTGCCATTACACCGCTAATTAACCTGCTTTCGTACGTCAATGAGCAGATGGTCCTGCCCGGTTTTATGAAGAATATTGAGGTATATTTCAAAGAAATGGAAGATGCCGCGGCTCAGCTCACCGAAAAAATGCTGGTGATGAATACAACCTCCGATTTAATTGTAAATCTGATAGTTATGGCTGTTGCACCGGCACTGTGTGAGGAATTGTATTTTAGGGGAACTTTACTGAATATATTTTCGGAGGGAAGAAACCGGCATGCAGCTATATGGATTGTTGCCATAATATTCAGTCTGATCCATTTTCAAATGTACGGATTTATTCCGCGGATGATTCTGGGAGCTTTACTGGGTTATCTGATGATGTGGAGCGGAAGTATCTGGGTGCCTGTTATTGCTCATTTCACCAATAATGCAATGGCGGTGATCACCTCCGGTTTCGGTCAGACAAACGAGCAACTGAAAAAACTGGAAGATATCGGAAAAGCTGAGACATTCTGGTACGGAATCGTGAGTTTACTTATAACAATCCTGATAATCAGAGAAATATATAAAATCAGGAATAAAGAAACTGCAGGATAATCCGAACATTCATTTCATCCTATCTTATCTCTCCTCTCTCCCACTATCATCAACGCCTGTTCGCGTAAGGATGAAGGGAGCTGAATACCGCGCAGCTGCAAACTTCTCAGCCAGGGAGCAATTTCAGATTCTTTCAGCGAATATAGCACATATGCAAGCGCTTCGTTCTGCTTGTCTGTAAATTTTTCGGGCGATAATCCGCAGAGTTCATCCAGTTCCTCATCCTCGAAATATTCTATTTTTATATCTTTAATCTGCAGGTTGTCACGCTCACAAACCTCATGAGCGCCGCAACACTCCCGATCTTCATTGATAACAATTTCGACCTCTTCTTTTTTGTTTTTACGGGCTAAAAAGGTAGCGATGAATAAAATCAGTGCGGACAAAACCAACACGAAAATCAATGCAATCATTTGAATATAAAGTTTCAGGATTTCGGTAATGAAACAACTATTTGCAGACAAAGTTAGATATTGTTGACTGAAAAATTGTATTTTTGTAGGTTAAAACTTTATTTATCACACAATAAAACTCATACAAAATGGTTTTTTGTTATGTTGAATTATAGCCGTAAACATTAAATTATCTTGAAACGTAAAATCATACATATAGCCTGTCTGCTGCTGGCAGTGATGCTGATAAATGCCTGTTCGACCAAAAAAAACACCTGGTCGACAAGAAGTTATCATTCTCTCACAACGCGTTACAATATTGCATTCAATGGTTCCGAGAGTTACAAAGATGGACTTGAAAATATCAGTAAGGCAAACAAGGACGATTACTCGCAGGTGATACCCATGTATCCTGTCAGCAATAAAGCCAGTGCCACAGCTGCCGTTTCAAACATGGATCGAACCATTGAGAAATGCCGGAAAGCCATAAAACTTCACTCCATCCGCAAAAAACCTCAGAAAAATTACAAAAAAGCCAACGACCCCAAATACCTTTCTTTCTACAACCAGAATGAGTACAATCCCGCACTGCGCGATGCCTGGATGATGCTCGGCAAAGCCGAATTTCACAAAGGAGACTTCCTGGGGTCAGTGGGTACTTTCTCGTATATAGGCAGATACTATGCCTCTGTGCCCGAAATGGTGGTTCAGTCACAAATCTGGACTGCACGCGCTTACACCGAAATGGGCTGGATTTACGAAGCTGAAGATTTACTCCAGAAAGTCAATCAGGATCAGATTACCGGAAAAAATACAGGTCTTTATGCCGCGGTAAACGCCAATCTGATGATAAAAAAAGGTCAGTACAAAGAAGCTATCCCGTTTCTAAAACTGGCTATTGAACATGAAAAAAATAAAAAAAACCGTACCCGTTTCAATTTTGTAATGGCACAACTGCAAACCATTGCAGGTGACAAAAAAGCAGCATCTGATTATTACACCGAAGTCATCAAATCGAATCCCGGCTATGAAATGACTTTCAATGCCCGCATCAACCGTTCACAACTTCTGGCCGTAAACCTCCGCAGCGTTGAAAAAGAATTGAAAAAAATGGCACGTAATCGCAATAACCGTGATTATCTTGACCAGATTTATGCTGCCACGGGAAATGTTTATCTTCAGTCAAAAGATACTGCGAATGCCATCGAAAATTACAATCTGGCGCTTGAAAAAAGCAAACGTAACGGAATTGATAAGGCTGTAGCTGCACTCAAACTCGGAGACCTTTACTACAACCGTAAAGATTACGTAAAATCTCAACCCTGTTACGACGAAGCTTCGAAAATCTTTACCAATGATTATACCGATTATGCGCGCATCAGCAAACGGGCTGAAGTATTGGGCGAACTGGTCAAAGAGCATGAAATAATCGTACTGCAGGATAGTCTGCAGGCACTGGCATTGATGAGCGAAGACAAACGCAAGGAAGCTATCAACCGCGTCATCGAAAAAGTTAAAAAAGAGGAAAAAGAAGCTGCTGAAAAAGAAAAAAATCCACAGGGACAGGGTGGAATGTATGATACTGAAGATAACTTTACAATGCCTATCGGCACTCCAATCGGAGGAGGCAACAACAGAAACTGGTATTTTTACAATCCGGTGACTATCAGCTCAGGGAAAGCCGATTTCAGGAAAAAATGGGGAAACCGCAAACTGGAAGACAACTGGCGCCGAAACAATAAATCCGCAGCACTTTTTGCTGACAATGCAGCCGGTGCTACTGCAACTGCAGTTAGTACCCTCACCGCGGGAAACGATTCTACAAAATTGCCAAAAATAAAGGCCACTTCCGACAAAACAAGCGTCGATTATTACTTGAATCAAATACCATTTACCACCGAACAACGGAAAAAATCGGATGCTGAAGTGGCTGATGCCATGTTCAATAAAGGCTTGATTTTCAAAGATAAGCTGGAAGATTTTCAGATGGCCTATAATACTTTCGATGAATTCGAACGCCGGTTTGGCAAGGACGACCGGATACTCGAAACACTTTTTCAGCGCTATCTGATGGCTTCCAGAGAGAAGAATGAACTTCTGGCTGAGCAATACCGCAATCGGATACTGAGCAATTATCCCGAAAGCAAATACGCGCAACTTATCAAAGATCCGAACTATATACTTAAGCAGGGTATGATTCTCGCCGAACAAGATTCTCTTTACTCACAGACTTATACCGCCTATACACGCAGCGATTTCCCTGCCGTATTCAGAAATACAGAGAATTTCCGGAAAAAATATCCGGTATCGTCTCTGCTGCCAAAATTTGAATTCCTGAATACATTGAGCATTGGAAAAACAGCCACTTCCGTTGATTTTGAAAAATCGTTGAGTAAACTGGTTGAAAATTACCCCGAAAGCGATGTCAGCGCCATGTCGAAAGATATTCTGGCACTGATGAAACAGGGTAATCTGGCTCAGAAAGGAACCACACACGGCGAATTACTCAGTAAGCGTGAAGCTGCCGATAAAACTACGGAAAAGCAGGATGATATGAGTTTTACTGCTGAAAAACAGGGTAAACACCGCTTACTACTGCTGACTGATGCCACAACGGAAGGAGTAAACAAACTCCTGTACAACCTGGCGATATTTAATTTCTCCCGGTTTATGATTAAAGACTTCGATTTTATTGTTGGTCAGGCCGATGCTACCCATCAGAGCATATCGGTTACCAACCTCGAATCATACGATGAAGTTATCTGGTATCAGAAAACACTTAAAACCGATCTGGCTTTATCCGCTCTGATGGACTCGCTTAAAGTACAACAGGTTGCCATTTCTGAGGATAATTTCGGAAAAATTAAATCCATTTTCACTCTGGATGAATATCTTGCATTCGAAAAGGCTAATCTGATAAAGGACAAACCGGCCAATATCGCATCTAACACAACAACTGCAACGGTCAAAAAAGAGGAACTGAAAAAGACACTGCCAGAAATTAATAAAACCGTACCAGTTAAAGAAACTGTAGTCGCCAGTGTGACAAAACCAACAACCGAACAGAAGAATATTTCACCCGCTGAAACAAAAACAACACCTATAGTCCCTGAACAAAAAGCAGCAGCGCAGCAGACAAAACAGGCTGAAACAACAAAAACTGAAACAGCAAAAACCGAATCAACCGGCAAAACTCCGGTAACTGACAGCAAACAGCAGACAACGCCGGAAAACGTAAAAGCCACAACAGAAAAGATGCCAGAGAAACCGGCTGTAATTGAAGAAAAAGTGGAATGGTACAAAAATTTGTTTGCTATCCGACTGAATGCAGAACATTTTGTGGCATTCTATCTTCCGCCCGGAAAATTTGATTTTGTCAAAATTCAGAAAGCCCTTGATGCCTACAATGCTGCCAATTACAACATGATGAACCTAAAAGTCAGTTTGGAAGACTCCGGAAAAGATAAATTTATCATTGTGGGCGCTTTCCCGGACGCCAACGTGGCAAAATCATATTTCCTGCGTATGCTGAAAGATCCGGCTATCATCGAGGCATTCAAAGGAGTGAACAGACGCAACCTGGTTGGAACCAAAGAAAACCTGAATATAATGGTGAAAAAAGATGCTCTGAATACATACTTTGAATTTATGAGAGAATATTATTTGAAATAGAAACGAGCCGACGTTCAGGCCAAGCTCAATCATTTCAGGCATCTCACATTCATTACACTACATTTTTACAAAACATATCAACCTACAGGGGTAACAGGAGGAATAATTATGAAAAAAGACCGCATACTTTGGGCAGACGATGAAATGGATTTACTGAAACCTTACCTGCTCTTTCTGGAAGAAAAGGGATACGAAGTAGTCGCTGTCACCAACGGTAAGGACGCCATAGAATTATGCCAGAACGAAAGTTTTGATATAATTTTTCTGGATGAAAATATGCCCGGACTTAGTGGTCTGCAAACGCTGGCTCAAATCAAGACCATCGATCCCAATGTCCCTATGGTCATGATTACCAAAAGTGAAGAAGAGGATATCATGAATATGGCCATTGGCAATAAAATAGCCGATTATCTGACAAAACCGGTTAATCCGAGCCAGATTCTGCTGACGCTAAAGAAAAATATTCATAAAAAAGAAATCGTTTCCGAACATGCCACAAGCAGCTATCAGCAGGAATTCCGCAACATAGGAATGCAGATTAACGATTCCTTCACCTACCAGGATTGGGTGGATGTTTATAAAAAACTCGTTTACTGGGAGTTGGAACTGGCCGAAACCGAAAACGGTATGGATGAAATGCTGAAAATGCAGAAAAACGAAGCAAACAGCACATTCAACAAGTTCGTGAAGAAAAATTACCTGGACTGGATGACCAATCCCGACCAGCGACCGCTTATGAGTACCGATTTGTTCAAAACAAAGGTATTTCCACTTATTGACAAAGGCGAAAAAGTGTTTTTTATTGTGGTGGATAATTTTCGGTATGACCAGTGGATTATCATCCGTGAGCTGCTCAGCGAATTTTATACTTTCAACGAAGAAGAAACCTACTGCAGTATCCTTCCTACAGCTACTCAGTATGCCCGAAATGCCATTTTTGCCGGACTGATGCCACTGCAAATTCAGCAAATGTATCCTCATCTGTGGATAGAAGAAGAGGACGAAGAGGGTAAAAATATCAATGAAGAAGCACTGCTGAAAACTCAACTGGACCGTTTCCGCAAGAAATACAGTTTCTCGTACCACAAGGTCTTCGAGTCGGGTTTTTGTGAAAAGGTAATCAATCAACTTCCTTCCCTTGAAAATAATCAACTGAACGTAGTGGTGCTGAATTTTATCGACATGCTCTCACATGCCCGTACCGAAAGTAAAATGATGCGGGAACTGGCAAACGACGAAGAGGCTTATCGTTCGCTGACCTTGTCGTGGTTCAGGCATTCCGCTACCTATGATTTGTTTAAAGCTATTGCTCAGCGTGGGTACAAAGTAGTCTTCACTACCGACCACGGCACCATACAGGTAAATAATGCCATTAAGGTGGTAGGCGATAAAAATGTGAATACCAATCTTCGTTATAAAGTTGGAAAAAATCTGGGATACAACAAAAAAGAGGTTTTTGAAATCACTCAGCCTGCCAAAGCGGGTCTTCCCAGCCCGAATGTTAGTTCTGCCTATATTTTTGCAGGTAATGACGATTTCTTTGCTTATCCAAATAACTTCAATTACTACGTAACCTACTACAAAAATACATTTCAGCACGGCGGAATTTCACTGGAAGAGATGATCATTCCGATTGTGACAATGGAGCCAAAATAAAAAGATCAGCCCACTAATACTTAGGCTTCCTGTGGTCGGAACGACCCAACAAGGAAGCGTGGGTT
>DAONDU010000139.1:0-6807 GCA_035402725.1 Paludibacteraceae bacterium | reverse complement strand
ATGAAACGAACCCTTTATTTATATCTGTTGCTGATTGTAGCAACTTCCTACTCTCAGGAGCGTCCGGTATTGGATATTATGCTTACCAATTATCAATATCCGTACGAAGTGAATTACTTCGATTTCAAAAGCCAGCAACAGGATTTAATGATGGCATACATGGATATCAGGCCACAAAAAGCCAACGGAAAAGTAATCGTGTTGCTGCACGGTAAAAATTTCAACGGAGCATACTGGAAAACTACGATTGATGCCCTAACCGATGTTGGTTGCCGGGTGGTCGTACCCGATCAGATTGGATTTGGGAAATCTTCCAAGCCCGTTGGGTATCAATTTTCGTTTCAGCAATTGGCTCAAAACACCAAAGACTTGCTTGATAAACTGAAAATTGACAAAATATCCCTTTTAGGACATTCAATGGGCGGTATGTTAGCCACCCGCTTTACACTCATGTACCCGGAGACGGTTGAAAAGTTGGTGCTGGAAAACCCTATCGGGCTGGAAGACTGGAAAATAGTGGCACCTTATGTTTCTATCGACCAACAGGTTCAAAACGAACTCCGTGCTACCTATGAAACAACAAAAGCTTATCAACTCGCCTTTTACTACGACAACAAATGGAAACCGGAGTACGATGAATGGGTGTATCTGCTCACCGGATGGGTAAAACACCCGGACTATGTCGTGGTGGCTTGGAACAATGCGCAGACTTCGGATATGATATTCACACAACCCGTTTTGTATGAGTTTAAAAACATCAAGGCTCCCACTCTACTCATAATCGGAACAAGAGACCGCACGGCCATTGGTAAAAACAATGTGAAAGACCCGGCTATACGCGAAAAAATGGGATTGTACCAATACTTAGGCAAAGCTACTCAAAAGAAAATCCGTGGTTCCAGGTTGGTGGAATTGGACAAAGTGGGACATTTACCCCATATTGAAGCTTTCGACAGATTTATAAAGCCGTTGACAGATTTTCTGAACAATTAGCAACGTATCAAAACAACATAAACACTTAAACCAACATCAATATGAAAATCGCAGTATTAGGAACAGGACCTGTTGGTAATACCATCGGTTCCAAATTAATTGAGCTGGGACACGCTGTAATGATGGGTTCCAGAACAGCTGACAATGAAAAAGCAAAAGCATTCGTAGACAAACACACGACTAATGCCCGTGCAGGTCTGTTTGCAGATGCAGCGGCATTTGGAGAAATTATTTTCAATTGTACAGCGGGACTTGGTTCGCTCGCAGCATTGAAACTGGCAGGCGCGGAAAACATGAATGGGAAAATAATTGTTGACGTGGCTAATCCGCTTGACTTCTCAAAGGGAATGCCTCCATCGTTGTCTGTTGTCAACACCAATTCGTTGGGTGAAGAAATACAAAAGGCATTTCCTCAGTCGAAAGTGGTGAAAACATTAAATACAATGTGGTGCGGACTTATGGTAACCCCCTCATTGGTAAACAAGGGCGATCATCATGTATTCTTATGCAGCAACTACGAAGACGCAAAGGAAGAAGTGAAGAAAATTCTTTTTTCATTCGGATGGAAGGACGAAAATATCATTGACCTGGGCGATTTAACAGCGGCAAGGGGAACAGAAATGTATTTGCCTTTGTGGCTGAGGATTTACGGTGCTAAAAAAGCGGGCGTATTTAATATTAAAGTGGTGAGCTGAAGAACAGAATTCCATTTGACAATTAAAAAATAAATTATTTACCTATGAAAGTAAAATCAATATACCTAAACTTACCGGTGAGGGACCTTGAAAAAACAAGAAATTTCTGGACAAATCTTGGCTTTACGTTCAATGAGCAGTTTTCGGACGACAAAGCACTGTGCCTGGTCCTGAATGACGGACTTATTTATTCTATGCTGATTACACACGAATATTTCAGCACATTCACAAACCGCACAATTGCCGACGGTTCAACAACCCAGGTTTTGTTATCCATAGAAGTTGACAGCAAAGAACAGGTTGACAACCTTGTAAGACTTGCTCTGGAAAATGGAGGAACACGTTACAGGAAAGGTGAAGACAACGGTTGGATGTATTACGACAGTTTTGCCGACCTTGACGGGCATCAATGGGAAATTATATTTATGGACATCAGTCAAATGCCAAAACAATGACAAACAAGGTTGTTTATCCTTGCTTGTGGTTTGACGGACAAGCCAGAGCAGCGGCAGAGTTTTATTGTTCTGTTTTCAAAAACTCTGAAATTACAGCGGACAATCAATTGGTTGTGACCTTTGAACTCAACGGACAGAAATTTATGGGTCTCAATGGCGGCCCAACCTTTAAGTTTAACGAAGCCGTATCCTTCGTTGTGGACTGTGAAGCCCAGGAAGAAATTGATTATTATTGGGAAAAGCTGACCGCGGACGGTGGACAGGAAAGTAATTGCGGCTGGCTCAAAGATAAGTTTGGAGTTTCGTGGCAAATCGTTCCTTCCGTACTGTCAAAACTTATGACAGATCCGGAGAAAGCGCCACGGGTAACGGCTGCATTTATGAAAATGAAAAAAATGGATATCGAAACACTGTTAAATGCTTAATTGAATGACAACTAATAAAATCACTGTTCGGGCAATTGTGTCGGCAGACAAACAAAAAACCCGGAAAGCCTCTCCCCGCGAACAATTAAAGCCTATCTTTCCCCGCGAGTTTTTCAGCTATTTTGAGACTTATCGCACCCTCTCATTAAATAAAGAAATTCCTTTTCCTTTTCCTTTCCCAACCAATATAGAAAATCCACTGACCCTTTTCAAATGGAGAGGGATTATGGGAGAGGTCGGGGAAAGTGCCCATCCCGACACTTCGGGAGGCGATAGGGGTTAGGGCGAGCAGCAGGAAGTTTACCATATGCGGGACAAATGGTATCCTTATTGCTTGAAGTATCAGTGCTGCTTTAGAAATTGTCCTTTAAGACTTAAAGATCAATAGATAACGTGTTTTTGTTTTGTCGCGTTTCACGAGGGAAATTGGAAGTCAAACAAGCACAATCCCGCAAATACTTCTCAGATTCAGCGTTTTTGTAATCTGTGCCAATTCATTATATTACCACAATGTATAATGTTTCCCCCATAAATCGAAGCCGTTGACAGATTTATAAAATCATTCAATAATTTTCTTAAAGAATGATAATTCATTGTTGTTATTAATTTATAAATCGTTATTATTACAAAACAAAGTGTAAGCAATAAAAAAAGCAGGAACAATGAAGCATAATTGACATCATCCGGAAGCAGTTTAGCTCAGAAAATGATGCTGTGTTTCTATTGACCTTATTTACATTTTGATATTTGTTCTTCGTTGCATGGTTTTTGCAAAAATCTCCCCTTCGCCAATTGGCGAGCCATTGCCAACAAATAGTAAAAGAAATACAGTATGACAACAACTTTAATAATAATCATTTGCATAATATTTCTGATAGCCTATTTCTTTGACCTGACATCTTCAAGAACAAGAATTCCTGCCGTGATACTTCTTTTATTGTTGGGCTGGGGAATAAAACAACTCACCGTTTTTTTTCATCTTGAAATTCCAAATCTTACATCTATCTTACCCATTTTAGGAACTATCGGACTAATACTTATTGTGCTCGAAGGCTCCCTTGAATTGGAATTAAACAAACAAAAGTTGCCTGTAATTGGCAAATCGCTCTTACTTGCCTTGTTACCAATGTTTATTCTTAGCTTAATTCTGGCTTTTTTGTTTATGCATTTCGGACAATATTCATTCAGGAACAGTTTGATAAATGCAATCCCATTATGTATTATCAGCAGTGCTATTGCCATTCCAAGTGTAAAAGGCTTATCAATGTCGAATCGTGAATTTGTCATTTACGAAAGTAGCTTATCTGACATTTTTGGCATAATAATTTTCAATTTTATCGCCATCAATGGAACAATCAATACACAATCCTTTACTCATTTCGCCTTACAAATTTTGACTATTATAATCGTATCTTTTGTAGCCACCATAGGACTATCTTTCTTGTTAAGCAGAAGCAAACATCATATTAAATATGTCCCGATAATTTTATTTGTAATTTTAATTTATTCAATTTCAAAATTTTATCATTTGCCAGGCTTGGTTTTTGTATTACTTTTCGGACTTTTTATCGGCAATATTGATGAGTTAAAACAACTCAAATGGTTAAAGGTTTTTGATACTGATAATTTAAATTCAGAAGTTCAAAAATTCAAGAACATCGTCATTGAAGGTACTTTTCTGATCAGAACATTGTTTTTCATACTGTTCGGTTTTCTTATCGAAACCGAAGAGATTTTAAATACAAATACACTTGTTTGGTCGGTAGGAATTGTTGCAGGTATATTAATAGTGCGTTATATCTTTTTGAAATTTACAAAACTTCCTATTACTCCTCTGCTTTATGTTGCTCCAAGAGGGTTGATAACTATTCTGCTGTTTCTGTCCATTTTACCCTCACAAAGTATATCTTTTGTCAATAAATCGCTTATCATTCAGGTAATTGTTCTTACAGCTTTGGTCATGATGACAGGAATTCTGAAAAAACCACAAAAGACAACCATTTTATCAGAAAATGAAATACTGGAATTATAAACTAAATAAAGCTTATGTATAACGAAGAAGATGTTTTCTACAAACCGAGAAAGTACAACACCATTGAATTATGGAAAGACGTAACAGATGAACAATGGTATGATGCCAACTGGCAATTGAAAAATTCGATACGAAGTGTCGGACAGTTGAAAAAGGTAATAAAGTTAAATGCGTTTCAGGAAAGTGAAATAGAAAGGACGTTAGTAACATTAAAAAATGAAGGGAAAGAACCATTGCGCATTACGCCTTATTACGCATCACTTATGGAGGAAGATCCATTTCACCCGGTAATGTTACACGGCGAAAAATCCGGAAACAGACTTGATCCTGTTTTTTGGCAAAGTGTGCCTACACCTGCAAACTTATTATTTCCCAATACCGGACTTGAAGGCGCTATGAACGAGAGTTCACGGAGTTATGGGGCAGCTTATCAACGGTATCCAAACCGGGTTGCCCTTTTTGTGGCTGAAAACACCAGTTGTGCCTCCTATTGTGTTCACTGCCAGCGGGCAAAATCATTAGACAGCTCAGTAGATGTTAATATCAATGAAATAAATAAAGGATTGTTTTATATCGGATACAATAAAAACATAAATGAAGTGCTTGTAACGGGGGGCGACGCGCTCAGGATCAGCAGATCCCGACTGCAATATGTATTAGAAGAATTAAGCCGGATACCTCACCTGCGTGCCATTAGAATTGCAACCAGGGTGCCGGTAGTAATGCCAATGGGAATTACAGATGATTTGCTGGAACTGATTAATATTTCGGCAAACAAATACAACAAAGGGGTTGACAAGTATGTATATTTTATGACACATATCAATCACTATCATGAAATAACGGAAGATTTGGAAATCGCGGTGAAAAAAATTCGCAAACACGGTTTTACTATCAGAAATCAAACCGTCTTGCTAAATCATGTGAATGACTATTATAAAACTTTGGCTGAAACGTTCAGACGGATGTTCTGGATTGGTGTTCACCCCTATTATTTATTGCAGTGTCATAAAGAAAAAGGGATTGTTCATTTTATTACCCCTATCCAAATTGGGAAAATATATATGAAACATTTACAAGGGTGGATTTCGGGTGTTACAGTTCCGAGATATGCTGCGAACATTGAAGGTGGTGGCGGAAAAGTATTGCTTATGCCTTCGGGACATGATACTTTGAATATAAAAAGCAATATTGATGATAGAATTTCTGAAAGTTTTGCAACGATAAATACCTGGGATGGGAAAAAAATGTTCAGGTATGAGGCTCTGGGCAGAACGTCGCAAGAAGAATTTGAAAATGGTGTTAGAATTATGGATACATTTATTGGCCGTAAAGGCGCGTTTCTTCCCAAACTCATAATAGTTGACAATCAGGGGAAACACCTTGAAACTACCAACAGAACGAAATTGCCTGCACTCGAAAAAATTATAAAATCAGAACTTTTGGGTTATGAATTATTTGATAAAAATATGCCTTTGACCAATCCGGCTGATATTGCCGATGAATTGGAGGCACAATTTGAAAAATCAAAATTCGGTAGAAAAGAATGAAAACTCATTCCACCAATCTTAACATAATGTTTCTGGTAGAGGATTTTTATTAGTTAACGTGAGTTCGATGTAAAATACACATTTAACCAATTCAGGTACAATTGTCTGTTTTCCCGTAGGAAATTAATATCCATAGAAAAAGGTTATTAAATAAATTAAATTCCCCATTAGGGGATAAATATATCAATTCCCGATGGGAAATGAACCAATACAAAAACACGCTTTCTATTGATATTTAAGACCTAACGGACTATTTCTTATATCGAACTCACGTTAGTTACGTCCCAGCTAATTTATAGGCAAAATATAAGTGAAGAATTAAACCGACCGGCGGTTCTGAAAGCTATCTGAACCGCTTTTTATTATTCCGGTTTGCACTCCCCAATCAAATAAATAACTTATTTTTGTCATTTGAATATTCGGAACACCCTGCTCCTGTGCGATTTTTTCGCGCGTAATTAAAAACAAACGGCAATATGACTATCACTGATCTTCAAAAGAAACTGGAAGAAGCCTATTCTATTGGGAACTTAAATAATATCTCGTTGACACTGATTAATGTGTATAAAAACGAGCAGTTTTCCATTCTGCAAAAGATTGTTGAGATAATCAGTGATTTTGTCGACATTGAAATTTCTTCTGAAGGAAAGGGTTTTT
>DAONDU010000138.1:0-6859 GCA_035402725.1 Paludibacteraceae bacterium | reverse complement strand
GGGAGTAAGAGTAGGGTGAAGTGATGGGGAAAATGTCGGCTTGCTGATATGCACAATACCTGCAATCATCATTCAATCATGGTTTATATGCTGATTAAACAGTACCGGACAACAAAATAGACAACCGGTGAGATCACCTCGTTGTGCCTTGTGTTTTCAGGTATTCCTCCGCCGCGTTTCTTTTTGGCAGGGAACATTCGTAGTAAAGATAAAACGCAACCTTTTTGTTTAGTCCAAAGCAGGAGCAACTGACATTGGAATAAAAATACTTCAGGGCCTGTTCAATTTCTTGTGCCGTATTGACATGTTCATGCTGCATTAACTGCTCATAATCCAGGCCGTATTTAATCCTGAACTCCAGGGCGGTAGTCAGCTTCCACCCCCAGTTTCCAGAGAAATGTTCCTTCGTTGGGTATAGAAACGCGTAAGGTGCCGTTTTTATTTAACAGCAGGCAGGTTCTGGCAATAACTCCGGGCAGATCCGTCAGGTGTTCGAAGGTGGCAACGGATGTTATCCTGTCGTAAGTCTTATCACGACCTATTTCACTGATGTCGCTGTAAATGTGGTTTATCCTGCTCAGGTGCGGTGAGTTCCTGTAAAGTTCGGTGAACGGTTCCACAATATCATAGGGTCTCGTTTGCTCGTATTCGAGTTGGTTCAGTGTGCCTGCGCCAATTTCAAGGGTTGACTTGTTGTTTATCCCTTTCACATCCCCGGCAACCTTTTTGTGTAACCACCTTTCCATTCTTTGCGATACGGAAGATGCCGATGTCTTACCCTCCCGGTTGTTTTTATAGTGCTCGTTGTAAATTCGCTGAAAATTCTCAGGTAATGCTGTTCTTTTCTTTGGGTAATTGTCAAACATGGGGATATATTTTAACGTGAGTTCGATGTAAAAACACATTTAACCAATTCAGGTACAATTGTCTGTATTCCCGTAGGGAATTAATATCTATAGAAAAAGGTTACTAAATAAATTAAATTCTCCGTTAGGGGATAAATATATCAATTCCCTACGGGAAATGAACCAATACAAAAACACGCTTTCTATTGATATTTAAGTCCTAACGGACTATTTCTTATGTCGAACTCAGGTTATTTTATTAAATCATCAAAGACTTACATCTATCCGTACTTTTAAACTGGTTTGAGCTGTAATGTTTGCGTGTGTAAGCATACTGTTACTTTCCGATGCAGAATTTCCCGAAGATATTCCCGAGTATTTCATCCGATGATATCTGTCCGGTGATTTCACCCAGATGATACATGCATTCCCTGATGTCGCGGCTCAGAAAGTCTGCTGGGATACCGGAGCTGATGCCTCCCGACACACGCTGAATAGCACTCAGGGCATTCATCAGGGCTTCATAGTGCCGCATGTTGTTCACTATCACATCACCGGTTTGTATTTCTTTTATCTGCGACGCGTTGATCAGTGCCTGCCGGAGTTGATCGGTATTGATGTTTTTCCGTGCCGAAATGTACACCCGTTCCGCTTCGAAACGTGAGAAGAGCTGCTCAATTACTTCGAGTTCATCATCAACAAGTTTATCTATTTTATTGAATACGAGTATGATTTTCTTTCCAGCGGCACGCCGTGCAATCTTCTCGGTCAGCCATTCGATGTGTTCGCTCACCTGTGTGCAGTCCACAATCCAGAGTACAATGTCGGATTGCTCTATTTTCTGATAGGTACGTTCGATACCCAGGTTTTCAATGGTATCTTTGGTTTTTCGGATACCGGCTGTGTCAATGAATCGGAAGGATATGCCGTCAATATCCACCATATCCTCGATGGTGTCGCGGGTTGTGCCGTGTATGTCCGATACGATGGCTTTTTCTTCGTTGACCAGTAAATTCAGTAGCGTGGATTTCCCTACATTGGTCTCACCAACCAGGGCTACGGGTATACCTGACTTCAGTACATTTCCTACTTTGAATGAGCCGGCAAGCGCGTTTATTTTTTCTTCTATTTCAACGGCAAGTTCAGTAAGCTTGCTGCGGTCGGCAAATTCCACATCCTCTTCACTGAAATCAAGTTCCAGTTCCACCAGTGAGACAAAGTCGAGCAGGCGTGCGCGGAGTTCCTTCAGTTCCGATGAAAATCCTCCCCGCATCTGGTTGAGGGCCATTCGATGCGATGCCGATGTGGTGGAAGCTATCAGATCGGCCACGGCTTCGGCCTGCGAAAGATCCATCTTCCCGTTCTGAAAAGCCCGCATGGTGAACTCTCCGGCTTTAGCCATGGAACAGCCCTGATGAATAAGCAGTTGTAATATCTGCTGCTGTATATACCTCGAACCGTGACAGGAAATCTCAACCACATCTTCGCCGGTAAATGAATGCGGCGCCCGGAATACGGTAGCAAGTACCTCATCTACCGGTTCGGATTTTTCGTTGACAACAGTACCGTATTTAACCGTATATGCAGGCTGATTGATCAGTGGTTCATCCGTATTCAGTGGCCGAAAAACAGCATTGCAAATACTGATGGCATCCACTCCGGATACCCGGATAACAGCTATACCTCCGACACCGGGAGCAGTGGAGATGGCGCAAATTGTTTTTTCCATTTTCAGTTCTTTGTAAGGTTGTCGGGGAATAAGCCTGCCGACAGTGATGATTTATTTGAAATAACAGTGGCAGGAATACCTCCCGCGGTAACATTGTCGGGTATGTCGCGGTTGACTACCGCGTTCGCCCCGATGGCTACGTTGTTGCCAATGGTAACCGGCCCGAAGATTTTGGCACCCGGACCTATGTACACGTTATCGCCGATGACGGGAGCTCCGTTATATTCGCCGATACATGTGGACGGATGTACGCGGCAGTTTTCACCCACCTTCGCTTTGTAACTCACAACAACCGTGCCGTGATGTACAATACAAAGTCCCGGACCGAATACATTTCTGGGCACTGTAAGCCCCAGTCTTGTTGACAACCGGTGATTGATTGCTTCGAGGAAAAACAACTGCACGCGGTATATCGGATTATGGCGCTTTGCATTGTAGAGATACTCGATTTTACGCATTCTTCGTATATATCGTAAACAATCCATCCTGAACCACGTGTAAAGGCTTATCTTTTCCAGACCGTATGCCTGTAAGTCTCGTTGCAGATAGTAGCGATAGGATTGTTTATCGGTAATCATATCCTTGTCAAATTCTGTCAAGTACGGTTTGCACCAGTTTTTCGATGTATGGCTTGTAATCGGTGTTGGCAGCTTCTACCCGCCGGTTGGCGATGATACAGCATACCGTCATGGCTTTATGCCCCATCAGCCTGGCAAGCCCGGCAATGGCCGATCCTTCCATTTCGTAATTGGTTATTTTATAGTTACCGTAGCGGAACTGTTCTATCTTGTCGTTGAGATGAGGTTCAGCCAGACCAACGCGCAGCACGCGTCCCTGCGGGCCATAGAACCCGTTAGCCGATATGGTAACTCCGCGGAGCATATCCTCGCGTCCGATCTGTTCGACGAGTGATGCGTCTGCATCGACTACGTAGGGAGCACAGAAGAGTTTGTTCCAGTCGAGCTGTTTTGTCAGTTCTTCTTCAAATTCCAGGTCGCATACCTCGTTGCGGCCCGCGTAGAAGTTGAGCATTCCGTCAAATCCGATTGATTTTTCGGATATCAGAAAACTGCCGAGTGGTATATCGGGCTGCATGCCTCCGGAGGTACCTATCCGTACGAGTGTGAGTTGGCGGAATTCGGTTTTCTCGGTGCGGTTATTGAGATCGATGTTTGCCAGCGCATCAAGTTCATTCACCACGATGTCAATGTTGTCGGTACCGATGCCGGTGGATACTACTGTAATCCGCTTGCCTTTATAAGTGCCTGTTATGGTGTTGAATTCACGACTGGATACAGAGCATTCCTGTTCGTCGAAATAGGAGGCTACAAGTGCAACCCTACCCGGGTCACCTACCAGTATGATTTTATCGGCCAGCTGTTCGGGTTTCAGGTGGAGGTGAAATATGCTGCCGTCATCATTGATCAGCAGTTCGGATGGTGGAAAGTGTTTCATGTCAAATGTGAGTTTAAAAAAAGAAATTAATTATACTTGCAGAAAACCACAAATATAATGAATTTTTAGTTACTGTGAACGAATCAGCTACTCTTTCGCCCATATTTCATTCACACAAGCCCGTACAAAGTCGTACCGGAAGTAATCCCCGTGACAGACTTCTCCGTTCCACACGATTAAATCAATATCCATAGGGACAATGCCCTGATCCTTGCTTTGAGGTGTCCTTCCGAGTTTTTTCTCAGTCTCCTTGAAGATCCTGACAGCTTCATCCCGGTTGTGAAGGGAATGCAGCAATATTGCCTGATTGTAGAACGGGCTGAGGTAATGCGATCCCACGGCTCCGGTCTCCGCTATACCCGAACAGGCTTTAATCTCAAAGTCACGCGTGAGCAATGCTGCTGCTTCTGTTAGCAGGTTACGGTTGGTGTTGCTTCCAAGTAAGATGATGGCTTCGGATGACATCTATTGTCAATTTTATGATCTTTTTATTGCACCACGATTTTATGTGAGTTTTTCCCACTTTAACTGCGTACATGCATGTATCGTATTCCGTCGTGTTGCTGCATGCTGACATTTTTCCCGCGCTGTCGTCGAAATTTTCTGATAGTTTAAGATAAAATATCTGTCATTTATCGGAGTGCAAATTTAGTATTCTTTTTTGGATTAAAGGATTGAGTTTATATAAAAACAAAGGTCTCACTACTCTGTGAAACCTTTGCCGGGTAAATTGAAGCCGGTTAGTCCGGCTATGTTTTCTTCTTCGGTTTTCGCCCGCTTTTACTCAACGCCTGATCAAGCAGGTACAGTATCTGCCCGTTGGTGCTGCGAAACTCATCAGCAGCCCATTTTTCGATAGCTTCCATCAGTTCACTGTCAATGCGAAGAACGAAATTCTTTTGTTTGTTATCTGCCGGCATCTGTTTATTATCCGTTATAAAGCGTTCCGGAGTTGATTACAGGCTGAGCGTTTGATTCTCCGCACAATACCACCAACAGGTTGCTGACCATGGCTGCTTTCTTTTCGTCGTCCAGTTCTATAATTCCGTCTTTCGACAGTTTGTCGAGTGCCATTTTCACCATACCTACCGCACCTTCCACTATCTTTTCCCGGGCGGCAATGATCGCGTCGGCTTGCTGGCGACGAAGCATCACAGCGGCAATTTCAGGAGCATAGGCAATATAGTTGATGCGTGCTTCTATCACTTCGATACCAGCTATTCTCAGTCGTTCATTAATCTGATTTTCGAGTATTTCATTCATCTCTTCACCGCCCGCGCGCAATGTCAGGCTGCTATCATCACCGGCTGTGTTGTGATCGTAAGCATACATGCCGGCTACTTTTCGGAGGGCGGCATCGCTCTGAATTTTCACAAAGTTCTCGTATGCTTTCATTTTGGCATTGACATTATCGGTGGCTGTGCCGGGTGCTCCCGAAGTCATGGATGCATTATCCACGTCAAATGAGGCTTTGTAGGTATCCACCACGCGCCATACAACCACCATGCCAATCATTACCGGATTACCGGCTTTGTCGTTCACCTTGATGGGCTCGGCATCCAGGTTACGGGCGCGCAGTGTCAGCTTTTTCTTGGCATAGAATGGATTTACCCAGAAAAATCCGTTTTCTTTTACAGTTCCGTTGTATTTTCCAAAGAAAATCATGACACGGGCTTCGTTCGGTTCAATTTGCATGAAACCGCCCCAGGCCACCATGTTGCATATGAACAACAGGATACAGGTAATGATCAGTATAACGCCAATTATACTCTGTGAAAGGGAGCTTACGCTGTATATAAACAGCAAAACAATACCGACAAGGAAAATAAAGTTTAGTAACAGGGCAGGGATACCTGCCAGTTTAAATCCGGAAAAGACTTCTTCTTTTGTTTTCATTTTGTGTTAGTATTATGATATTAAAATGATATCACAAAGCTACGATATGATTTCACAGATTCCAAATAATAGGACAAATATTTTCCGGAATATTTATAATTTATTAACTTGCACATCAAAACAGATCGGTAAATTAAAGACTGACAACAATGAAACAACTGGAAAAGGTTATTTGGGGGGTGATAGGAGCAGGAAATGTATGTGAAGTAAAAAGTGTTCCGGGTATGTACAAGACGGAGCATTCTGAAGTGAAAATGATTATGCGTCGGACAGCAGACAAAGCTGCAGATTTTGCGCACCGTCACGGCATCAGTCAATGGACTACCGAGGTGGATGAAATCCTGAATGACCCCGATATTAATATTATCTATATTTCCACACCGCCCGATTCTCACTGTGAACTGACACTTCGGGCGGCAGCTGCCGGTAAAGCTGTCTATGTGGAAAAACCCATGGCAAATTCCTATGAGGAATGTATCAGCATGATAGAAGCATGTAAGGCAGCGGATGTTCCGTTGTTTGTGGCTTACTACCGGCGGGCATTGCCGGGATTTAATAAGTTGAGGGAGATTATTACAGCAGGAGGAATAGGTGAAATCCGGTTTGTTGAAATAGAAATGTGGCGCGCTCCACGTTCGTACGATATAAATACCGAAGGGAACTGGCGCGTTTTTCCTGAAATATCCGGTGGCGGTCATTTTCATGATCTGGCCGCGCATCAGCTGGACTATCTCGATTCTGTATTTGGACCGGTTGTTAAAGCTTTTGGTGTTACTGCTAACCAGGCCGGAATGTATCCTGCCGATGATATTGTTTCGGCATCCATGTTGTTTGAAAGTGGTGTTGTCGGCTCGGGAACCTGGTGTTTCGCCACCGATAAGGCTTCGGAAAAGGAGACCATCACCATTACAGGATCAAAAGGTCACCTGGTGTT
>DAONDU010000137.1:0-6905 GCA_035402725.1 Paludibacteraceae bacterium | reverse complement strand
ATCGGTACCTTTTTTGGGATCGGACGTGTCTTTCATATAATACTTCATATTTACTTTACCGGTTTTGGTCTCAGGCCTGTAGTAGAGTAAATCCTTTCTTATATCCCTGCTATCCGTGAAAAGCGAATAAAGTGTATCGGCTGGAAAAGCCAGTGCGGAACCATACTTGTAGAATGTACTTGTTTGCTTTCCTGCATCATATGATGCGAGTCTGAAAATTGCTTCATCTCCAATGTAATTTTGAGAATACATGCTTACATACTTATCCCTCGGAGTGAGTCCTTTAATGCTGATAACTTCTGTCGCAAGTTTTTCTGCCTGCTCCCAGTTTTCCATGTAAAGATAAACACGCGCGAGCAATGCTTTACAAGCTAATGGCGAAGCGTAATGCGCGTCAAAAGTATTGTTTGTGCCAAAAGTTTCCAATGCTAAATTCAAATCCTCGATAATTCTGTCGTATGTTTCTTTTACGGTAGAACGAATAACCGGGTTATTGGCTGAAGGATTTTTGGTCATCACGGGAATTCCAAGGTGTGACGCGTCTTTTGTATAATTCCAGGGTTGTGAGTAGCACAATACAAGATTAAAATGCATTAATGCCCGGAGAAAATAAGCCTGTGCACATATGTTGTCAATCTCGGCAGCATTGTGCGGGTAAGCAGTTTTTAACCCGGGAGCATATTCAAGAATATTATTTACATTGGACATGACAATAAATCCCCTTTTCCATAAATAACCTACCGCGGAAGTTTCCTGTGAAGGTTCGGATGTGAAATTATATTGTTCAATCATATTGCCGCCGGTAATATTTGACATTCTCACCATATTGCCTGCTACATCCCCGTATTTTATAAATTCATTATCGTAGAAATTATAGGTAACACGATAAGCACCGGGTAAAGTTGCCCTCAAACCATCTAAATCAGCAAAAAAAGTATTTGTGTCATTTTTGCCAATGACATCCACTTCCAGAAAACTGTTGCAGCTCGTGAAGCCAAACAAACTGAACAGCAAAATCAAATTATATAAATATCTTTTCTTCATTTCGCTTTTTATAAACTAAGATTTAAACTCAGTGAAAAACTTCTTTCTGTTGGATAGGCGTTCATTAACGTCTTATAGCTGTTAAATTCTTTACTTTGATCCGGTGTCCACAGGTAAAGATTATCACCAATAAGTGATAAAGAACAGTTCTGAAGTTTCATTTTATCACAAAATCTTTTAGGAACAGTGTAGGATAAAACTGCATTTTGAAGTCTGACATTGGTTCTGTCATATAAATATCGGGTCGATGACATGGTCGATTTGCTCGTAATGGTTGAAATTCTCGGATTAATTGCCAGCTGACCGGGTTCTGACCAGTGTGATATGGCATCTACTCCTGAATTACTGTCTGTTGAGCTGTATCCATCTCTCAATCCTCTTCCCTCAAGTGTGCTTAAGGTATATCCGCCCAGACTATAATTAAACATAAAGCGGAATGAAAAATTCTTATAGGTGAACGTATTTGTCAAACTTCCTACGCCCCAGGCGTCAGGGGTTTTATCGTCTAATATTACTCTGTTGTCGGTGCTGTAATTGAAAGTCACGTTGCCATCCTTGTCATACCACATGGGAGCGCCGGTAGCAGGGTCAACACCCGCCCATCTGACCAGATAAAATGCACCTTTCGGATGATTTTCACTCCATACGGTAGTTCCATAACTGGTCATCATGCCGTTGTAGAGTTTTGTGATTTTGTTACTGTTGTGTGAGAAGATTAAATCGGTTGACCACTCAAAATATTTACTTTTTATATTTTTGGAATTTATGGTAAGTTCCACACCCTGATTTCTCATTTCACCAACATTCGCGTAGAGTCTGTCGTCGCTGATAGTTCGGGAAGTATATATTTTCGTTAATAAGTCTGTGGTGTAATTATTATAGTATTCCACTTCCATGTCTAAATTTTTCCAAAGCGTTGTTCTAAAGCCTGCATTAAACATGGTTGTCTGCTCCCAGCTTAGCCCGGGATTTGCAATGGAAGCGCTCACAGCACCCAAAATTCCATTGTATGAATAAGTATCGTCATAAGAATAGGTTCCGGTATTGATTGATGAATCTATTCTCGAATTTCCATTGGTTCCTATCGATGTTTTGAATTTCAATAATTTAATAATCTCACTATTGAAGAATTCTTCGTTATGAATATTCCAGGATAATCCCAGGGAGCCGAACTTTGCCCAGCGCGAATACTTTCCAAAGGATGAATTACCGTCTGCACGGGCATTAGCGGTAAAGTAATATCTGCTGTTATAGGATATTTGTGCCTGTGCCAGATAAGACAGGGAGCGTTTTTTGTCGAAACTGCTTGACCCGTTGCGTGAGGCTGATTCCGAATAACCAATTTCCTGTATGTGATCATTCAGGAAGCCATATCCGGTTGCATAGAGTGTAGAGTATTGGTTGTGTTGTAATTCAATACCCGCTAATCCACCTACATTAAACTCGCCAAATTTCTTCTGATAATTTAAACGAAGGATGTTGTTCCAGTTCAGATACGAGGCGGAAGCCCTGCGTGAATAACCTTTTGGTTCGTTATTTACAAGTCCGTCCAAAGTGGTGCGCGCACTGTACATTTCTTCATTCGTGGTCATTAAATTAACTCCAAACTGTTCTGTTAAATCCAGTCCGTCGAAAATATTAAATTTGAGTGTTGATGTTGCGTCAATGAGTGATGTTCTTTGAATGTTTTTATTGTCTTCTCTTTCCGGAATGGAATTACTGAAAAACTTTTGATCTTTCCATACACGCACCGGATTTCCATTTGCATCGTAACTAACGCTTTCTACGACACGGTTGTAGAGCCTGTTGGTATATCCGTCGGCTAAATAGGGACTATAAATCGGAAGCACTTCGTAATACTCATTACCTACTGCGAATAAATTATTCTGATTGTATGAAGCCGATAGTGTAGTTCCGAATGTTAATCGCTTCGCGAATTTATAATCAGTATTGTACCTCACTGAAAATCGTTGCTGATTGTTGGTTTTAATCGTACCTTTTTCGTCGAAATACGAAAGAGATAATCTGTTTGTGCTTTTCTCGCCGCCACTTCTTAAGGATAAGCCCGCTTCAAAGGTTTGTCCCTGTCCGAAATACAAATTTCCCCAATCAACATCAGTAGTTGAGTAACTGTTTAATTCATTGTCCTGGAATGGAAACGCGTTAATGTCCTGTCCGCCGTTCACCCAGGCTTCTTTGGCATAAGATAGATATTGCGAAGCATTCATCACTTTATAACGGGTGCTTTGGTCAATGTTCGAAATACCGTATCTGATATTAGCGTTTACAATTACATTATCTGTTTTTGATCCTGATTTGGTTTTAACAATAATAACTCCGTTTGCTCCATTAGCTCCATAAATGGAGGTGGCGGAAGCATCTTTGAGTACTGTAATTGATTCAATGTCGCTTGGGTTCAGATAGGATAAAGGGCTAACTGTATAACTTGCTCCGGGCATCATATTGGTGCTCGAACCCTGATAAACAGGAACTCCGTCAATTATCCAAAGTGGTTCATTCGATGCGCTTAATGATGCTTCTCCACGCACCCTGATGTTGTAACGCGTTCTGGGTGAGCCGGGTGAATCAGAATTAGGTTCCACTGTTAAACCCGGAACCAGACCATCAAGCATTTTATCGATTCTGGCAGGTGGAAGAAATTCCAAATCTTTTGACTGAACCTGAAACGCGCTACCAACCATGTTCGAGCGTTTTTGGGCAAGTCCGTAACCGGCTTCAATCACAACTTCTGAAAGGAGGGTGGATGACTGGAGCTTTACTATTATATCTTTCGTATCGGGATTTACCGTAATACTTTTTTTCTTCATCCCAACGTATGAAAAATGGAGTGTTACAGGAGAACTTGTCAGGTTGACAACAAATTTACCATCGAGGTTTGTAACAGCTCTTTGCGATGTCTCACCGACACTTATAGACACGCCGGGTAAAGTTTCTCCATCTTCTTCGTTCATGACGACACCTCTTACAGTATAGGCGTTGCCCGTTTGAGCATAACAAAAAGAGTTGAATAGTATTAAAATCAAAGATTGTATAAAAATAAAATTTCTAAGTCTGTACATAGTTTGTTCAAATTGGAATCACAAAGGTATGAAAATATATTAAGGTCTTAAGTAAAGTTATATAAAAAACTGTAAAATAAAGCCTGTAGTGCAGTTACAAAGTTATAAGCAATTTATAATTATGTTTATGTGTTTTTTTATCTGATTGAAATTATTATTTGAAGACAACAAAATTAATCGATAATATTATGGTTGTAAATTATAAATCGTCAGAAATCAGCAGCAATAAACTGTATAATAATGCAAACATATCCCGTTCACGGATGTTTCGTTATCTGCATTTTATCTGTTTTTTTGTGGACTGAAAAATTTGGACAATGCCTTATCCGGGAATTTTAAAAGACGCATTCCGGACATTGCCGTTACTAAAATGGCGTTGTGTGTAAGATTAAGTATTATCTTTTAAGTAGGATTCGGATGGAAGTGCCATGTGCTGATATACACGAAAAAAGGCATTAAGACCCCAGAGTTTTTTCCAGCACGGCGCGGTCTGAAGATAAAGCCGAACGCAGGGTAGTTGCAGTAATTTCTTATTACCAATGTAATGAACCTACTGCAAAAAAACTAATTTAAGTCGAATGCATACATATAGTTAATCAGGCCATGACTATCTTTATTCTCCAGCCATGCTTTTTCCCTGTGGCTGTAATTAATTATTTCATTCGTTGACGTATCTTTAAACTTTTCTGCAACTTCAGTTAATACTTTAAGTTCCTCGACAGAAAACAATGTTTCATTGCATTTTCGCTCAGCAGGCAAAAATTGCTCTCCGATGCCACCATTGCAAAATGAAATTACATTTATTTTCACAACTCCATTATTTTCCAGATAATCGAAAAGTGATTGAAACTTCTCGGGTACAGGCCCCATATTAATAGCCCTGTAATTTATGCCACTTATCGACTTTCCTGTTTTACCAAAGCAATCAAAATCAGCATAAAACAGCAGTTTGTTTAATTTGGTTTTCCAGGGTTCCAATTTTTCCGAAAAGAACAATACCATTTCGGCAAATTTTTCAATATCAGGCATTCGGAATCCGGAAAATACAGAAGGTCGTTCTACTCCGAAAAGATAATTACTCAGCAGTTGTTTTTCAAAGTTTTGTGTTTCTGACTGAATCAAATGTTCAATCCGTTTATACAGTTTATCCCTTAACTGTTCATCAATATTGCAAATTCTAACCAAATGTTTGAACTCAAATGGTTTCGAAGCTATGAATATCAAGCGTGCATTTGCCTGGCTTGGCATCTCACCCGCTTCATACTGACGATAGGTATTATCGCCAAACCCTAATATCTGCGACATTTTTATAGCAGACAAATCATACTTTTCGCGTATGGCAATGATTTCATCTTTAAAGGGGATGGCATATTTCTCCCTATACTGATTTTGTACCTGATCGTAATTCAACTGAGCAAAATGCTCATCTTCAAACTGCTCCCCTGTTTCTTCACACTTCCACGTGTGGAAACACACATGGAATTCTTCTTTTTTATAGGTCATAGTTCGCCATTCTTTCAGAATGGTCATTTCCTTTCCTGTGAACGGACTAAGCATAATAATTGTTTTTTATTTATTTGAAAGGATAAGTAACCGGAAATTCTGCTTCGTGAAACGATATGCAGATTACATTACGTTCAGTTAAACTGATTTTGATGTACACCTCAGTGTTTTGTACCATTTTTCCAAACGACCACATCATATATTTCTCCATATATTTGCCGTCTTCTATTCTGTAAAAATCTTCCACCTTGAGTTTCCGGATTATGTCTTTGCGTTTATCCGGTGAAATATCCAGATTGTGCAATGATTGCGCATTCTTCGAACGATCGTCGAGTATCAGAAATGTAAGAACTCCGCTGGATTCTTTTATACGCAACTCCTCCTAGAATTTGAAAACATCGTCTTTGGTGGTCATAAATTTACTGCAAATATAGGTTGTTGTTTTTGATAATACAACTATTTAGTTGATTATTTTATGTTATAACACATATTATTCAATTTATTAATTGTGTTCAAATAAAGATTGAATTAATTTTATTCAAATCATCTATTTAAATTAAATTTCCATTGCATTTCATTCATTTGATGAATGGGTTCAAGCCCAATCCAATTCATGAATTCCCTCCAACTTTAGTTGGAGGATAACAAAAATTCAAAAATCATATTTGGCTTTAGCCAAATTTTATCTTTTTATAATTGTTTGGCTAAAGCCCAATTTCTTTATTTATCTTTTGATGAATGGGCTAAAGCCCAATCCAATTCATGAAGAATGGCATAAAGCCCAATCCAATTCATAAAATCACATCCCCTTTATCATCCCCTCTATAAACGCCACTTCATCCTCACTCAGTCCATATTTAGCATACAGCTGGCGGTCGATATCGGCTACCGGCTTGCTCCAATCAATGTCGGAAGTGGAAGTGAAGTCTTGAAGAGGAACAAATTTGTATACCTTTTTCATTGCATTTTGTGTGTTTTTTATCAATAAAACTAAAAGTCTGAAAAATTTAGTTTTCATGTAACTTATAACATTTTCGGATATTTCCTTTGATTCAAATGGTCCGATAACTAAATATGTTTCTGTGCAACATGTGCCTTTATCTCCAAATAAAGGAACATTTATTATTTGATGAGGATAGACTTCACCTGCTCCATAAGCCTTAGAAATATAAACTTTGAATTTTTTAATCAAATCTGCATTTTTGGGAATTTTATCTTCTGAAATGTAACCTATGCCTTGTGTCTGCCAGCCATAGTAGTAAATACTAATATATCCTT
>DAONDU010000136.1:0-6947 GCA_035402725.1 Paludibacteraceae bacterium | reverse complement strand
CGGACATTTTGCTTCGTACTCATACTTCATCGGTTCAGACACACGTGATGTCCTCTCAAAAGCCGCCTATCCGGATGATCTTCCCGGGACGTGTTTACCGCAACGAAGCCATCTCATACCGCGCGCATTGTTTTTTTCATCAGGTAGAAGGACTTTATATTGATAAAAATGTTTCGTTTGCTGATTTGAAACAGGCTTTGCTTTATTTTGCAAAGGAAATGTTCGGGCCGGATACCAAAATCCGTCTGCGTCCCTCCTATTTCCCATTTACCGAGCCAAGTGCCGAAATGGATATTTCGTGTAATTTGTGCGGTGGCGAAGGCTGCGCTTTCTGCAAACATACCGGCTGGGTCGAAATCCTTGGATGCGGTATGGTTGATCCGAATGTACTGGATAACTGCGGCATCGATTCGAAGATTTATTCCGGTTATGCCTTTGGTATGGGGGTAGAACGCATTACCAACCTTAAATATCAGGTTAAAGACCTTCGCTTGTTCTCGGAAAACGACGTACGATTCCTGGAAGAATTCACAAGCGCATTTTAGGGATGTAGTTTCTTTTCAGAAATCAATAATTTGAGAGTTTACATACATTATATAATCATAAACCATTAAAGTAGTCTCTTATGAATAAACATTTTTTCTTCATTATTTCAATGTTTTTTGCCTTGACATCCGGACTGAAAGCTCAGGATACAATTGTTCTTAAAAACGGCACTCAAATTCTCTCAAAGATATCGGAAATTGGTACGAATGGAATTAAATACAAAGCTCAGGAAAATCCCGACGGCCCTGACTATGTACTTGAAAAATTCAAAGTCCACGAAATTCGTTTTCACAATGGATTTGTACAACAATATAACGTGAATGAAGAAAATCCTTCAACAGATGATATTGAATACATCAATGATGTTCCGGTAAAAAAACACATTGAAATCAGGGAAGAAAGATTTGTCAATGAACCCCGGAATGAGGACATAAGGACAGAGCCTGTACAAATGGGACAAAAATATAAAATCAACAAATTATATTACAATTCATCCATGTACGTCCCCCATCCCGGTGACCCTTACAATCCTTCGGTGGCTGGAATAGCATCATTTTTCGTCCCCGGCCTTGGTCAGATGCTCAGTGGTGAAATTGGTCGCGGATTTGGATTTCTCGGTGGTTATGCCGCCAGCTATCTGGTTTGCTTATCCGGCCTGGCAATAGCACAAGGCGAATATTACTATGATTATGACAGTTACCCCTCCCCTAATTACAATAACAACAGCGAAATAGGGGTTGGATTATTTATTGTTGGCGGTGTATCCATGATAGCAACATATATTTGGTCGATAGTTGATGCGGTAAAAGTTGCCAAGGTAAATAACATGTATATGCAGGATTTAAGGAAAAATCAGGTGAATATACAGCTGAAACCCTATATGGAAACAAAAAAATATCCCGGTATCACCGACCGTCCGGTAGGTATGACCTTACAGATAAATTTCTAACCGGATTATTTAAAACTGATTTGAAAAGCATTGGCGAAAAAGTCAATGCTTTTTTAGTATGCAAGCAAAACATTATCTTTGCAGTGTGAAAAGAAGATATTTTATCTGGTTCGACTACAACGGAAGCGGTTACTGCGGATGGCAGATACAGCCTAACGGATTATCGGTACAACACGTACTGACCAATGCTTTATGCACCATACTGCGAACCGAAATTGAACTGGTTGCAGCTGGCAGAACCGATGCCGGTGTACATGCACGTCCGATGGTGGCACATTTCGATTTCGAAGGAGATTTTCCAGTCGAAATGGATCTGGTTAGTAAATTGAACAGTTTTTTACCCTCCGATATATCAGTCAGGAATATCCGGGAAGTGAAACCTGATGTCCATGCCCGTTTCGATGCCATTTCACGGCGATACGAGTATCATATTCTGCTTCATAAGGACGTGTTTCGCCATGAATTTGCCATGCGGATTTATCATCCTTTAGATTTTGACAGGATGAATGTAGCAGCAAAAACACTTTTTGATTATACAGATTTTACCAGTTTCAGCAAACTTCACACCGATACAAAAACCAACAACTGCAAGATTAAGCATGCTCATTGGGAGCAAAGAAGTGACGAATGGATTTTTACTATCGAAGCAGACCGTTTTTTACGAAATATGGTACGTGCAATTGTAGGTACACTGTTAGAAGAGGGAAGAGGAAAAATGACCATCGAAGACTTCAGAAAAATCATTGAAGCAAAAAATCGCTGTGATGCAGGCAGTTCGGTTCCGGCTAAAGGATTATTCCTAGTTACAGTAAATTATAAGGAAGACATATATATCGACTGATAAAAACTGCTATATTCGACTGAAATACAATTACTTAACAGCACAAAGCATCACTTCGGGGTTGTTTCTTAATGATTTTTGAATAAATATTTCCGGAAATAATTTGATACTTTGATTATTATTTGTAATTTTGCAAGCCAAAATCAAAAGAAATAAAATAAAAAAATTAAGATATGAAAAGCGGAATTCATCCAGAAAATTATCGCCCTGTAGCATTCAGAGACATGTCCAACGGCGAAACATTTATTTCCCGTTCAACAGTAAACACAAAAGAAACTGTTGATATTGACGGAGTAACCTATCCATTGGTAAAGTTAGAAATCTCAAGTTCATCACATCCTTTCTATACAGGTAAATCGAAACTGGTTGATACTGCAGGACGTGTTGATAAATTCATGAGTCGTTACGGCAATCGCGGGGAAAAAAAATAAATTTTTCTTTTTGCTGATAATCAATAATTTAACCCCGAATATTCGGGGTTTTTTTATTTTTATTAGTCCTGAGAAATGCTTTTTTCAAAAGCAGGCACAATTTTTGATTTAATCTCAGAAAATAAAAAAGTGATATAAACCATTAAAACATTCAACCATGAAACAGTTTATAAAAATATCAGTAATATTATTGAGTGTTGTTGCAGCATTCTCAGCTTGCGAAAAAAAACCCGAGGTAGAAAACAACAAAATCAACTTTACCCTGGCTAAAGCTAATTATCTGGGGAATATTTACCGCAACAATGTCAATGCCATAGAAGCCTATTTTTTTGATGAGAATTTAGGGACTGACGCCGAGGGATACATCACCGGCAATGGAACATTTCTGTTTCTTGACTTGAATACGAATTCCAATGCCACCAGCATACCTGCCGGTACGTATAACGTGAACAACGAAAATTCGAACGAAAGTATCGAATACAGCTTCCAGAGAGGAAAAATGGGTTTGAACAACAATAATGAAGAAGTTCCAACCGGAAGTTATTTTGCAATCGTAAAAAATGGCTCAATTACAGATTACCTGTTTTTGTCAAGCGGTAGTATCATTGTCAATAAAATGGGTAATTACAGCATCAGCGGACAGGTTACTACCAGTGATAATGAATTTTATGAGTTCTCATACAGCGGAAATATTCCAACTACCGACCTTGTAACTCCCTATCCTGAAACTCTTACAAAAGGGCAACTCTGGTACTGGGGCGATATAGATAATGTAGGCTTGAATATTTACACCATCTGGCTTGCTGATCAGAATATTAACATGACAAATATGAGCGGTAGCGGCGACCTGATGAGAATTGAAGTTTATACTCCCACATCATACACCACATCATTGCCTAACGGAACATATCCCGTAAAAATCAATACAGTTCAAAATCAGACTGTAATAGATGGCTTCAACAATGGAACAGAAGATCTGGGCACCTGGTACTACACAGCCGATGCATTCGCAATTACAGGTGGTTCAATGACGGTGATAAAAGGTACAGGCTCAAATTATAAACTCAATTACACGTTCATTGATGAACTAGGCAACACCATTACGGGAAATTACGATGGCAGTCTTGGTTTGGTAAACAAAGAAAACACATCACTGGGTGTTAAATCACGCATACAAAAGATTAAAAACTACAAAAACGCGACATCTCAAACAGATAAATACAGTCTTAATATCCATAGAGGAAAACGTTAAAAATCCGCTTAACAGGACTAATGTTCTAATTTACAAGGGAATAAACTCAGGTTTATTCCCTTCATTTATTTGTGAATTATTTAATTCCGTACATTATCAAAAAAAAGCGTATCTTTGCAATCTATAATTAACACCTAAAATAATTAAAACATGAAGTTATTAGAAGGGAAAGTAGCCATAGTAACCGGAGCAGCACGCGGTATTGGCAAGTCGATTGCATTAAAGTTTGCCTCCGAGGGAGCAGATGTCGCATTTACCGATTTGGTTATCGATGAAAATGGTCTGACCACTCAGAAAGAAATTGAAGCATTCGGTGTAAAAGCAAAAGGATATGCTTCAAACGCAGCATCTTACGATGATACACATAAAGTCGTAGAAGAAATTCTGAAAGATTTCGGACGCATTGATATCCTGGTAAACAATGCCGGAATAACCAAAGATGGTTTAATGATGCGCATGAGCGAACAACAGTGGGATGCTGTTATTAATGTCAACCTGAAATCTGCATTCAATTTTATTCATGCATGTACACCCATAATGATGAAACAAAAATCAGGAAGCATTATTAATATGAGCTCAGTCGTAGGAGTCTCGGGTAATGCCGGACAAACAAACTACTCTGCATCCAAAGCAGGACTTATCGGTCTGGCAAAATCTATTGCCAAAGAACTTGGCACCAGAGGTATCCGTGCCAATGCTATTGCACCGGGCTTTATCGAAACTGAAATGACACATGCCCTGAATGATGAACAACGGGCTAAATGGGCTGAAACCATTCCATTGCGCCGCGGTGGTACCCCCGACGAAGTTGCAAATGTTGCACTTTTTCTTGCCAGTGACTTGTCGAGCTATGTAAGCGGCCAGGTAATCAACGTATGTGGGGGCATGAACACCTGATCAGCGTGGTTTTTCTGTTTATAAATCAGATTGCATGAAATTAAACTGAAATTTAATTACAGTTTCTTTTGTAAATTCAAAGAAAATCACTATTTTTGCAGTCCGAATTTAAGAAACGAAAATAATAAAATTAAATACGAATAGCAATGAAAAGGACTTTTCAACCTTCACAAAGAAAAAGAAGAAACAAACATGGTTTCCGCGAAAGAATGGCCTCTGCAAACGGACGCAGGGTATTAGCCGCTCGTCGTGCAAAAGGTAGAGCCAAACTTACTGTTGCTGATGAAGGTCGTCATAAATTCTAAACCTTTTTCATCACATTCTCTACAAAACATATTAAAATCAGAACCTTTAACAGGTTCTGATTTTTTTTATTTATACGTCAGCCATTTCCAGAGTTCTTTCCAGCTTACCTTCTTGCCATACATCAGTATTCCCGTACGATAAATTTTTCCGGCCATCCAGGTAGTACCTATAAAAGATAGTATCAGGATAAAAACAGACAAGACTATTTCCCAGCCGGGTACATCGAAAGGCAGACGAACCATCATCACAATGGGTGAAGTGAATGGTATCAATGAACACCAGAATGCCAGCGGACCATCGGGATTTTGAGCACTGTAGATGGCTGCATAAATGGCAAACAGAATGGGGATTGTCAGCGGCATGGAGAACTGCTGTGTATCGGTTTCGTTGTCAACAGCAGAACCAATGGCTGCAAAAAGAGAAGCGTAAAGCAGATATCCTCCGAGGAAGTAAATAATGAACAACACCAGCGTTTTGAAAAAATCAAAACCATTCAGGCTTGTATATATTTCAGCGATCATAGCCTGAGTTTCAGTTTGCTGAACATTTGTCTGCATTCCGGGCATATTAATCTGCTGAGCTGTTTGTAATGCCTCAGGATTGAAACTTCCGCCCATAAACGCGCTCACTCCTGCACTAATAATGAGGGTAAGAGCTATCCAGAGAAAGAATTGGGTAAGCCCAACCAGCGCAATTCCGATAATTTTTCCCATCATCAGTTCGAACGGTTTTACTGACGAAATGATTACTTCCACAATCCGGCTTGTCTTTTCCTGAAGGACACCGCTCATCACCTGCGAACCGTAGGACATGATAAAAATATAAATCAGAAATGCCGATATCATCCCGATAATTAAAGCAAGTTCGGCAGAAGCCTCCTTTTCCTTACCTTCGGCATCCCATTTTATTGTCTTAACATCCAATTTCGTTTTTGATTTTTCGACAAGTTCTTTCAGGTTGGGGATGTTGTAGGCATTCAGATTTTGTTTCTGAATATAATCTTCCAGCAGTCCGGAAATGTAAGATTTTAACTCGACATTCACCTGCTTCTCGGAGTAAATTTTCACGGCATCGGGTTGCTTGTTCAGATCGGCGGTAATATAGAGCACGGCAGTCATTTCACTTTCCTTATTATCTTTCCGTTTGTAATTATCCAACGGGGCATCCGAAAACAAAAATGTACAGGTTTCGTTACTTTTTAGCGCATCGTGATAGATGCCTGTTTTGTCAATAACAATGATATTTTTTATCGTATCATCTTCGATAGACGATAACCAGAGGGGGATCATTATCATAGCCACAAACAACAGTGGCGTAAGAAAAGTCAGTAATAAAAAGGACTTTTTCATTACACGGGAGGAATATTCCCTCCTGATTATAATTCCTATTTTACTCATAGCCGATTATTTATATTTTCTGAATTCTTAACTGTACTGATAAAAATATCGTTCATAGTGGGGAGCAATTCTTCAAACGAATGTATTTCGGTTTGTTTCATCAGTTCAGTCAGAAAATCATTATTTGACATTTCCTTAATCTTCCGTATTGACGTCTCGAAAACGCCATTCACTTTATTTTGTGAAATAATCTCACAGCTATCGGAGCTAACCGGTGCCGCAGAACGAACCATGAGAGTTCGTGTTGAATGCGAGGCACGAATTTCGGCTACATTTCCCTGTAAAACAATATGAGCTTTGTTGACCAGTGAAATATTTTCGCAAAGTT
>DAONDU010000135.1:0-7003 GCA_035402725.1 Paludibacteraceae bacterium | reverse complement strand
AGCAGATGGCAACCCAACGCAAAAATCGCGGAAAGATGGTACGTGTTTCGCTGGTTGGATATACCAACGTTGGGAAATCTACCCTGATGAACCTGCTCAGCAAATCAGATGTATTTGCCGAGAACAAACTATTTGCCACACTTGACACTACGGTACGAAAAATAATTGTTGACAATCTGCCGTTTTTGCTTTCCGACACGGTGGGATTCATCCGCAAGCTGCCTACCAACCTGATCGAATCGTTCAAATCGACCCTCGATGAGGTGCGCGAAGCCGACCTGCTGCTGCATGTGGTGGATATCTCCCACCCCAACTTCGAAGAACAACTGGAGGTAGTAAATCAAACTCTGAAAGACATTGACAAAACTGAAAAACCGGTTATACTGGTTTTCAACAAAATCGATGCGTTTACCTACACACCCAAAGACGAGGACGATCTCAGCCCGGTAAGGAAGGAAAATATAAGTCTGGACGAATTGAAGAAAACCTGGATGTCGAAAATGCACGACAACTGCATCTTCATTTCCGCCAAAAACAAAACTAATATCAATGAGTTGAAGGAAATGCTGTATAACAAAGTGAAAGCTATTCACATTGAGCGTTATCCGTACAATGATTTTCTGTTCGAGAAATACGACAGCGAAGAGTTTGAATCATAACACCTCACAATGAACAGTACACTATAATTCAGTTCACGACACTTTAAACTTATCTGCTGGTGGCAGGTGTCGCTTCAAATGTATGCCGGGCAATCCGGCTATCGGCATCACAACAACCTCAAATCTGCATCAAATTAAAATCACCGGATTTTTATATCATTCATCATGTTGCAAACAACGTAATTTATTTATGGAAAACTACAGGAATCTTACAGAAAAGGAAATAGCCACACTGGTGGTGTACGGATGTACAGCCGACGACTGGAAAAATATAACCGTTAACCCGGGATTTACACCGCAATATGTTTCAAATGTTCATTTCTCCGGAACCATAAAATTGGGTAAATTCGAAAAGGTATTTGAAATGGACGGCGGTTTTCGCAAGCACAGCGGACTGTATAACTGTTGCCTGCACAACTGTACCATCAGTGACGATGTATTCATCGAAAACATCCACAACTACATGGCAAACTACGACGTGGGCAAGGGCACATACATCGAAAACACCAACCTCATAGTTGTTGACGGACAGTCAACTTTTGGCAACGGAGTGCGTGTTCCGGTGATGAACGAAACGGGCGGACGTGAAGTACCCATCTACGATTACCTGTCGGCTCCGCTGGCTTACATTCTCACCCTGTACCGTCATCGTCCCGCCATGATAGAAAACCTTCAAAAGATGATTGACGATTACTCCGAAAGTATCCGGTCAGACAGAGGCAGGATAGGCGAACAGGTGGAAATCATCAATTGCGGGCGCATCAAGAATGTACGGATAGGCGATCATAGCAGCATCAAGGGAGTTTCTAATCTGAAGAATGGTTCCATCAACAGCACAGCCAAAGCGCCAGTTCAGCTTGGTTCGGGTGTCAAGTGTACCGATTTCATTCTTTGCTCCGGAGTCACGATCACCGACTCCACGCTGGTATCCACCTGCTTTATCGGGCAGGGTTGCATCATGGATAAGCATTATTCGGCCCTTGATTCGCTGTTCTTCTCCAACTGCCAGGGCATGCACGGTGAGGCTACCGCGATATTTGCCGGACCCTATACCGTATCACACCATAAGTCAAGCCTTCTTATTGCCGGAATGTTCTCCTTCCTCAATGCCGGCAGCGGTTCCAATCAAAGCAACCACATGTATAAACTGGGACCTATCCATCAGGGCATTGTGGAACGCGGATCAAAAACCACCAGCGACTCATACATCCTCTGGCCTGCCAAGATAGGCACATTTACCCTCGTCATGGGACGTCATACCTCGCACTCCGACACCACAGATCTGCCTTTCTCTTACCTTATTGAGAATGCCACACAGAGTTTTCTGGTGCCGGGTGTAAATCTTCGGAGTGTCGGTACTATCCGCGATGCACAGAAATGGCCGAAACGCGACAACCGAAAGGATGATGTTAAACTCGACCCCATCAATTTCAACCTGCTCAGTCCCTACACCATACAGAAAATGTATAAGGGTATAGAGGTGCTTGAAAACCTGAAAAAGATATCGGGCGAAACAACAGAGATTTTCACCTATCAGAACTGCAAAATAAAACATTCATCGCTCGAAAAAGGAATACAGCTTTATCGTACAGCAATCTATAAGTTTCTTGGCAATTCACTGATCAGCAGAATACAAAAAGGAAATCCCACATCACTGGAAGAGTTGCAGCAATCGCTTGCATCCGGTGACAAAAACGGACTGGGTGACTGGATTGACCTATCCGGGCTGATCGCTCCTAAACAGGTAGCTGAATACCTACTGACCAATATTGAGAACAATACCCTGACCCTGACCGATATCCGCAATCGCCTGGAAGCAATGCACGCTGAATACTACAACTACGAATGGACTTGGGCACAGCAAAAGCTGGAAGAATACTGGGGAAAACCGATACAAACAGTCGGGAAAGAAGAGCTTACGGCATTTATTGAATTATGGAAGGAAGCGGTTGTCAACCTGGATAAACTACTCTACGAAGATGCCAGAAAGGAATTTAACCTGAGTTCCAAAATCGGATTCGGGGTGGATGGCGACGAAGAACAGAAACACAAGGACTTCGAAAATGTACGCGGCACCTTTGAAAAAAATCCTTTTGTTCAGGAAGTTCTCCATCACATCGAACTCAAAACAGCACTCGGAAACACCGTCATCGAACAAATCAACCGGCTTTGATGTTTGACGTGTAATGTGTAGTGTGTAATTGTATATCTTTTCACTTTATCAACTTTATCAACTCAATAACATAATAACGAATGCAAAACTTTAATTTTTACAGTCCGACATACTTTGAATTCGGGAAAGATAAAGAAAACAATGCCGGTAAACTTGTTAAACGATTCGGCGGCTCAAAAATCCTGATACATTACGGTGGCGGTTCGGTAGTTCGCAGCGGATTACTGCAACGGATCAAAGCATCTCTGGAAAAAGAGAATATTGCATATGTTGAATTTGGAGGTGTGATGCCCAACCCGCGAAGCGGACTGGTTTACGAAGGAATTGACCTCTGCAGGAAAGAGAACGTTGATTTCATTCTGGCGGTAGGCGGAGGCAGTGTCATCGACTCAGCAAAAGCTATTGCCATCGGCGTTCCCTACGAAGGTGATTTCTGGGATTTCTATCAAGGTAAAAGGATTGATAAAGCATTGCCGGTGGCGACTGTCCTTACCATTGCCGCTGCCGGAAGCGAAGCTTCACTTTCGTCTGTGATAACTCATGAAAACGGTATGGTGAAACGTGGTACCGGAAGCGATAAAATACGCCCGGTATTCTCTATCCTCAATCCGGCGCTGACACAAACACTCCCGCCCTATCAGACTGCCTGTGGTGCAACCGATATGTTTGCCCATGTGCTTGAACGCTACTTCACCAATACCCGCAACGTGGAAATCACCGACCGGCTCTGTGAAGGCATTATGCTCACCATCCTCAGCGAAACACCCAAAGTTATAACCAATCCCGATGATTACGATGCCCGTGCCAACATCATGTGGGCGGGAATGGTGGCTCATAACGATATCTGTGGTGTGGGACGCGAACAGGACTGGGGAACGCACCAACTGGAGCACGAACTGTCGGCACTCTACGACGTAGCTCACGGAGCCGGGCTGGCTGTAATGTTTCCTGCCTGGCTGAAATACAACCTGAAACACGACGTGATGCGTTACGCACAGTTTGCCACTCGTGTGATGGGGTGCCAGATGAATTTCGAAAATCCTGAAATAACAGCCCGTGAAGGGATTACACGGTTCGAAACATTCCTGAAATCAATCGGAATGCCGGTACGGTTCAGCGAACTCGGAGCCAGAAAAGAGGACATTCCCACCCTGATAGAGATGCTCAGGCTCGGTGACCGCACGGTTGGAAACTTTGTAAAACTTAACCGGCAGGATATTGAAGCCATTTACAGGCTTGCTGCCGAAGACTAATTCTCAACAATTCATTAAAAGGAAATTAAATGCTGTTTAATTTCCTTTTTTTGTCGGTTGCACTCTGAATATTCATGTTGGATTATATATTTATCTGCATGATGTAACGACAATTTCAAAATGGCTCGCTAACGAGCGACCTCGTCCGGTGAGCCGAAAAATAAGTGAGACGGGCGTTGAAAATCGTCCTTGTTTGAAGTTGAAGTTCGTGATGCTATTTTCCAAAATGTGGAAAGTTTGGACGAACTTCAACAAGTTTGGACGATTTAGCCAGTCGAGCGCTAATTTTTCGAGTGAAGCGGGCGCAGTCTTGACTTTTTTTGCTTACTTTTTTGTGGCAAGACAAAAAAGTAAGTCGGGTTTTAGGGGTGAAACCCCTAAGATTTTATTTGTGTATTTTGCGGATTAACTTATAAAATTACACCATGAAGACTTCATTAAAGTATTTGCTTTCAATTGGCATTTGGATGTTATTTGCATGTGAAATTTCCGCTCAGAATACACATGCGCGAACCTACTGCAATCCTCTCAACGTGGATTACACCTACATGATTTATAACTCCGACAAAGACATTTCGTATCGTTCGGGAGCCGATCCTGCAGTGGTGGAATTCAGAGGGGAATATTATATGTTTGTTACTCGCTCGCTGGGTTACTGGCACTCTTACGATCTGCAACGCTGGGACTTCATTAAACCCGAGAAATGGTATTTTCAGGGTTGTAATGCTCCTGCAGCCCACAATTATAAAGATTCTGTGCTATACGTTACGGGCGATCCTTCGGGTTCCATGAGTGTACTTTACACTGACAATCCCAAAAAAGGTGACTGGAAAGCAGTTCCTGCCATTCTCCACGATTTGCAGGACCCCGATTTGTTTTTCGACGATGACGGTTCAGCATATATGTTTTGGGGTTCGTCCAACCTATACCCCATTCGCGGTAAACGGCTGGATAAAAATAAACGGTTTCTCCCCGTAGGTTCGGTAGATACACTTTTCAACAAGGATATGAGCAAACACGGCTGGGAACGTTTCGGCGAAAACAACAGCGACACCGTGATTGCAGGGTATATCGAAGGTCCGTGGCTCACAAAATATAACGATAAATACTATATGCAGTACGGAGCGCCCGGCACCGAATTTAATGTCTATGCCGACGGTGTTTATACGTCAGATCACCCGCTGGGACCTTATTCGTATGCGCCAAATAATCCCGTCAGCTTCAAACCGGGTGGTTTTATGACCGGAGCCGGACACGGCAGCACGGTAAACGGTCCGCAAAACAAATACTGGCATTTTGCATCCATGGCATTGTCGTACAATGTCAACTGGGAACGACGTCTGTGCATGTTTCCGTTGTATTTCGATAAAGACAGGCTGATGTATGCCGATACCTATTTCGGCGATTATCCCTATTTCGGACCTTCCGAGCCGGGCAATGCAGGAAAATTCAGCGGCTGGATGCTGCTTTCGTATAAGAAACCCGTAAAAGCTTCCTCATCACTCCCCGATCACGGTCCCGAATTTCTAACGGATGAAAAGGTAAAGACTTTCTGGGTTGCCGCCACCAACGATGACACACAATGGGTCACGATTGATTTGCAAAATCAGTCGACCGTTTATGCCATACAGATCAATTATTTCGATTACAAGTCTAATCTCTACGGCAAAATTGACGGACTGAGACACCGCTACCTGATTGAAGCCTCGGCAGATGGAAAGAACTGGGAGACCATTGTTGATAAAAGTAAAAGCTATACCGACACTCCCAATGATTACGTGGAACTTCCGGAAGCTGTAAGAACAAGATTTATCCGGTATAAAAACATTGAAGTTCCAACACCACATCTCGCTATATCGGACATCCGGGTATTCGGACTTGGACAGGGAAAGAAACCGGAGAAAGTTGCCGGATTTAATGTTGAAAGAAAAGCTGACCGCCGGGATGCGCTCATCACCTGGAAACCAACCAAGAATGCTCAGGGATATAATATCCGCTGGGGTATAGCTCCCGATAAGCTCTACTCTTCGTGGCTGATCTACGACGACAATCAACTGCTTCTCAAAGCACTGACTACCGATCAGGAATACTGGTTTGCCATTGAGGCTTTCAATGAAAACGGTATTTCTACACTATCCGACCTCAAACACATTGAATAGAACACAAACTTAATTTTTCGAGAACTAATAAATTCTATTTATACTACATAAACAAAAATCGATAAACTTTTACGCGGTGTACTTTGTTTGTAATGCAGAATATAAAATTACAAACAAAAAAAATAAATAAATTCAGAAACAATGAAACAATTGAAAATCGCTGTAGTAGTTGGCAGCTTGCGCAAAGAATCGTTTAACAAAAAAATGGCACACGCCTTAGTAGAAAATGCTCCCGAAACCCTTAGTCTGGAATTTCTCGAAATCGGAAACCTGGATTTGTACTCCGAAGACCTGGATTCCAATCCCCCGCAAGTGTGGGTGGAATTCCGCGATAAGGTAAAAAGCTTCGACGGAGTACTTTTCGTCACCCCCGAATACAACCGTTCTTTCCCGGGTGTGCTGAAAAATGCAATTGATGTAGCATCGCGTCCCTGGGGACAAAGCGTGTGGGCAGGAAAACCGGCAGCCATCGTAAGTGTAACCATTGGAGGTCTGGGAGCATTCGGTGCTAGCAATCACCTGCGTCAGGTGCTGGCATTCCTCGGTATGCCAACCATGACACAACCCGAAGCTTACATCGGCAACGCTATGAGCCTGTTTGATGAAAACGGCAAACTGACGAATGAATCAACCCTTGACTTTGCAAAAAGCTATATGAAAGCCTTCGCTCAGTGGGTAGAGACATTTGTAAAATAATAAATCCGGTTTACCTAAAAAAATTCATAGCTTCCTGTTTCGTTTGTGCGAAACAGGAAGTTT
>DAONDU010000134.1:0-7005 GCA_035402725.1 Paludibacteraceae bacterium | reverse complement strand
TAAGCTATACCTTTCTTCAGAGTTTCATAACCTATCCGTTTGTGGACCATATTGTTGCACCCGAAGTCACTAAAGTGGGCATATTTACCTACAAGAAGATAGCTTATCCGGGTACGCAGAAAATGGCGTATCTTCATCCCCGTGTTTTCACACCCGATGAGTTGTGTGTTCCTGAAATTGATGTCAAAAAGCCTTATGCAATCATCCGGCTGGTTGCACTCAATGCCTATCACGATGTGGCCAAACGAGGAATTGATATTGAAATGTTGCGCTCAATAATAGAACACTTAAAACCCTTCGGAAATGTCTTCATATCGTCCGAAAAACCGTTACCGGAGGAGTTTGAAACTTACAAACTTCCGGTTGACAGCAGTAATATTCATCATGCACTTGCTTTTGCTGATTTGTTCATCGGCGATAGTCAGAGTATGACGGTGGAAGCAGCCCTGCTGGGCACTCCGGCACTTCGGATTAATGATTTTGCAGCAAAGATAAGTGTCCTGAATATGCTTGAACGTGATTATGGACTGACCTCAAGCTTCAAAACCGGTCAGTTGGGTGAGATGTTGCAAAAAACGGATGAACTCATTCAGAAACAGGATATCTGCGAAGAATATCAAAAGAATAAAAGCCGGTTTATGGAACAAGCGGTGGATGTTTCGGCATTTTTTGCCTGGTTTATTGGCAATTATCCTGCCAGCGTAAGAATATTGAAGGAAAACACCCGTTATTCTGACAATTTTCTCTGAATAACTATTATTCTCAGATGAAGTACTCATGACCAGAAAAATGAATCCTAAAAGAAATGATTAATAACCAGCCAATTTTCCCCTTCAGAGTCTGTTCCGAATTTGATTCTGTAAGGGTAGGGGGCTTATATTTAAAGATATGAAAGATTTTACACTTGATATTTATTCCCGTTTATTAAAATCGCTGCTACAGGCAGGTTATCAGTTTCTCACATTTGAGGAGTGGTGCGTCCGACAAGAAACTGTGAAGGCGATAGTGCTTCGTCACGATGTGGACCGAAAACCCGAGAGATCCCTGACAATGGCGCAGCTTGAAGCAGGTCTTGGAATAAAGGCTACCTATTATTTCCGTATTGTACCGCAGAGCAATCAGCCAAACTATATTCAGGCAATTGCCCGTCTGGGTCATGAAATAGGTTACCATTACGAGGATTTTTCATTGGCAGACGGCAACAGCACTATTGCTTATGAAAAGTATAAAGCCAATCTGGCATATTTTCGAACTTTTTATCCGGTGAAAACCATCTCCATGCACGGCAGTCCGGCAAGCCGCTACGACAACCGCGATATCTGGAAAACTTATGAATATCATAAGGAAGGCATTATCGGCGAACCATATTTCGATTTTATCAACCGGAACGATGTGCTGTACTTTACGGATACCGGCCGGTGCTGGGATGGCGATAAGTTCAATGTTCGCGATAAAAGACTAAATACCGTTCAACAATCACAGCCAAAAGTTCATACTACTGTCCAACTGATTAAATGGATTGAGAATTCAGCCAATCAATTGCCGGTAATGATCAACACCCATCCTCAGCGCTGGACGGATAATAAAACAGAATGGATACTCGAATACATTACCCAAAATGTCAAAAACCTGATAAAAAAAATAATTGTAAATAGAATGGGAAAATAATGATTCTTTAAAGAATACCCCGAATGTAAATGGAAAAATGATTGTCCGGTAAAAAAAAAAGAAACTCTTCAACCCGGACAAACACTTTTTACTTTATAAACTTTAAAAACTTGAAGAACTTTATAAACTTTAAAAACTTGAAGAACTTTATAAACTTTAAAAACTTGAAGAACTTTATAAACTTGATGAACTTGATAAACTTGATGAACTTGATGAACTTGATAAACTTTACAAACTCATCACCTGCGTCCCGTGTTCTTTTGTATTCACTTCTTTGGGTGAAATGATTTTTTCGATGATGCCGCTCTCACTGATGATAAAGGTTGTACGAAGCATTCCCATGTAAGATTTACCGTAAAGTTTCTTTTCGCCCCACGTCCCGAACAGTTCAGAAAGTGTCTTGTCGCCATCGCTGATCAGATTGAAAGGTAAGTCATATTTTTTGATAAATTTCTGATGAGAAACTGTACTGTCAACGCTTACACCGAGCACTTCATAACCCTTTGCTCGCAATTCAGAATACTCGTCGCGCAGACTGCATGCCTGTGCGGTACATCCGGGAGTATTATCTTTCGGATAAAAGTAAAGAACCAGTTTTTTGCCCGCAAACTCGGAAAGTTTGATTTCTTTGCCATCCTGGTTTTGACCAAGGATTTCGGGGGCTTTGTCCCCAATTTGTAATGCCATAATAATGTAGTTTTTTATCAGATCAATAGATTGTAATTAATTTCGGTAAACAGATATGTTGAATATTTTTAATACCGCCTGAAATAACGAATTCAATACAGGAAATGTTTTGTTTGCTGCTTTATTTTTTTTCTTTATGCAGCTGTTTGCAAATAAAAAAATGCTCAACCAAAGCAGAGCATTTTTTTATATAGTATTAACTGTATATTACTGATTTAATCACTAATCACTATTAAAGTATTCCCTGAGCCATCATGGCACGTGCAACTTTCATAAATCCGGCGATATTTGCGCCTTTTACATAGTTGACATAACCATCGGGTTCAGTACCGTATTTCACGCAGGCAGAGTGGATGTCGGCCATGATAGTTTTCAGCTTTTGATCCACTTCTTCTTTCGACCAGCTGAGTTTCATTGAGTTCTGTGTCATTTCCAGTCCGGAAACAGATACACCTCCCGCATTGGCAGCTTTACCCGGCGCATACAGTATTTTGTTTTTCAGAAATACATCAACAGCTTCAGGAGTTGAAGGCATGTTAGCTCCTTCGGATACGGCAAAACAACCATTTTTTACCAGTATTTCGGCATCGTCACCGTTTATTTCATTCTGTGTGGCCGATGGAAGTGCAATGGTACATTTTTCACCCCATGGACGTGCGCCTGCAACATATTTACAACCATATTTCTCCGCATATTCACGGATGCGGCCACGGTAAACATTTTTCAGTTCGAATACGTAAGCCAGTTTTTCTTTATCAATACCATCAGGATCGTAAATATATCCGTCGCTATCTGATAGTGTAATAACTTTTCCACCCAGTTCCAGTACTTTTTCTGCCGTGTAAGTGGCAACGTTTCCTGAACCTGAAATAGCAACAACCTGACCCTTCAGGTCTGTAATGCCTTTAGTTTTCAGCATATTCATCAGGAAGTAAATGTTACCATAACCAGTAGCTTCGGGGCGTATAAGCGAACCACCGAATTCCAGACCTTTTCCGGTGAATGTTCCGGTGTTTTCGCGGGCTAATTTTTTGTACATGCCATACATATAAGCCACTTCGCGACCTCCAACACCTATATCACCGGCAGGAACGTCAGTTTCGGGGCCAATGTGACGCCACAATTCGAGCATCAATGCCTGACAGAAACGCATTACTTCATTATTCGATTTCCCTTTAGGGCTGAAGTCTGAACCGCCTTTTGCACCACCCATAGGAAGTGTGGTCAGCGCATTTTTAAATGTTTGCTCAAAAGCAAGGAATTTCAAAATGGAAGGACTTACAGAAGCATGGAAACGCATACCGCCCTTGTAAGGGCCAATGGCATTATTATGCTGGATTCTGTAACCCATGTTTGTCTGAACATTACCTTTATCGTCCACCCAGTTTACACGAAAAGTAAAAATACGATCCGGAATACAAAGACGTTCAATCAGATTTTGTTTATCAAACTCGGGATGAGCGTTATAAACCTCTTCGATAGATTCCAATACTTCCTGTACTGCCTGATGATATTCCGTTTCATTCGGAAATTTTCTCTTTAAATCATTTAAAATTTGTTCTGCTTTCATTTTTGTAAAATAGTTTTGAGTTTTTATTGTTTCATTGCAAATATACAATAATTAACCGAAATAATGAATATAAATTTGAAAATAATGGAGTAATAATGATAAAATGATAATTTGTGTGTATAAAAATACCAAAATTAATTGGTTTTATTTTGAAAAAAAAAGGTTTAACGATATGATGTAAAAAAATCTTTCGCAACAAAAATCAAAATATTGCCAATATCTGAAGAAAAAAAATTATTTTTGTACTCCCTAAGGAAAGCTGCCGGAGTGGTCGATCGGGCTTGACTCGAAATCAAGTGTACGGGTAACTGTACCGGGGGTTCGAATCCCTCGCTTTCCGCAATAATATAACAATCCCGAAGCGCATACCGTTTACGGGATTTTATTTTAAAAAACAATATGAGCAGAAATAAACTTTGTCCGCAGTGCAAAATTCGTCGCTTTCAGGTTAAAAACGCTGAAGGAAGGAGTGTTGTCGTAACTGTGAACGAAAATTACGAAATTATCCCTGTTCATGAGAACGAATCACTCGAAGGCATGGATCTGAGTGTGCTTTATTGCCTGGGCTGTTCGTGGAAAGGCTCTGTGAAATCGCTGATATAATAGAACGGTTTCATCATATCTTAAAAACATTTCTTTAACATGATTTCTCTGAATAATTTAATTATTCAAACTCTTCAAAAATCATAAACCTTTAAAGTATTCCTGCTATGAGAAACATTGGTCAATGTGCTTTGAGTTTTATCCTGCTTTTTTCCGGTAATCTCCTGCTTTCTCAAAATCTCACCGGTTACGTTAATCCGTTTATTGGTACAACTAATTACGGTACCACCAATCCCGGAGCTGTATATCCGCATGGCATGGTCACTGTCAGCCCCTTTAATGTAACGGGCTACAAGGAAAACAAGTACGATAAGGACGCGCAATGGTTTTCAACTCCATATGAACATACCAACAGCATTTTCACCGGTTTATCGCACATCAGTTTGAGCGGGGTGGGTTGCCCGGAACTGGGTAGTTTGCTTCTGATGCCTACTACCGGTAAGCCGGATGCCGACATAAAAAACTACGGCAGTAATATCAGCCGGTTGAAAGCTGAACCCGGATTGTTTTCATGTTATCTGAACCGCTATAATATTTGTAGTATCAGTTCGGCAACTCAGCGAACGGGCATCACAGAATTCACTTTCCCGGAAGGTGAGAGTAATATTTTGCTAAATCTGGGTGAGGGGCTGACAAATGAAAGCGGAGCTTTTATCCGTCAGGTGAGTGATACCGAAGTGGAAGGGATGAAACTGCTGGGTACGTTCTGCTACAATCCGCAGGCAGTGTTTCCGGTGTATTTTGTAATGAAGGTGAGTAAAACGCCAAAACGGATGGTTTACTGGAAAAAACAACGACCGATGACAGCCGAGGCTGCCTGGGATAACACTGCCGGAAGGTTCAAATTTTATGAGAAATATAACCGGGAAATAGCAGGTGATGATATTGGTATTATTTACAGCTATGAAACACAGGCTGACGAGAAGATTACTGTAAAAATTGGAATTTCGTATGTAAGTATCGAAAATGCCCGAAAAAACCTGGTAACTGAACAACCTGCTTTTGACATTGATAAAACGATACAATCAGCCCGCTCGGAGTGGGAGAATATACTTTCGAGAATAAAAGTGGAAGGCGGCACCAGCGATCAGAAAACTATTTTCTACACAGCCCTTTATCATCTTCACATTCATCCAAATATACTTCAGGATGTAAATGGTGAATATCCGGCTATGGAAACCGGGAAAACGCTCCGTACTGCCGGAAATCGTTATACAGTATTTTCGCTCTGGGATACCTACCGTAATGTGCATCCGCTCCTTTCGTTGCTATACCCCGATATACAGCTGGATATGGTACGTACAATGCTAGATATGTACCGCGAAAGCGGATGGCTGCCCAAGTGGGAACTTTATGGTCGCGAAACGCTTACCATGGAAGGCGATCCGTCACTGGTTGTACTCAACGATACCTGGCAGCGCGGAATCAAGGATTTCGATACCACTCTTGCTTACGAAGCCATGACAAAATCAGCAAACATGGAAGGCTCACGCAACCTTATGCGACCCGACAACGATGATTATCTGCATCTGGGTTATGTTCCCCTGCGTGAAAAATTCGACAACTCAGTTTCACATGCGCTTGAGTACTATCTTGCCGACTGGAACCTGGCTCAGTTTGCCAAGTCACAGGGGAAAATGGAGGATTATATGTCTTTTTTAAAACGCTCGCTGAATTACAGGAATTATTTCGATTCCGAAACCAACATCTTACGTCCCAAACTGCCCGATGGTAAATTTCTGGTGCCTTTTAACCCTTCCCAGGGAGCTAATTTTGAAGATGTTCCCGGATTTCACGAAGGCAGCGCCTGGAACTATGCTTTTTATATTCCGCATGATATTACCGGTCTGTCAAAACTGATGGGTGGAAAAAAGAAATTTGTGGATCAGCTTCAGCAGGTCTTCGATAAAGGGTATTATGATATGGCCAATGAACCGGATATCGCTTATCCGTATCTGTTCAACTATTTCAAAAGTGAAGAATGGCGAACTCAGAAGGAAGTTACCCGCCTGATCGACAAGCATTTTACCAATGCACCCAATGGCCTTCCGGGAAATGATGACTGCGGAACCATGTCAGCATGGCTTGTTTATAGCATGATGGGATTTTATCCCGTTTGTCCGGGTGATATGAATTATGCGCTCACAACTCCTGTGTTTGATAAAATCACTATTCGGCTTGATCCAAAGTATTATTCATCAACGGAAATAGTCATAGAGAAAGAAAAAAACAAATCAGCAACAACACCGTTAAGGTTTATTACTGCCGATGGCCGAAAACTGAACCGTTTTTTCATTAATCATCATCAATTAACAAGCTTGAAAAGACTGGTTTATCATTTTTGAGTTATAATTTTTAAACAGGAATTACAGATTTCTTTTTTAAATAAGAAAAAAATATTATCTTTGCATCACAAATCAAAGTCGACGGGGTGTAGCTCAGCCCGGTTTAGAGTACTCGTCTGGGGGGCGAGTGGT
>DAONDU010000133.1:0-7225 GCA_035402725.1 Paludibacteraceae bacterium | reverse complement strand
CTGCTATACTTCCCGTGACACCCAATAATATTTTTTTACCCTTTAACATAAAATGTTCTATTTATAATATTAAAAAACTGCCGGCCTGAAAAACAGATGTATTTCTGTATTAATTCAGTGGTTTACTGTTTGCAAACCAGGAGTTACCAGTTCGTGAAAGTTGATGGCTCCACAAAAATACAAAAAACCAGCTAACAACGAGTTATTTTAAAATAAAAGTTTCCTGCCTCCGGTTAGCGGTGACAAGAAACAGTTTTTTTAATGTACGTTTTTACTGTTTATTTTTACAGTAGATTATTTTTTCAGTTTATCCTTCAGTGGATTGCGATAGAATACTTTATCTTCGATAAATTCCTGTGTAGCAAGCAAAGTCGCTTTTGGCATTTTTTCATAGAAACGGGATATTTCAATCTGTTCTCTGTTTTCAAAAACTTCTTCGATGCTGTCGCTGTATGATGCAAATTCCTGAAGTTTCTTATCAAGTTCTACCTTCAATTCAACGTCAATCTGGTTGGAACGTTTGCCAATAATAGAAACTGTTTCATACACGTTACCCACATTCTCGCATAATGAGTTCATGTCGCGGGTAATAGTCGACGATGGTGCATTTAATTTTTTGTAATCCATATTAATAACTCGTTTTTCGATTTTATTTTATGTTGTTTTCGGACACTTTCAGTATTTCATCGGTATTTTTCCTGAACTTACCGGCAGGATATTCATTGATATAATTGTAACATTCATCAATTGCCGACTGATAGCGGTCAACTTTAGTTTCGGCATAACTCAGCAACGCCTGCTGATACTTCGACTTTAATATCATGATCATCAGATCTTCGCGATGCTTGGTAGCAGGATATTTTTTCAGAGTATTTTCGGCTTCAATCACTGCAGCCAGATAATTATTCCGACCGAGATAAGTACCCAGATTGTAGTACAATGTTGCATTGGTTAGCCCTTTCAAAGCCAGTTTGTCATTCAGTTCATCCAACAGTTTGATAGCTTCTTTTACCCGTTCGTTTTCGGGATATAAATCGATGAATTCCTGAAACGAACTGATAGCCAGATTGGTATTTTCCTGATCGAGTCTTACATCGGGCGAATCCTTGTAATAACAATACGCTACTCCGAAACGTGCTTCCTGTATGTAACGACCGCGTGGATACGATTTGATGTAAGTTTTATAGTATTCGCTGGCTGAATAGTAATCTTTTTTCTCAATATATGACTGAGCCAGGAAATTGAGTATCAGTTCCGAACGGTCTGTATTTTTGTAGTAGGGACTAACTTCATCAAACAGGGTTATAGCTTTGGTGTACTTTTTAGCGGTAAAGTACTCCACAGCTTTGTCGTATTTGAGTTCAGGATCTGTTGATTTCAGCAATTTCTGATATTCGCTGCAAGAGGCGAATAGAAACATGCTCAGAATTATGGGGAAAATATATTTTTTCATACCGAATTTTAGCCTGCAAAGTTAGTTATTTTGAGAGGAATACAAAATAAATTTATCTTTTTTATGATAATGAAGTTAGTTTCCAGCTATATACAATCATTCTGTCAGGTATTTCTGAAAGCCTTTGGTGTAAACAGTATTGTACTCTCCGTTTTTATCCGCATAGATCAGATAACAGTCCATGTCGGGTATTGTGCTGCAAACAGACATACTACTTTCCACTCCTAAAACCATAAAAGCGGTCGCATAGGCATCAGCCTGCATACAGGTCGGGGCTATCACTGTGGCACTTAGCAGGTTGTGTTGCACGGGGTAGCCGGTGTGCGGATTGATGGTGTGAGCATATTTTTTGCCGTCTTTGAAATAAAACTGCCTGTAGTTACCCGATGTCGCCATCCCTACATTGCTGATTGCAATAATGGTTTGCAGTTCTTTATTTTCGTCAGCCGGATCATCGGCCGGTTTATCTATTCCGATATGCCATTTTTCACCTTTAGGATTTAATCCCTGACAGGCAATCTCCCCTCCTATTTCCACCATATAATTTTCGCAACCATATTCTTCCAGCAACCGGGCAATAACATCCGAACCCTGTCCTTTGGCAATAGCACTTGCATCGATCATAATATGCGGATCATCCTTAATCATTTTATGATTGAGGAGTTTAATTTTCTGATAGCCGATATAAGGCATTATGGTATCCAGGTTGGGTTTAAGTGAGGTGTCGTGGTTGCCGTATCCAAAGCCCCAGGCATTGACAAGCGGAGCAACGGTAATATCGAAAGCTCCGTTAGATTTAATGGATACCTGCCGCGACATGGAATACATTTCTTCGAAGAAGATATCGGTGTTTACATCGCTGTCATTGCGGTTGATGCGCGAAATGATGGAGTTAGGATTGAAGGTCGACAGCGATGCATCAAATTCTTTGAGTCTTTCTTCAATTTCCTTTGTCAGATCTACTCCTTTAGGATGCAGATAAGTAATATGATAAAAAGTGCCAAAGATTTTTCCTTCGAGGAAAGTATATTCTTTATTTACAGGCTTGCACTGTGTTAGAAATAAGAGACAAACCAGCGGGAGTATTGCAGGAAAAAATTTAATTTTCATTTTCTAGTAATTAGTCATTTTGTTATTCATTCTCATCTTTTATTCTGGAAATAAGCACTTTGTCTATCCTGTTGCCGTCCATATCCATTATTTCAATATTATAATCGAGATATATGATTTTATCTCCCGTTTTGGGTATTACATTGATCTGATCGATTACAAAACCGGCAACTGTTGTATAATCAATCTGATCATAATCCACATAAAAATCATCGAGAATTTCCATCAGCACCTCAATGGGAGCATCGCCGTTGACCAGTACCGAATTATCTTCACGCACAAAATAATCGGGCTCCTCGACCTCTCCTTCATCGAGTATATATCCCACGATATTTTCCATAACATCGTGCAGGGTAATAATTCCTTCAAAATCGCCATATTCATCAACTACAATGCTGAAATGTGTGTTGTTCTGACGTAGATTCTGCAAAACCTTAGGTGCTAGCACATTTTCGTGAACCACAATGGGTTCTTTGAGCAAATCGCGTACCCTGAAATCCTTCCCTTCCGCCAATGCTTTATAATAATCAATCTGTAAGAGTACTCCTTCAATCTGATCAATAGTTTCATGACAACAAACAATTTTACTATGCTGACATTGGTCTAACTCTTTTCTGATTTCATCTTCGGGTGCATTTATATCGACCCACTCCACCTCCATTCGGTGAGTCATCAGGTGTTTGGCTTTCTTGTCAGAAAAGTAAAACACTTTTTCATGTATTTCATTTTGTTCTTTTTCGATGACTCCTTCAATGGAAGCTGTTTTTATCATTTGACGCAACTCCGATTCTGTAAGATGTTCCGTTTGTTTCTCCACTCCCATCATTTTGGTAATAAATGTGGTAGAAGACGATAGCAATTTCACAAAGGGATAAAACAGTTTGCTAAAGAAATTGATGATCGGAGCCACCCTCACGGCTACTTTTTCAGGATTACTCAGCGCTACTGTTTTTGGAACAAGTTCACCTATAACAATTGACACATAAGTTATAAGAAACATAATTATTACCATGGAAATACCCGGCGCGTATGGTCTCAGATTTTCGATCCTGGCAATTAAAGGAGCTACATCTTCAGCCAGGCTCATTCCACCATATGCTCCGGTAATAAGGCTGATCAATGTAATACCCACCTGAACGGATGAAAGAAATTTTTCAGAATCTGATCGTAACTTCAGGGCTGTCAGTGCTCCCTTGTTACCATTCTGTTTGTAATGTTCAAGCCGGGTTTCCTTGCTCGAAACCAATGCTATTTCTGAAAGCGAAAAAAAACCGTTAAATAATATAAGTATCAGTAAAATAATTATTTCCATTATAGTTTCACAGGATTATTAACAGACAAACACTATATATCAAAAGTCAGACGTTTTCCTTTATGATCTTCGTTCCATTCGCCCCTGTCGAAAACTTTTATACCATTAACAAAAGTAGTGACTACGGCGGCATCAAAAGTTGTTCCTTCAAATGGCGACCATCCGCATTTATAAAGTAGATTTTGCGCGGTCACCAGTTGTGGTGATTGAGGATCGACGAGTATCAGGTCGGCATAATAGTCAGGCCGGATATATCCTCTGCGGTGAACGTGAAACAGGTCTGCCGGTGCATGACACATTTTCTCTACCACTTTTTCGATACTAAAGTAACCCTGACGGGCAAGCTGAAGCATTGCAGGAAGTGAATGCTGAACAAGTGGTCCTCCCGAATATGACTTATAGCAATTACCTTTTTTTTCATCCTGAGCATGAGGAGCATGATCTGTGGCTACTACGTCAATCTTACCGTTATTCACAGCTTCGATGAGTGCTAAGCGGTCAGCTTCAGTTTTTATAGCCGGATTCCACTTAATACGACTTCCATAACGAGCATAATCATTGGACGAAAACCATAAATGATGTACACATGCTTCGGCTGTTATTTTCTTATCTTTCAACGGGATATCATTTCTGAACAGCGACATTTCACGGGCAGTGGACAAATGCAGCACATGCAGGCGTGTACCATGCTTCTCGGCCAACTCCACTGCAAAGGAAGATGATTTGTAGCAAGCTTCTTCGGAACGTATCAGCGGATGAAACTCACAACCAATATTTTCTCCGTAAATATTTTTATAGTAATTCAGATTCTTAAGAATTGTTGGTTCGTCTTCGCAATGTACAGCGATAAGGGCGGGAACTTCTGCAAAAATACGGTTAAGTATTTCCAGATCGTCGACCAGCATGTTGCCGGTTGATGATCCCATAAACACTTTTACACCGCATATTTTCCCCGGATCCACCTTAATTAGATCGCGGATATTCATGTTGGTGGCACCCAGGTAGAAGGAATAATTTGCCAGCGATTTTGAGGCTGCCAGTTCATTTTTTTCTTCCAGAAGTTCCAGCGTAGTGGTTTGGGGTTTTGTATTTGGCATTTCCATATAGGAGGTGACACCCCCGGCCACCGCGGCTTTACTTTCAGTATAAATATCGCCCTTATAAGTCAAACCGGGTTCGCGAAAATGTACCTGATCATCAATCACACCCGGCATAAGCCACAACCCTTCCGCTTCGATTTTTTCAACCGGATTTTTCAGTTCGATTTGTTCGCCATCCCTGTAAACATGCTCAATCTTGTCATGATTGATTAATACCGTACCCTTAAAAATTTGTCCTTCGTTGACAATATTGGCATTGCATATTAATTTTTTCATAATGCGATTATTTAAAGGTGTAAATAAACGAAAGTATGTAAAATAATAGTTATTTATATCATTTTTCGCGGAAATTTACGGGTAAGGGAAGACAGTTTCAGTTGTATTACCCCCAAAAATGCTTCTCCGAATATACCACCGCTCATTTTTGAAGTACCCAGCTGACGATTGATGAATATAATGGGTACCTCTTTGAGAGTAAAACCGCACTTATATGCTGTAAATTTCATTTCGATCTGAAAGGCATAACCCTTAAACCGGATTTTGTCCAGTTCGATGGTTTCGAGCACTTCACGGCGATAACATTTAAAACCGGCAGTAGTATCTGCAATTTTTAAACCTGTTACAAGTTTTACATATTTGGATGCAAAATATGACATCAACACCCGTCCGATTGGCCAGTTTACCACATTGACACCGCTCACATACCTCGATCCGATGGCTACATCGGCGCCTTCGTTGATGCAGGCATTATACAAGCGGGGCAAATCCAGGGGATTGTGGGAAAAATCAGCATCCATTTCGAAAATAAAATCATATTTATGCTCCAAACCCCATTTGAAACCGGCAATATAGGCCGTACCTAATCCCAGTTTACCTTTCCGCTCCACAATAAACAAGCGTTCGGGAAATTCAATCCGGAGGTTCTTTACGATAGCTGCCGTTCCATCGGGTGAGCCGTCGTCAATTACCAGCAGGTGAAACTCTTCCTTGAGTGCAAATACTGCACGAATGATGTTTTCAATGTTTTCCTTTTCGTTGTAAGTAGGAATGATAACCAGTTTTGAAGGCATAAAAAGATTATTTTTAGTTTTTTATCGTATTAACAGATAATATTTCAGTTCTAATCAAACAAATACATCGGCGATGGATTTATCCTGTCCAAAGGAACAATCTGTAGCTTGTCCTCGAAGTCAATTTCTTCGTTTCTCAGACTTTCGACGATGGTAGAGTATGCCAGTTCGGGCAGGTTATTTTCTCTGCTCAGGTGACAAAGGAAAACATACTTCCAGCGATCGGTAAAATTTTCGGTCAGAAAACGTGCTGTCTGGAGATTGCTCAGGTGTCCCGTATCTGCTTTGATCCTGCGTTGCAGATGTAAAGGATAGGGTCCGTTTTCAAGCATAAAATCATCATAGTTGGCTTCCAGCACCATAAAATCCGAATTTACCAGCTGTTCAGCTGCTTCCAAACTCACATATCCAAGGTCGGTAGCAAATGTAAAACTTTTTCCTTTAAATTCGATGTTATACCCTACATTTTCTGTAGCATCGTGCGATACGGGGAAGGCTTTAATTCTGAAATCGCCAATATCAACAATTTCATTGATTTCAATAAACTTCTGACTGGTTGACAGTTTCTGGGTAACACAATAGCTTTTATTAATTCCATTGTGTATCAGTTTGGTAGTATAAACAGGAACCTTGTGCTTCTCCCCGATTACTCCGGCTGCCCGAATGTGGTCGGCATGATCGTGTGTGATAAACAAACCCCAGATATTTGAGAAATCGAGGCCCATGGTACGTAAAAAATGCCGGATAGTACGAATTCCAATACCCGCGTCAATCAGTATCCCGTATGATGCAGTTCCAAGAAAATAACAATTACCACTGCTACCGCTTGCCAGACTTCTGAATCGCAATCTATCCATATTCCTATTCAAATTAGTTACAAAATTAACACAAAAAACGTAATAACATTTATATTGGTGAGGAAATATCTTTAAAAGAAACCGTTTCAAAAAAAACATTGAAAAGAAATAAAAGAATCAGGTTAAAATCAACCCGGAGAAATGTATTACAGGTTGTTTTAGATGTCATTTAAAAAAACGCACCCGGAAACTTTCATTTCCGGGCGACATTATATCAATAATAACCAATTATGGCATTTTATACACAAAACTATTAATACTCATACCTGCACCAACGGAAGCAAACACTACCAAGTCTCCACTATTGAGTTCATGTCCTTCGA
>DAONDU010000132.1:2908-7314 GCA_035402725.1 Paludibacteraceae bacterium | reverse complement strand
GAATTAGTGAGAATAAAAATGCAGGTTACGGAAAACTGTAACCTGCATTTTTATTGAAAGAAACTTCCAATATTCTTTTTAAGCCGTTTTGTGATAATTGATTACTGCAGCAGTAATCATCACCACATCAAAACAAAGAATATAAACCATATCCACCCAAAGATCCAGAAAAACGCTTCCTTTAAGAATAATAGCCCGCACAGCATGCATAAAGTGGGTGGCCGGAATTAAATTCGAAATGAAATGAGCCCAGGGAGGCATGCTTTCTACATTGGTAAAAATGCCACTCATAAGAATAAATATCATTACAAAAAAGAAGGCGACGAACATGGATTGCTGCTGGGTATTGCTCACCGTGGATATAAGCAGTCCAAATCCCAATATTCCGGTAATATACACTACTGCAAACAAATAGAGGGTGCTCAGACTTCCCACAACCGGTATGGCATATACGACATATACAATGAGCAAGCCCAGGCTGAAATCAAAAAGACCGATAATCCAAAATGGAAGTAATTTTCCGATGATAAACTGCCATTTTTTCAGCGGAGTGACATTTATCTGTTCGATGGTCCCTTTCTCTTTTTCACTCACAATGTTCAAAGCCGACACAAAACCGCTGATAACGGTCACTAAAAGCACCAGAATCGCCGGTACAATAAAATTTTTATATCTCAGAGCAGGATTGTACCAAAATGAGTACCGAATATCCGGACTGGCTGAAACCTCCGGTGTATTAGCCCACTCCATCACTATCTCCCTATTGAAATTCTGAATAATTGCATTGAGGTAGCTTGTGCCCAAGCCGGCTTTCACCCCGTTGATAGCATCGGCGGTAATGGCTACAGATTCGGTTTTTTCGCGGATAAGATTTCGTTCAAAACCTTGAGGAATTTGCAGGATTATGTCAGTTTCGTCCTTTTCCACATTTTTCAGCGCTTCATCGTAGGAACCCGAAATAGCATAAATTTCAAACAAATCTGTAGCCGAAATCTTCGAAATAAGGCTTCGGGAATAAGGACTGTGATCATTGTCCACAATGGTGATTTTGAGTTGACGCACATCCAGATCGGCAGCAAAAGGAAGGATAAGCAGTTGCAAAACGGGCATGAGCAGAAGCATCGGGAGCATCATTTTATCCCTGAAAATCTGGATAAATTCCTTGCGCAATATGAACAGGAGCACTCTCATTCCAGCCGGATTTTAAATTTTTTCAAACTGATGGCCAACAGTATCACAGTCATCCCTATCAGGATCGAAGTCTCCATCCAGATATCCTGCAGTCCCATTCCTTTGAGCATAACGGACTTAACGATGATGAAAAACCACCGCGCCGGTACAATATTGGAGAGCCACTGAAATATCCAGGGCATATTCTCCAGTGGAAACAGAAAACCCGTAAGCAGCAAGGTGGGCAACAAAATACCTGCCATCGAAATCATCATGGCAACAGCCTGCGAAGTGGCTATGTTGGATATCATCAGGCCCAGCGCCAGGCAGGAAATAATGTATAAAAAACATTCGAAAAGTAGCAGCACAACACTTCCCCGAACGGGAACATCGAGCACCAGATTGCTCAGCAGCAGGATAAACGAAAGATTGACCAGCGACAATACTGCATAGGGAATGGTTTTGGCAATGAGCAAAGCCAACGGTTTAACGGGCGAAACAAGCAGGGTTTCCATCGTTCCCATCTCCTTTTCGCGCACAATGGCTATAGCTGTGAGCGTAGTACAAACTATCATCATTATCAGTGCTATTACTCCGGGAACAAAATTCATCGCGCCCATCAGTGATGGATTATAAAGCATCCGGATTTCGGTTTTTATCACCATCGGGATGCTCCCGGCTGGTATGGACTGTTGCTGAAATGCCGTGATGATAGCAGAAAGATAAAACACAACCGTTTTAGCAAAGTTGGGGTCGGTGGCATCGGTCACTATCTGGATTTGAGGCGGCGAAACGGTGGATGATGAAAAATCTTCAGGAAGAATTAACGCACACTGGGCTTCGTTGTTTCTGAAGTAATGTTCGATATCTTTGCGCGAGGATGCAATATGAGTGACTGTAAAATAAGAACTTGCATCAATTTGCTCAATCAATTTGCTGCTTTCGATGCTCGTTGAGGGATTTACTATTAGCACACGGGCATTCTTCACTTCGTTGGTCAGCGCAAATCCAAAAATCAGAATTTGCGCAATGGGAAGTCCGAACATCACCAGCAACGTCCGCTTATCCCGAAAAACATGCAGAAACTCCTTGCGAAGAAAAGCACGCAGAGAGGCCCCCCGCCCCCCTGAAGGGGGAGTTGGTGAGTGTGGTTGATTGATGCTTTGTTCGTTGTTCATTTTTCTTATTTCCCCCTTTAGGGGGGTTAGGGGGCAATTCTTTTCGCACCCCGTGCCAGGGCGTAAAACACTTCGTTCATTGTGGCTGCCTGATACTGTTTTTTCAAATTTCCGGGTGCATCCAGTGCATCAATCCGTCCATCCACCATCAGCGAAATGCGGTTGCAATACTCAGCTTCGTCCATGTAATGGGTAGTTACAAATACGGTTATTCCCCGTGAAGCAGCTTCATATATCATTTCCCAGAACTGTCGACGCGTGACGGGATCTACTCCGCTGGTCGGTTCGTCCAGAAAAACAAGTTTCGGATTATGAAAAATGGCGGTCGAAAAGGCCAGTTTCTGTTTCCAGCCCAAAGGCAGCGAACTGACCAGTTTGCCGGCTTCGCTTTCCAGCCCAAGCGATTGGAGCATGGATTTCATACGGGGTTTTATTTCCTTCATTCGCAAGCCGTAAATTCCGCCGTAAAATTCTATATTTTCGCGTACCGTCAGATTTTCATACATCGAAAACTTCTGGCTCATATATCCGATGTTCTTCTTAATATCTTCCTGCTGTCTGTACACATCAAATCCGGCTACGATTGCCTTGCCGCCGGTAGGATACGACAAACCGCAAAGCATACGCATGGCAGTGGTTTTTCCGGCTCCGTTGGCGCCCAGAAAACCGAAAATTTCGCCCTCTTTTACTTCGAATGATATGGCATCAACGGCGGTAAAATTTCCGAATTTCTTAGTCAGTTTGTCAGCTGTAATGGTGTACATTTATCCGTTTTTTTTTGAAAAATAATCCGATGTTTTAGTAATAAAAACTGTCTTCTTTTTATCCTTTATTTAATGAAATCTAAACTGAATTTTTTTCTTTGTTTTACTATCTTTCTGGAGCAGTAATCACTGATTTATGTCCGATGCTCAGATCAATAAAGCAATCTTCTACAGTAGCTTTTACGGTTGTAATTTTGATGTTTTTCAGCCCCTTATTATTCAAAAATTCGTACAAATGGGTTTCGGTGCCTGTTGTAACTACCCGGGCAAATTCGCCAAATGCATAGCTGTTGATCCTCTCAGGATATTGTTCCAGCGCTTTGAGTAAGTGATATGTATCGTCCGCTCCAACTGCATACAGAGGCTTATCATACTGATCGACAATAGCCTGAGGGGTATCTGTTTTCATTATTTCTCCCTGCTGAATGAGCGCTATCCGATCGCATCGCACAGCCTCGTCCATATAAGGTGTGGAAACCAGAATACTAATATTTTCCTCTTTCAGTTTCAGGAGCATTTCCCAAAGTTCCTTTCGGGATACAGGATCAATTCCGGTAGTCGGTTCATCGAGAAAAAGCACTTTTGGCTTGTGAATTAGCGCGCAGCAAAGTGCCAGTTTTTGCTTCATTCCACCCGAAAGTTTGCCCGATTTTCGTTTTTTAAATGGCTCAATCTGCACATAAATATCCCGTATCAGATGGAAATTTTCTTCAATAGTTGTACCGAAAATGGTAGCATAAAACTTTAGATTTTCCTCCACACTCAAGTCCGGATAGAGTGAAAAACGGCCAGGCATATAACCCACTTCGTTGCGTATCTGGCGGAAATCTTTCACTACATCATATCCCAAAACCTGAGCGTTTCCGCTATCGGGCAGGAGCAGCGTTGTCAACATCCTGAAAATGGATGTTTTTCCTGCTCCATCTGGACCTATCAACCCGAATACTTCACCCTTATTTACCGAAAAACTGACATTTTTTACGGCCAAAACAGCCCCTTTATCGTAGGATTTGGAGAGGGAAGAAACAGAGATATAATGCTCCTGGCCCCCTAAACCTGCCAAAGGCAGGCAAGTCCCCTGAAGGGGGACTTTTGGAGTGAAGCCCCCTAAATCCCCCTCAAGGGGGACTTTTAGAGACTGCGGCTGATTAGTATTTGAATTAAAAATCATCATTAATTTTAGAGAAAAAAAACTTACCTGAAAGTTGAATTATTTACAACCATACAAAACATCCTGATATTTTCAATAAACAAGATCCAAATTGCAGGTATTTAAAAGTCCCCCTTCGGGGGA
>DAONDU010000132.1:0-2808 GCA_035402725.1 Paludibacteraceae bacterium | reverse complement strand
TTTAGGGGGCCATTATCTCCCCATACATCCCTATTTTCAGATATCCATCGTTCTTCACGGCTATCTTTACAGCGTACACTTCGTTGGAGCGCTCGTCGCGGGTCTGGATAGTTTTGGGTGTGAATTCTGCCTTGCTGCTTATCCACGTGATGGTTCCTTCGTATTCGGAAGGTTTATCTTTGCCTTTGTCGGTCAGCACTTTCACTTTCTGCCCCAGTTTGAGTTCGCCCAACTGGCCGGCTGTAATGTACGCCCGCAATATAAGGGTCGACAAATCAGCGATTTTGTAAAGCGGTTTGCCCATCACGGCCATTTCTGAAGGTTCCACATATTTCACCAAAACCGTACCTGAAACAGGATTGATAATGCGGCATTTCCGGAGTTGATCTTCCAGCAGTGATATTTGTACTTCGAGCGGATTGGTTTCTTTGCCAACGCTGGCTGTGGTTTTGTCGAGCGTAGTTTGTTGGGCATTGAGCTGGCGATTGAGTACTGCAACTGCCGATCGGGCATCATCCAGCTGTTTTTGAGTGGCCGCTTGTCCGGCAAAAAGGTTTTCTACGCGCTGCAATTCGCGGTTGGCCTGAATGAGTTGCTCTTTCAGAATGGCGGTTTGCGAACTTATGTCGGGTTTCCGGCTCAGTACTGCCCCTTTTTGCGACTGTATCTGCTTAATTGTCAGATTAATTTGAGTACTGTCAATTTGTCCCACTTTTTCGCCTGCAGTCAATTCCTGACCTTCCTGGATATTCAGTTCCAGAATACTTCCATTGGCCTGCGCCGAAACGATCGTTTCCACCGCTTCGAAATATCCGGAAGCAAAGGCTTCTGTATCATTCGATTTGCAGGATGCACTAAGTAGTAGAAAAAGAAAATAAACGGCCCCCCAACCCCCTAAAGGGGGAGTTTGGTTCCTGCGATTAATTGATAATTTCATTTTTTCTATATTTGAACTAAGTTGTAAGAATATTTTCAAAACAAATTCTTATAGTCCCGCGGAGTTTATCCCGTAATACGGGAGGGAGTTTAGGGGGGTGGATTTTGTCCTATCCACTTCAATTCATATTCTGCCAGCAACAACTGCATTTCGTGCAGTGCTTTTGACTGACGGGCCTGATTTTCGGCGTTGGCTTCACGAATGAAATCGGCGGAGGTAATCACGCCGTTTTCGAGCTGTGTGGCGCTGGTTTTTTTAATTTTATTTCGGAGGTCAATAATCTCATCGTCTGTCTGCAACATTTGTTTCAACTTCTGTATTTCAGCCGATTGACGGGTTTGGCTGATGGAGTTATTGAGGTTAAATAGTTCCTTTTGTAAATTCAGCGATTTTCGTTGTATTTCAATATTTGATCGTTCTTTACCAAGGGTATAAAGCCTCGAAAACTGCCAGTTGATTTTGGCACCTGCAATTAAGTAAGGTTCAAAGTTATTGCTGAACATGTTCAGGGCCGGCTTCCCTACTCCTCCCTGAGCAAAAAGATTAATTTTTGGAAGATTTTGGGCGGTAAGCTGTTTGTTCTGCAAGTTAAGATTGTTTATCTGAATATCGAGCAGTTTAAGTTCCGGACGCTGATTATCTCCGCTTGAAGTTATTGAGAGAGGTCGGATGAAACTTGTCTGATTGGTTAGCTCCTTACCGATGAGTAGGCTCAGTACCTTTATCAGCGATTGTCGTTGGGTATTTATTTCTGTTTTATATTGATTTACTTTCAACAGTTCAGCTTCCAGGTTTTGCTGATTGGTGACCAGTGAGACCCCGTTTTTCACCATCACCTTAATCTTCTCCAAAGCAGCATTCAAATCATTCTGTATCAGTTCATTTTGCCGGAGTTGTTCGTCCATCAGCAGTATTCCAAAGTATGTCTGGTTAATCCGGTCCTGTAGATTATACATTTCCACCTCTATTTTTTGTTGCTCCACATTGGCATTAGCAAGGATAGTTTTTCGTTGCAGGCCAATTTCGCCACCGTCGAAAATGACTTGTGATGCTTCGGCATAAACTTTATACTGATCTTTTTCAAGTGAAGGGATGGTCAGGTTTGGGATCGTAATGGGGATTTTGGTCACATCCGACTGCCACGTGGCCTGTCCGGCAACCTGAACCTGAGGAAAATAACGGCTTAGTAACGCCGCTGCGGAAGTATTTGCGGCTTCGTTCACCAAAGCCTGCTGGCGTATAAGCGGGAAATTGGTTCGTGCCAGTTGCTGACATTCATTTAAAGTGATTTCCTGTGATTGAACAGAAAAAACAAACAGGAGTATTACGATGGAAATTAGTAACCGTTTCATTTTTGAGAAATTAGTTGGTCCTGAAATTTCTGAAATGTTCTACGTTAATTCATTTGATTTTTTTTGTGAAATTATCAACGCATATGTAATTTTTCCGAAAAATAAACGGAATGAATATCATCGCAAAAATAGTGATACCGTTCAGATTAACAATCTTTTTTATCGTAAATATTTGAATGCATTTCCCAGATTTTCGGTCACATCGCTCGCCAGCAGGCTTTCTTCCGATTGCGTCTGTAACGCCAGATCGGCTGCCAGCCCGTGAAGATAAACGCCCATCAGAGCGCTTTGTTCAGAGGTATAACCCTGTGACAGCAGACCTGCGATGATGCCTGTGAGCACATCGCCCATGCCGCCCGATGCCATTCCGGGATTTCCGGTGGAGTTGAAATACATTTTTCCGTCGGGAGTGGCAATCAGTGTATTTGCCCCTTTCAGTACTACAAAAAAATCATAATTCTGAGCCAGAGCAGAGGCTTTTTCCATTCTTTCCTGCGAGTTGGCGGTGGGTCCGAACAG
>DAONDU010000131.1:0-7328 GCA_035402725.1 Paludibacteraceae bacterium | reverse complement strand
GGTTATAAGAAATTGTTTCGTGGTGGAACGCTTTGCGGAAACCATCGGAATAATTACCGTGTTCGGATTTGAAAGTAAGTGCCAGCGCGTCGCCTTCCGTTTCAAACATTAGTCCAGAGCCGTTGTTGTTTATTAATCACTAACACTCATATTATGAAGCTGTACATTGGGATAGAACTACCTGACGAAGTGAAGGATACACTTTTCAACGTTCAGGTGTCTTTAAAACAGTTGGATGTGAAAGGAAAATGGAAGGCTCCTGAATTCCTTCATATTACACTCGAGTTTTTGGGTGAATTGCCCGATGATGTTCTTCCTTTGCTTTCGCAGGTGCTAAAGACTGTTGCCGGCAGTAATAAAGCTTTTAAATTGCAGCTCGAAGCTATGGGGTCCTTTCCTTCATGGTCACGGGCACATACGCTCTGGGTTGGTGTTGACGGCAATCTCAAGCAGTTGAATTCGCTTTGGTCGGGTTTGCATTCCGAACTCAAAATAAATGGATTTAACTTGCAAAGTTCAAAATTTATCCCCCATATCACCCTTTTATCGCGTCCACAATTACCGCTTCCAGACCCCGATAAACTGTCATTGGTGAAATCTCTCCGTTTTAAAGTTACTGAGCTGATATTATTTGAAAGTAAAGCAGTTGACGGCAGGAGGGTTTACCCGCATATCATTACTGAAAAATTGAACGGATAGCTATTTATTCTGAAATTCAAACGGTTTACTTGCCAGGTGTCAAATTACAGACAACCATCGGGACAACAGGAACCCACACCATAATTATTGCCCGTATCACACACCAGAATTAAAACTAATTGTATTTTTGAAATATTTTTTAGTGGAAATTTAAACTAAAATATGTATGTTTGTAAAATTATGCTTCGCATCGGGCATCGACGTACTAACTGAATATCAAAGATATTGAAGTAAAAATCATATACATGCCTGATAAATTTCCACCATCAAACAGAAAGAAATCACTATCTCATTTATAATTGCCTTTTTTTGTGCTTTCCAGACAACTGTCTGAAAACATTTATCACAGGTTGTAATGATTAGAATAACAAGAAAAAATGTCATATTTACGCTTGGCCTGGTCTTATTGACAATAATTGGCTGTACCGAACAAACAGCAAACCGTCAGTTCGGGAATATCGCTTTAGCTGATGGTGATCTGATATTCCGGAAAGGTATCGGAGCAAAATCACGCGCCGTGTTAAACGTTGATACAGGGGGCATTTACAGCCATTCGGGAATTATTGTCAGAAATGATTCTGGTTTCAGGGTTGTACACATCACACCCGGCGAACGAAAACATGGCGAACGCTACGACAAAATCAAAGCTGAACCGATTGAGGAATTCTGGAGCAGGGATAAAGCGCAAAATGGAGCCATCTATCGGCTGAAGAACAATGTCCCGTGCACTCAGGCTGGTCGTCAGGCGCTCAGGCTTCTCCGAAAGGGAATCTTGTTTGACCACGATTATGAGTTGGGTGATACCACTCAGATGTACTGCACCGAGCTGATATGGTATGTTTACCGGCAGGCTGGTATTGATATTACACACGGCAAGCGGAGCCGGTTAAACGTACCCTTGTATTCGGGAACTTATATATTCCCTTCGGATATTTACAGGAATAAGGATTTTCAACTAATTTATAAATTCTGATTAACTAATGTTTAATTTTAAAATTTATCACCATGAAAAAACTATTTCAACTAATGGCTGCTATTGCCATTGCATTGTTTGTTACCAATTGTGGCGGCAAGGAAGCCAACACTCCGTCTGCCATCGAGAAAACACTGTACACTCAGTTACAAAAAGGCGATTATCAGAAAGCTGCTGAATTGATTATCAAAAACCTCAGTACCGAAAAGGAAATGACGGCTGAAGAAAGCGCGACACTCATTAAATCGTTCACAGAAAAGGCAAAACAAAGTACCGAAGCAAAAGGTGGTGTGAAAAGTTTTGAAATACTGGAGGAAAAGATCTCAGAAGACGGACTGACCGCTACCGTTACCACGAAAGTTGTCTATGGGGATGGTACTGATAAAACCGAAACGACAAAATACGAGAAAAAGGACAATGACTGGAAATTGTCGATGGGCAAATAAGTCCGGAATGTAAATAAAAAAACTCCTTCAGGATTTCTCTTGAAGGAGTTTGTTTTCGTGCGGCTGAAGGGACTCGAACCCCCACGGCTTACGCCACCAGATCCTAAGTCTGGCGCGGCTACCAATTACGCCACAACCGCATGTGCCTTTTTGCGGGTACAAAGATATATTTTTTTTTGTAATCTCACAACGAAACATTACAAAACCCGCAAATTTCATTACTTCACCAGAATTATCTGACGTCCGATCGTCCCATTGCCCAGCACACGTACAACGTATGCACCGGCCGGCAAACCAAGCTGCCGCACATCAAACTCTGCAACCGAAGATGAAATCTGTGTTTCATACATCTTCAAACCATTAGCCGAAAATATCTGCAAATAAAAATTCTCAGCATCTTTTATCGTAAAGGTGTATTTAACAATGGTAGGATAAATCTTCACATTTTTACCCGAAGGAAGGGTATCTATATCCGCACCGGACGACAGGGAAATACCCACTACAACCGGATCGTGATCTGAACAGCGATACATATTGCCCTGATAATTTGAACCCGAGTACTCAAACATGGCCGGTTCGTCGGCATTGATATGGAAAGCAGAGACAAACGTTATTTGATTGGCAAGCGATGGACTTGCCAGGGCATGATCCAGATAACCTGCTTCCCCACGGTACACATAGCTGTAGGCACTGTCGCCATGAAGCTCGCGGTGCATATCTTTATAACCGGCCTGAATAAATACCTGAATGGGATCTTCGAAGGCATAGGCATTCATATCACCCATTACCAGCACATCTTCATCACTGTATTTTGATGTTTTATTTATATTAATTGAATTGATGATCGCGTTTGCTTCTTTCACGCGGGTGGCATTGAAGCAACTTTGTCCGTCTCTCTGGTCGGCATCTTCTCCCGAAGATGGGCAGCCGCTTTTGGCTTTCAGGTGGTTGAGACTGAAGATAAACCGTTCATTATTCTCATTCAACTGAAAAGCCTGCATCTTTTTGCGGTTTGCCGGAGAAGGACTATTGATATTGACCAAACCCGAATAAGGGGAAACCCTGTCGGAACGGTACAGATAACCTACTTTCGTATAAGAACCGCTTGTAGCGCCTCCATCATTGATGAATGAATATCTTGAGCTTCCGGCAATATTATTCAGGGCATTGGCCAGTTTGGTTAAGGCTGCCTGTCCCTGCTCAATTTCTATAAGTCCGTAAATATCGGCATCAATAGCTTTGAGAGCTTCTACTATTTTGGTATGCTGTTTATTCGATTCTACCTGATCATTGGGACCATAACCTGTACCGAAGGATTGTGTGAGATAATACTCGAGGTTGAAGGCACAGACTTTCAGGTTGTAATCGCCCGATTCGTCGGGAGCCGTTTTACGGGGATTGCCATGAAAAGTAACGGGAAACTTTGCCGGATAGATAACATATTTTCCGTTGGTATAATCCACTATTGCCTGAAAATTTATGACCCGTTCACCGGTGCGGCGAGTTCCGTCAGCATCTGCCAACACGATAGGCGTGACATAATTGTCTGTTCTGGCATCGTCCATATATAGCGGTTGCAGTGAATTTTCGCTTACCATTGCCTGATAAGCTGAACTTCCAGGAAAGGCGAGATTGGTGGGCGAAGGTTTACGCTTCACGCCAAGTTCCAGTTCTCCATAAGCCTCCAGCCGGCTGTTATTATTCACCCACAGCGTTTGATTGAATTCAACCAGCATTCCTTCATATTCCTCCAAATCCCAGTTGTAAATATCATACACAATTTTCACAACCGGTAACGGATTGTTTTTACTGATTACAGTCATGTTGGCAGGACTGTTCAACTGCGTTCTTCCCGAGTTTTCACTTACAGTCGCGGTTAGCTGTATCTTATCTCCGATTGTCACATTATCGGTGACTGTATAAACAAATATGCCATCTGAACTGTTTGGATTTCCATCACCGGTTTCATCCTGAAGAAAAAAACCGTTAATCATATTGGCACCAATATATTTTGCAGTTACTATACCGGTTGTACGAACCAATTGTCCACTATAGGTACTGCTGCTGCCCGCACCCTGGATCTGTGGTATAGTCAGTGAGGTTTGAGCAAAAAGACTAACAGCTGATATCAGGAAGAAGAAGGAGAATATATGTTTCATTTATGAATAACTCTATGTTGAAAAAACAGGATTGCAAAGATAAATATTTTTGTGTAAGATTATACATTTTAGCAAACTTCTATTTTTTCGTAACTTTGTACCGTTTAAGTGTCAGTGAAGATTTCTCACGGACAAATACAATTTCCATTATAAAGAAATGATTGACAACACGATATTCAACAATAAAAAGGTCGTATTTCATACGCTGGGTTGCAAACTGAACTTTGCCGAAACATCGGCTATCGGGAAGCAACTGGAGGAAGAAGGATTTATGAAAGTACGCCACGGCGAACAAGCCGATATCTGCATCATAAATACCTGTTCGGTAACCGATACAGCCGACCACAAATGCCGTCAGGCTATCAGCAGACTGCACCGCCAGCATCCCAACGCTAAAATGATAGTTACGGGTTGCTATGCACAGCTTAAACCGGAAGAAATCGCCACGATAGAAGGAGTGGATCTGGTACTGGGAGCCAACGAAAAATTTTCGATACAGAATTACCTGAACAACAATCATCCGGAATCCAAAGGTGAAATTCTACGGGCTGATATCCTGAAAGTGAAGGATTTCAAACCTTCCGTTTCGTACGATGACCGAACCCGTTACTTTCTGAAGGTTCAAGACGGATGCGACTACTATTGCACCTACTGCACCATACCGCTGGCACGCGGTCACAGCCGGAGCGGAACTATCGCTGAAACAGTGGAAACAGCTATGATAGCTATCCGTGCAGGTGCAAAGGAAATTGTACTGACAGGCGTCAATACCGGAGAGTTCGGCAAACACACCGGCGAAACATTCATCGGATTACTCCAGGCGCTGGACAACATCGAAGCGGATGTCCGCTACCGGATTTCATCGGTGGAACCTAATCTGCTGACTGATGAAATTATTCAGTTTGTTGCCGACAGCCGCCACATCATGCCTCATTTCCATATTCCGTTGCAGAGTGGCACAAACGAGATACTTAAACTGATGAAACGCCGCTATACGCGTGAATTGTTTGCAGAAAAGATTGCCACTATCAAACGCATTCTCCCGGATGCTTTTATCGGTGTGGATGTGATTGTGGGAGTGAGGGGAGAAACGGATGAATTGTTCGAACAGTCGTTTGAATTTATTCAAAGTCTGGATTTTTCACAACTCCACGTATTCACCTATTCCGAGCGGGCAAATACCAAAATGCTTGAGATAGAACATATCGTTCCCGTAAAGGAACGCAAACGACGCAGTGAAAGCCTTCATCATTTATCCGCCGGGAAAACGGAAGCTTTTTACAACTCACAGTCGGGAAAAACAGTTCAGGTACTCTGGGAAGCCAAAAAGGAAGGAGAAAAGATGCATGGATTTACCGAAAACTACATTCGTGCGGAAAGAAACTATGACAAAAAACTGGTGAATACAGTGGAAACTGTTATTTTGGGTGACTGGAACGAAGATAAAACAGCGCTGAATGCTACACCCCTCTCCTAACCCCGAGTTAGAACATCCGGAAAGAGTATATAAATTTATAAAATAAGTCCCTGTAAGCCCAGCAGGCAATTTGGGCGAATTAAATGTTAGCAAAAAGAATTATTCCCTGCCTGGATATAAAGGACGGAAAAACCGTTAAAGGCATTAATTTTCTGAACATAACCGATGTGGGCGATCCGGTGGAACTCGGTAAGCGATACGCCGAAATGGGTGCCGACGAACTGGTATTCCTGGATATCACGGCAACCAACGAGAAACGTAAAACACTATCGGAACTGGTTACACGCATTGCCGGACAGATTAATATTCCATTTACCGTGGGCGGCGGCATTTCATCGGTTGAGGATGTATCAGTACTGCTTTCATGTGGCGCTGATAAGATTTCGGTGAACACGGCAGCCGTACGTAATCCCCAACTCATCAAAGACCTGGCTGATAATTTTGGCAGTCAGTGTGTGGTGCTTGCCGTTGATACCAAGTGCATCGAAGGCGAATGGTATGTGTTTCTGAATGGCGGACGGGTTTCCACAGACATCAGGACACTGGACTGGGTTAAACAGGCAGTGGCACTGGGAGCTGGGGAAATTCTGCTTACCTCCATGAACCACGACGGCACAAAGGATGGTTTTGCGCTTGATATAACCCGGGCAGTATCCGAATTGGTGAACGTACCGGTTATTGCCAGTGGAGGCGCGGGAACTTTGCAGCATTTTGTGGAGGTTTTCGAAGCCGGAAAAGCAGACGCGGCGCTTGCAGCCAGTATTTTTCACTATCAGGAAATTGGCATTCAGGAACTGAAACATTTCCTGAAAGACAAAGGTGTGGAAGTGAGAATATAAATAAACAAACGGGGAGCCCAAATAAACGCTCCCCGCTCTTTTTATTTAATTGCAGATTAAATTGCATTTAGCTTTCTACTGCAACCTGAAAACCACCGGCAGATAATACTTCACTTTTACGGCGTTACCGCCCTGCCTGCCCGGTATCCATCTTGGCATGGAACTGATTACCCGAACCGCTTCCTTATCGATACTTCGATCCACACCTCGTTCCACTTTTACATCCTGAATAGAACCATCTTTTCCAACCACAAAGGAACAGGTTACCTTTCCCTGAATTTCCAATTCCTGAGCAATAGTCGGGTAACTGATATTTCCATTAAGATAATCCATCAGCGCTGCATCTCCGCCCGGAAACGAAGGTGGCTGTTCTACGTATTCAAATACTTTTTCGGGTTCCGTATCAGCTACAATCACGTGATGCTCATTTAATATAGCAATATCAATACCTGTATCTTCATTGGTACCCTTTACATCAGCTACTGAAATGGCAACTTTTGATTCTGTAATTTCATCCTGAGATTTTACCTCATTTTCTTCTTTTACCAACTCATCTTTCTTGATTACCGGTGCTGTAAACTTCATGGTACTTTTCAGTTCAACCGGAGGCGGAGCCTGATATTGCTTCTTTATATGTTCTTCAGGCACTTCCGGTTTTGTCATATTGTTAGCGTCGATTAACTGAATGACTTCCCTATTCCTCTCTCTGCCTCCTATCCCGAGCTCTTTGGATAT
>DAONDU010000130.1:0-7334 GCA_035402725.1 Paludibacteraceae bacterium | reverse complement strand
GAAATCGTTTGTTCTCGTTGCCGCGTTTCAACCAAAGATTATATTTTGCACGCGCTTCATCCGATACGGCATCGTAAATCCGGTACAATAATTTGTCGTTGAATGAAGCAGCCATCCCAATCGGTTCAGGAAAAACGGTAACGCTATCGTTGTTGGCAAATCCATGAAGTGCTTCGCTCCACCAATTGAATTTTTTGATGCCCAAACGTGGTATAGCATCCGACTGATCGCACATCAACGTGGCTTTTTCCTCCAGCGTTAATCTGGATATAAGATCTTTTGCCCGTTCATCCGAACTCAGATTTGGATTCTGAAACGGATAGGTTTGGCTGTTGGCCACAAAAGCCAATAACAAAAACGGAAGAACAATTGATCTTTTTATGATCGAAATAAATAAGGCTTTCTTCATGTAAAAAATAGAGTTTATATAAGTCTGATATTTATCGAATATTATTCTGTTAAACGCAAAGTTATTAAGATGCAAAAAAAAACTTTTAAGTTTTTTACTTTGCGCTCTTTGCGAATATTTGATTATATGATAATAGGCATATTTGAGCTTTGCGTTAACTATTAAATCATCAAGAGATGCACTAACTTATATAATGATTTCAATCAAAAAAAATGAAAAGTTATTCCGGTTTTGCATCGTTTGCCGCTGTGGCATACAATCCAATCAAAGCTCCTGTAAATCCACCAGCCACATTGGTTGATAATATATCGCCCGAAACTGTACCTCCAAGATTTACAAAGTCGGTTCCATTGAGCGAATAACTAAACTCATAGTTATCACCAACTGCTTTTACCTGTAAACCAACCGGATTTTTCACGTCAATCTTTGTACTGGCTAAAATAGTAGAATTACCTTTCTCCGTTCTTTCGAGCAATAAATAGAAATCCTTTCCCTTTTTTGTTATTCCAAAAACATAATTGAATTTTTCGCTTTGCATACAGGTAATTCCGGCCAGTTCCTTTTCGGATTTTGGGGTATATTCCATCGTAGCATTAAATGAGAAAATTATATGTTGTTGTCGGTAAAAAAGGGTGGATGTTGGTTTCATCTCCTTGATATTAACCTGAAAAGGAGTAATTTTCAATCCCTTTTTAGTTATTGAAATAAAATCTTCCCGCGGACCTCTTAGTCCGATCCATCTGAAATCCAGTTTTGGTTCAGTAAAGTCATCGGTAAACGTAAAATTTCCATTCGGAAAAAATCCCTCTTTCCCTGTTTTGTTTTCAACGCCTGCCGGCATTTTGAGTTTCGGTTCAAGGGGTATAAGGCCGTTTTCAAAGACAGGAAATGTGCCACTCCAATCCACAGGCAGAATAAAAGTCTCACGACCAGTATTTACACGTTGCTTTTCGTTGGGGCGAACAGCCAGAAAAACGCCATAATACTTACCATCAGGACCATCAATCAAGTCGGCATGTCCGGCCCAATCAACTTTGTAGCTTCTGTCGTTAGAAAAATACCGCTGCGTAAGTATCGGATTGCCTGGAGCAGGTTTGAAAGGACCTTTGGGACTATCGCTCACAAAAATCACTTCACTGTGCCAATCACCGGTTCCTCCTTCGGCACACATTAAATAATACTTTCCATTTTTTTTATACAGGTGAGGCGCTTCAATCCAGATTGGTTTTTTCGAAAGATCAACGCCGCCATCTACAATAATTTTATCTGTTCCGGGAATTATCTGATCTTTTTCCACATCATATTCCCAAACTTTAATCACACGGTGTCCGGTGTACAGCTCTTTTCCTTTGTCGGGTGCATCGTTATGAACAACATACGCTTTCCCGTCTTCGTCGAAGAAGATGGAAGGGTCAATGCCATCAAATTTCAGTTGAATGGGATCGCTCCAACCCTGAAACGGATCTTTTGTTTTTACAATTATATTTCCCATTCCGCCTGCAAACTGAGTGGTAATCATGTAAAAAGTATCGTTGTACGGATTATAGCGGATGGTTGGTGCGTAAATGCCGGCGCTAATTCCGGTATCCTGCACTTTCAGTTGCGATTTCCGATCGAGCACATGACCTACCTGTGTCCAGTTCACCAAATCTTTGGAATGAAAAACAGGTACGCCGGGAAACATGGCAAATGAGGAACATACCAAATAATAATCACTACCTTTCCGTGTAATGCTGGGATCGGGATAACAACCCTGCAATATAGGATTAAAGAATTCATCAGCCTTCAACGGATTTTCATTATACACCCTGTCATTGCCCTGATAAACAAATTTGCTGAAAACAGGAGCATTTTTAATTTCATCCGTTTTTTTTGTCGTATTACCGGCAATTGCAGCAACTGAAAATACGGATATATAGACTGTTAACAATACGATTTGTCTTCTGCTAAATAAACTCCATCCAATTGTGTTTTTTTTCATCTTTTTCTTTTTTAATTATCTAAAATCTTTGGGTTGAAATAAGTCTCTATTCAGGTATATTGCTGTATTGTTCAATGAGTGAATTAGTAACCGGTTTGAATAAAAGCTGTGAGAACATATACAGGTTTTGCTTCCAGACTTTAAAATCGTGAAATCCACCGGGAATAACCTGATAAATATGTGGAATCTGATTAGCAATCAGATAATCGTGCGTGCGTTTGCTGAAAGTAATCAACCCGTCTTTGTCGCCACACGAAATCCAGAGTAGTTTCAGCTTTTTCTTCGCGTACTTTACATCCGGCATTAATTCCTGAGGTATTTTGGTGTTTGGAGCCGATGAAAAACCTCCGACCCAGGCAAAAGTATTCAGGTTGCCCAGTCCAAAATTCAATGACTGTCCACCACCCATCGAAAGTCCGGCCAAAGCGCGGTTTTTCTGATTCTTGCGTACCGGATAGTTTTTTTCAACAAAAGGAATAAGGTCATTGAGTAAATCTTTTTCGAACGTTGCAAATGCCTCAACTTTTTGAGCATCAAATATATTGCCTTCTGCCCTGTCATTCTTCATGGCTCTTCCATTTGGCAGCACTACAATCATGGGTACGATTTTCTTTTCAGCATACAGGTTATCTAGTATCACCTGGGGATTTCCTTGCTTGAACCATTCTTTTTCGTCGCCACCAATACCATGAAGCAGGTAAAGCACCGGATATTTTCTCGTTTTTGAATATCCGGGAGGTGTATAAATCAATGCTCTGCGGTCATTAGCAACCGTTTCGGAATGATATGTAATTGTATCAATCCTGCCGTGTTCAATTCCGGTTTTCGGAATATCAAATCCGTCCGGCGCAGCCTTATGAGACTGACCATTTGCAGTTTGGATTATTAATAATGCTACAATTAATGATAATATGTTGTTTTTCATCGAATTAATAAATATTTTCAAATAAAAGGACATCAACTACATTTACTGATAATATTCATAAACGCAAGTTGGTTAATAACATCTGACAAACCAAAATAAATTTCTATTTATTTAATTCCGCATTGAATGGTGATGCCGGTAAACCTTCCTTATTATACAAATTCGCTCCTTCGGGATTATCGGACCAGGCATAACGTACTGCAACGGGGTTGGTTATATCATCGCTCCAAACAATCACTTTTTTGCCAATAATTTCGGCTTTTGCCCAAACAAACTTTTTGTCGGCACCTGCAATGGCAAAATATCTGAGTTCTTTTCCATCTTTGGCAATAAGTCCGCTTCCCGTATTTGAAAAACTAAGATCTACCTTATTTCCTTTTACTTTCATGGATTTATACAAAGGTCCCGAATAAACGACCTTTCGGTCCTTGTACGCAACCTTTTGAGCAGCCAAAACCAATCGGTGTGATACATCTTTTTTGTTCATAGGATGAATATCATTCCAATCACCCAAATCGACATTAACTGTCATAGCAGTGCCAGGAACCGATAATGTTTTTGTTTGCATATCTCTGAAAACAGCCCAATTGCTTTCAGTCGGCTGAGTTTTCGTTTCCATAAAATTTGGCAATTGTGCATACACAAACGGTAAAGTCTTTTGATTGAAATTCTTGCGCCAACTGGAAATCATTGTTGGTAAAAGGGTGGCATACTCTTGCGGAATAGCTGTGTTTGATTCGCCCTGATACCAAATTACTCCTTTTTTATTGTAATTGACCAACGGTGCTATCATGCCATTGTACAAACCCATTGGTTTCCAACGAAAAAAAGTAGTTCCCGGCGTAGGAGGCATTGAGCAGCCTAATTTCATTTTCCAGACCCCTTTTAAATCAATTACTGAATTTGCCACTTTCAGTTCATAAGGTTTATCCGGAACAAAACCGCCTCTTCCTGAGTTACTTACAATTCGAACAGCAATAACATTTCGTCCTTCAACCAACAGATTTTCAGGAATATTATACCAACGAGGCGGATATTGGTATGTTATATTGCCCACGCACTTTCCGTTTACAAAAACTGAATCAGCGTCCACAATTCGCCCTAAATTCAGAAAAGCTGCTTTTCCGGCATTTTCTTTCGCAATATCGAATTCTCGTCGAAACCAAACCACACCATTTACTTTTCCAATGGGAGTTTCGCTCCAATAACCGGGAACATTCATTTTCTGCCAGTCAGTATCATCAAACGAAGGAAGTTTCCAACCCGCTGCTTGTCCTGCATCTTTTTTATTTGCTTCGGCATACCAATCATTTACTTTTTTGTTTTCGGCAGCTTCCGTTTCTCGAATCAATTGATCATCACGGTATTTAATAGCATCATTCAGATACTGTGGAAAAGCAGCAAGTGCTTCTTCGCTCATCCAGGCCTGTATAGGTGAACCACCCAAACTCGCATTAATCAGTCCGATTGGAACATTGTATTTTTGAAATAATTCTTTTCCAAAAAAATAACAAACTGCCGAAAAATTCAAAATACTTTTTGGATTTAATTCCTGCCAACTTCCTGAAACATAATCATTTTCTGCTGATTTCATATTATATTTCTGAGGAACAGCAAAATATCGAATATTTGTATTTTGGGCAATTTTGATTTCCTCTTCATAAAGCGGTTTGACCCTATAGATCGGTAATTCCATATTGGATTGCCCGGAACATAGCCAAACATCGCCAAAGAGAATATTGCTTATTTTGACCGTGTTTTCACCTTTTATTTCCATCGTAAAAGGTCCACCGGCTTTCTGAGGAGGAAGTTGTACAGTCCATTCGCCTGCTTCGTTTGCTTTGCAAGTCAGTGTCTGAGCGGCAATTTGCACCGTTACTTTTTCAGAGGGTGATGCCCAACCCCATATTTTCACTTTTGCATCGCGTTGCAGAACCATACCGTCTGAAATCAGCTTTGGCAACCGGACTTCAGCTACTGCAGAACCTGCAAGAAAAAGAAGAAGAAATACAGTAATATTTCTGAATGATAATACTTTCATTTACTCTGCCAGTCTTTATTTATTTTGCTAAACCTTCGATGGTTTTAATCGTTCCATCAGCATTGTATTCCAACTCCACCACTTTCAGGCTTCGCAACCATGTTTTCCCGCCCGAAGGTACACAATCGTGATGAAACAGATACCATTTTCCTTCAAATTCTGTAATACAATGATGTGTAGTCCATCCCACTACCGGGGTGAGAATGACACCCTGGTACGTGTAAGGGCCATAAATATTTTCGCTTAGGGCATAGCAGAGTAAATGTGTATCACCGGTCGAATATGAAAAATAGTACTTACCGTTGTATTTGTGCATCCACGATGCTTCAAAAAATCGTCTGTCATGATCGCCGGCACGGAGCGGTTCTCCGTTTTCGTCCAGAATCACCAAATCCCGTGGTTCTTCAGCAAAATCGAGCATATTTTCGCTCATTTTCACTATTTTAGCGTACAGTGCCGGTTCATTGTCAGCCGGTTCGTGACCGCATTCTATCGCTTTGTTATTGCGGTAGCGTTGAAGCTGACCACCCCAAAGACCACCAAAACACATAAAGTGGCTGTCGTCATCTTCTCTGTAAACACATGGATCGATGGAATAGCTGCCTTTTATCGGACTATCCAGCGCAACGAAAGGACCTTCCGGTTTTTCGCTTATGGCAATGCCGATATGGAATACATCGTTTTTATCTTTCAGCGAAAAATAAATATAATATTTCCCGTCTTTGTATGCCGCATCACAATCCCACAGCTGTCTGCCAGCCCAGGGAATACTTTGCACATCGAGCACGACACCATGATCAGTCACTTCTCCATCTATGCTTTCCATGGAAAACACATGATAATCGCGCATATCGAAATGGTCGCCATTGTCGTTTTCGGGTATGCCGGATTCTACATCGTGCGATGGATAAATATAGATCTTCCCATTGAAAATATGAACTGCCGGATCGGCGGTGTAAAGATTTGGGACTAAGTATCTTGGTTGTTTCATAGTAGTTAGTTTTATTGTTTCGCTTTATGACTGTTCTTTATTTCTATTATTTCTTCATCGCATTCGCCTGGCTTATAATTGTTTTCACAATCGGTTTCGGGCGGAGTTTTCGGTCGAAAAGGAGCGGATAATCGGTACGTCCTCTCATCGGCCAGTTATTTCTCCAGGACTGAGCATCGCTTACGCCCCAAACAGTTACACGGCTGATTTTATCGCTATGTTTGAGAAACAATCTAAAAAACGCGGCGTAACGGTCATGTAATGCAGTAGCCACACTGTCTGGCAATCCGTTAGGGTAAGGATTCATTTTACTATCAAACTGGTAATTCTTGCCAACATCAGCACCCTGATAACTTTCGGGTGGAGGAAGTACGGTCATATCCATCTCGGTAATCATCACTTTAGCACCGGTGGAAGCAAAAGCCAGAATGCTTTTTTCATAGGCATCGCAGGTTGGAAAGTTCATTGTCATATGTCCCTGCATCCCGATACCATCCACTTTAATGCCCTGCTGTTTGAGATTGTTTACCATTTTTACCACAGCATCCCTACGACCGGGATGTGCCATTGAATAATCGTTGTAATATAGTTCAGCATCAGGATCGGCATCATGTGCATACTCAAAAGCCAGTTTGATATAATCTTCCCCCAGAATTTCATAAAATTTGCTTTTTCGCCAGGAACCATCGTCTTCGAAAGCTTCATTAACCACATCCCATCCTTTGATACGACCTTTGTAACGACCTACCAGGGTTGAGATATGCTTAATCATCCGTTGTTTCAATACTTCGGGACTGACATCCTTTCCATCGGCATCGACAAAAAACCATTTTGGAGCTTGTGAATGCCATATGAGCACATGCCCGGTAGCGTAAAGTTTGTTTTTTTCTGCAAAATCTACAAATTTATCAGCCAGAGTGAAGTCAAATTTACCTTCTTCGGGCTGAATAACCTCGCTCTTCATGCAATTTTCAGCCACTACGGCAC
>DAONDU010000129.1:0-7372 GCA_035402725.1 Paludibacteraceae bacterium | reverse complement strand
CCTACCGACCTCAAGGAAGAAGATCGTGATTACTACCTGGAACGCAGATATCCGGCTTTCGGTAACCTCGTACCCCGCGACGTTGCTTCACGTGCTGCCAAAGAACGCTGCGATGCCGGATTTGGTGTGGGAAATACAGGACTTGCCGTTTATCTCGATTTTTCGGAAGCCATCGACCGCCTGGGCGAGAATGTTGTTCGTGCCCGTTACGGTAACTTATTCCAGATGTACGAAAAAATCGTTGACGATAATCCATATAAAACCCCGATGATGATTTATCCTGCCATCCATTACACCATGGGTGGTATCTGGGTGGATTATGAACTCCAGACATCGGTTAAAGGATTGTTTTGCATCGGGGAAGCGAATTTCTCTGATCACGGAGCTAACCGACTGGGAGCTTCTGCACTCATGCAGGGACTGGCCGACGGATATTTTGTTCTTCCATATACTATTCAGAATTATCTTGCCGATCAGATTCGCGTTCCGCGCATCAGCACCGACAGCAAGGAATTTGAAGAAGCCGAGAAAGCAATCAATGACAGAATAAATAAAATCATGAGCATTCAGGGCAAATACTCGGTAGATCATCTTCATCGTGAATTGGGCCTTATCATGTGGGATTATGTTGGTATGGGACGTACTGCCGAAGGACTGAAAACAGGTCTGGAGAAAATTGCCCAGGTAAGAAAAGATTTCTGGACAAATGTATATGTTCCCGGAAAAGCCGATAATCTGAACGTTGAGCTTGAAAAAGCGCTGCGCTTGGCCGATTTTATCGAAACAGGCGAACTGATGGCACGCGACGCGCTGCTGCGCGAAGAGTCCTGCGGTGGTCACTTCCGCGAAGAATATCAGACACCCGAAGGCGAAGCTCTTCGCGATGACGATAAATTCGCGTATGTGTCATGCTGGAAATACAAAGGTGAAGGTCAGGAACCTGAACTGATCAAAGAACCGCTTGATTACGAATTTATTGTTCGTCAGCAACGTAATTATAAAGCGTAACAGCTACCCCCACAGCTCCATGAAAAGGGAGTTGACTACCACAGGTAGGCTTGGGAGCAAAAATATATATATATTAATCATTTATTAACTTCTAAATTCCCCCTTCAGGGGGTTAGGGGGCAAACATAATGGAAAAAAGTTTAAATCTCACTCTAAAAGTATGGCGTCAGGCCGGTCCGAAAGCTAAAGGCAGTTTCGAGACTTATAAAGTGGAAAATATATCAACGGATGCATCGTTCCTCGAAATGATGGACATCCTCAACGAAAAACTGATTGGTGAGCACAAAGAACCAATCGCCTTTGATCACGATTGCCGTGAAGGTATATGCGGTATGTGCAGCATGTATATCAACGGACATCCTCACGGACCCGATGGAGAAATCACTACCTGTCAGCTGCATATGCGCAACTTCAGCGATGGTGAAACGATTACCATCGAACCGTGGCGTTCGGCAGCATTCCCGGTTATCAAAGACCTGATGGTTGACCGAAGCGCTTACGATAAGATTATTCAGGCAGGTGGTTACGTATCGATTAATACCGGTGGAACTCCCGATGCCAATGCAATTCCTATTTCGAAAGTAAATGCTGACGAAGCAATGGATGCTGCATCGTGTATCGGTTGCGGTGCCTGTGCTGCTGCCTGTAAAAACGGTTCAGCAATGCTATTCGTATCGGCAAAAGTAAGCCAGCTCGCATTGTTACCACAGGGACGGGTAGAAGCCGCACAACGTGCCAAAGCAATGGTTGCAAAGATGGATGAACTCGGATTTGGTAACTGTACAAACACCGGAGCATGCGAAGCCGAATGCCCGAAAAACGTTTCGATTTCGCACATTGCCCGTCTGAACAGAGAATTCCTCGGAGCAAAATTCAAAGATTAATAATCGTCCTATAACCCCTTGATGGAGGAATAGTTGGGAAATTGTAAATAAGAAAGTCCGTTGCAATATTTTTGCAGCGGACTTTTTTTGTTTTAAGCCGAGGATGTCAGAACCGGACTTTTTTGATTTCCAAACAAAACATAAATATTTAACGCTGATTAAAAATGTAAGAACCTGCCAATTATCGAAAAAGAAATATCAAAAAACATACTTGAATCATCTTGATATTGTAAAATAAATCTGTAATTTCGTTGACCCGTTTTACGATTTAAATATTATGTAATCAGCAGGTGTACACCACAAGCCAAACGGGCTGAGCAAAGGCTAAAACAACTTGTGAAGGTTTGTGTTTGTTCCGACGGGGTTGAATTCAATGAAAAACCTTCACTTATTAATGTGCACAAAAATCGATATTAAATTTAATCAACTTACATTCATAAATCATGAAAACACCAAAAATTAAACTGTTTTTCTTATTAGTTACATTCCTGGGAGTTCAACTCTCTGTGGCTCAAACTCACAATATCCAGGTCGATTTCAAGAAAAATGGAATTCCCGTTCAAAAAACCATGTACGGCATTTTCTTCGAAGATATTAATTATGGCGCCGATGGTGGTTTGTATGCCGAACTGGTAAAAAATCGCTCGTTCGAATTTCCGGAACATCTGATGGGCTGGAGCACATTCGGGAAAGTGGAAGTTAAAACCGACGGGCCTTTCAAAAACAATCCGCATTACATCCGGCTCGCCTATGCCGGACACGATGAAAAACAAACCGGTCTCGACAACGAAGGTTATTTCGGTATCGGTGTGAAAAAAGATGCGGAATACCGCTTCTCTGTATGGGCAAAAAAAGCTTCAGCTGCAACCGGAAGCATCCGGGTTGAAATTATCGACACAGAAAGCAACGTAATAGCAAATGCAAAATTAGACATTCCCTCGACGGAATGGAAACAGAACGAGTTGATCCTGAAGCCATCGAAAACCCTTCCCGATGCAAAACTGCGTATTTTCCTGACATCAAAATCAGAGGTGGACCTGGAACACGTTTCCCTGTTCCCAGTTGACACCTGGAAAGGACGCAAAAATGGACTCCGTAAAGACCTTGCGCAAGCTCTTTATGATCTCAAACCGGGCGTGTTCCGTTTCCCCGGAGGTTGCATTGTCGAAGGAACCGACCTGAATTCGCGTTATCAGTGGAAAAACTCCATCGGACAGGTTGAAAACAGAATGCTCAACGAAAACCGCTGGCAATATACTTTCCCAAACCGCTTTTTCCCCGATTATTATCAGTCGTACGGACTGGGATTTTATGAGTTCTTCCAGCTTTCCGAAGATATCGGAGCAGAACCGCTTCCGGTTCTCAGTTGTGGTCTGGCGTGCCAGTTTCAGAATAAAGATATTCACGCTCATGTGCCTGTAGCTGAATTAAACCCTTATGTTCAGGATGCTCTCGACTTAATCGAATTTGCGAACGGGGATGTTACAACTAAATACGGAAAAATCCGCTCTGAAATGGGACATCCGGTCCCCTTTAATCTCAAACTGATTGCCATTGGCAACGAACAGTGGGGTGAACTCTATCCCGAAAGATTAGAACCGTTTATCACTGCCATCAGAGCCAGACATCCCGAAATTAAAATCATCGGATCGGCGGGCCCAAGTCCCGATGGAAAAGACTTTGATTACGGATGGCAAGAAATGAAACGCTTGAAAGCCGATCTCGTGGACGAACATTATTATCGCAGTCCGGAATGGTTCTTATCTGGAGCAGCACGCTACGACAAATACGACCGCAAAGGACCCAAAGTTTTCGCGGGAGAATATGCCTGCCACCCGGCAAACAGAAAAAACAACTTCGAGGCAGCGTTATGCGAAGCCGCCTTTATGACAGGATTCGAACGCAATGCCGATGTAGTGCAAATGTGTACTTACGCTCCCCTGTTTGCGCACGTTCAAGGTTGGCAATGGAAACCCGATCTGATCTGGTTCGACAATTTGAGAAGCGTCCGATCTGTAAATTATTACGTTCAGCAGTTGTACGGTCACAATACAGGAACCAATGTACTGACCACCACCGAAAATAAAACAGCACTCACGGGCCAGGATGGAATCTATGCTTCTTCGGTTTATGATAGCGGTAAAAATGAAATTATTCTCAAAATAGCTAATACTTCTGACAGTGAGAAATCGGTAACCTATCACCTGAAAGGTCTGAAAACCGCTGAAAGAAAGGTGACGAAGACCGTTCTGAAATCAACTAAACCGGATGCTGAAAACACCCTGGATAAACCCGAAACAGTTGTTCCAGCATCCGAAGAAATCAACATTCCGGGCAGTGACTTCGAACTCAAACTTGCTCCAAAAGCGTTCTATCTGCTGAATATTAAGTTATAAAAAAAAGACCTGTAAGTTCCTGGGCTGAATTTTATTATCCCTGCTGGCGCGGATTTGTATCATCCGTTCCAGCAGGCTACGCATTTAAACCTTGGGAAGTTAAGAATAAATTTATGAAAAAAATAGTTGTTCTGAATTATGGCGATGGTGATGCAATATACCGGTTTCGCACAGCCAGATTATAAACATATCCGCGTTTCAGAAGATATCGAACTCATCCAGTTATCCGAAAATGCCTTTGTACACGTTTCATATTCCGAGTTGCCCGGTTACGGCCGCATTTCTTCCAACGGTCTGGTTTTTATCTCCGGAAAAGAAGCTTTTCTTTTCGATACACCGGCTACCGATATTCTGACGAAGGAGTTGGTCACATGGCTTGCCGATTCCATGAAATTAAAGATAGTTGGATTTGTTCCAAATCACTGGCATGGCGATTGTATGGGTGGGTTGAGTTTCCTGCAGGATCAGGGGGATTACGTCCTACGCCAACCAAATGACTATTGATTTTGCCAAATCCAGAGGCATGCCGGTGCCGGAACATGGTTTTAAGGATTCGCTGCAACTGCAGCTGGGTGATAAACGGATAATTTGTTATTACCCGGGAGCCGCACATTCGCTTGACAATATTGTTGTCTGGATACCGTCAGAGCAGATATTGTTTGCAGGCTGTATGGTTAAGAGTATTAGCTCTACTAACCTGGGAAATGTTGCAGACGGAGATTTGGAGGCGTATCCCGGTACGATTGAAAAATTGATGCGTAAATTCTCAACCGCAAAAATAGTCATTCCGGGTCATGGAGCAGTAGGAGGGTCCGAACTGATTAAACATACTCAGGAATTATTAGCGAACTAATTAGATGATAATGCATTATATGTATAAAAAGAGGGTGCTCAAATCGTTTTGTGCACCCTCTTTTTTTCAGTTGTTATATTATTATTTCTTTGCGGGTTTTGTCTTTAATGCTTTAGCAATGGCAGGTATCACCATTTTTTCCATTACATCGTATCCTGCTGATGTGCAGTGGACACCATCGGTTGTATATTCGGCGATCATGCCGTTTTTTTCATTGGCCATTGCACCGAAATAATCCAGATAGGTAATCCGTCTTTCGTCGGCATACGCTTTAATCATTTTGTTAAGTTCCGGTATTTTTATGTTTGGCTTCATCCCTTTTCTCCAGGGGTAATCATATGCAGGAAGCACCGAGCACAACACCACACGGATGTTGTTAGCCGTTGCCAGTTCGGCCATCGACCTGATATTGTCCATGATCATTTCCGGGGTCGATGGACCGGTGTTTCCGGCAATGTCGTTTGTACCTGCAAGAATGACAACAACGCGTGGATTCAGTTCAATTACATCCTGACGAAACCGTAGCAACATTTGCGGGGTTGTTTGTCCGCTGATTCCGCGACAGATATATGGATTCTTATTAAAGAATTCAGGATGCATGCTTTTCCATCCCTCAGTGATGGAATTTCCCATAAATACCACCCTGTTTTCCGCATTGCCCTTTAATAAAAGTGTATCATTCTCCTTCTGATAGCGCTTCAGATTAGCCCAATCCTGAGCATTTATACTGAAATTACCTACTAGAAATATGATTAGAAAAACTGATTTTAACACGAGAATTCTCATAATTTTATCAATCTATTTATTTAAATATTACGTTGAAGCTAATAATTTATTATCAAAATATATCATGGGTAAAACCACAACTTACTCAATAATCATTTTAATCCAGATTAAGTTAGTTGTTTATTCGTCTTCCGGTAAAATCCATTATGTAGCAATCCGTCAAAAATCCCCTTTAGGGGTTGGGGGCATATTTACAGCTTCAGCATTTCCATTGCCTTATCCAGCCCTTCGGGATTTTTACCTCCCGCGGTTGCAAAGAAAGGTTGTCCGCCGCCGCCACCCTGAATGCATTTGGCTGCTTCCCGGGTAATGTTCACCGCGTTGTATCCTTGAGCAACCAGATCGTCGGAAAGTAGAACCGTAATCGATGGCTTGCCTTCATGCAAACTGGTGATAGCTACGAAAAGTTTTTCGTTCAGCAGGTTTCGTATCTGGAATGAAAGTGTCTTAACCGCGTCAGCCGGGAGGTCGGTACGGAATCGGATTACTTTAATTCCCTGTTCGTCTTTAGCGTCAGCGATGAGCTTGTCACGCAGGGTGAGTATGCGCTCGTGCATGAAGTTATCCACCTGTTTCTTAAGTTCGCTGTTTTCTTCCAGCGTTTTATGAATTGCTTTGTATAAGTCGGGAGCATTATTGAATAGTTCCCTGGCAGAATTTAGCGTATCCTGAACGTTGTTCATCAATTCTTCCACCGCTTCGCCGGTAATGGCTTCGATACGTCGTACGCCCGCGGCAATGGAGCTTTCGGAGATGATACGAACCATGCCGATATCGCCGGTAGCCTGTACGTGAGTACCTCCGCAGAGTTCGATTGAACTGCCAAACCGGATGACACGAACCGTTTCACCGTATTTTTCTCCGAAAAGAGCCATTGCTCCCATTGCCTGCGCCTCGGCAATCGGTGTGTTTCTGCTTTCCTGCAACGGATAGTTCTCACGAATTTTACGGTTGGCAATTTTTTCTACGGCGCGTAGTTCTTCGTTTGTCAGTTTTTGAAAATGTGAAAAGTCGAAACGGAGACTTTCGGGACTTACAAAGGAACCTTTCTGTTCCACATGTTTGCCAAGCACTTCGCGAAGCGCTTCGTGAAGCAGGTGAGTGGCGGTGTGGTTGCAGGCTGTAGCCTTGCGTTTTGCTACATCAATCCGGACAAAACAGGGTGCGGTAACATCTTCGGGAAGCGAATTGGTGAGATGAACCGATAGGTTGTTTTCCTTTTTTGTGTCGAAAATCTCAATAGTTTCATTATTAACCGTCAGCGTTCCCCTGTCGCCAACCTGTCCGCCCATCTCGGCATAAAGCGGGGTTTCGGACAGTACGATCTGATAGAAAGTTTTATTCTTCTGACTTACTTTGCGATAACGCAGGATATTGGTTTCGGTTTCGGTCTTGTCATAACCGACAAACACGCTGTCGCCTTCGCGTACGGTAACCCAGTCGCC
>DAONDU010000128.1:0-7381 GCA_035402725.1 Paludibacteraceae bacterium | reverse complement strand
CCACATCGCGGTAGGCTTTGATCCAGTCGCGGGTAAGTCCGATATTATAATCATAAATAAATTTCCACTCGCGGCTGTCCACTTCGCGGATACGTTTTTCAATCTTGTTTGCTAAAACTTTAATTTCACCCACGCACGAGGAATTCGGATCGATGGTTGACAATACAGCACCGGCATCGTTGGCTGCATTCCAGCTCTGACCAGCATTCCATATATTATTGGCCAGATTAATTTTTTCCTTGCAGTCAAAATCAATTTTCTGACGGAAGATGGGTCCGAGCGCTGCCTGTGCCTTATTCCAGCAATCGGGACAAACATCCGGAATGGACGAAAGGTTCCAGATTGCTTCATCGAAGCGGTTCATATTAGCCAGTGTACGGGCATTTTTAATGATAAAATCGCACTGCGAATTATAAAAAGCGATAATTTTGGATTTACCCTCTTCAATAAATCGCTGAAATTCCGGATTATTCGTTTTGATATTCTTCAGACCGGCCAGATAAGCTTTGGTTTCATTCTCTCCCACTCCCTTCACGGTGGCAGAATAACTTGAGAAGGCTTTCCCGTCCACTCCATCGCCGATATACATATTCACATTCATGGTATATGCATGCATGGCAGGGGCTGTGGGGGTGATATCTTTGGTAATAACATTGATATTCGCCGTAAAAATAAAACGCATAACATCTGTTGAGCCCGTAATGCCATTTTGCGTTGCAATCTGTATAAGCTTATTTTGAAGCACATTTACCGCGGCAGGTGGGATATCTTCCACATCGTCGGGAATCCAGACAGTAAGCGGAAGCCTTTCGGTGTCGGACATATACTGGGCTTGCAGGTTGTGGGATATAAATCCCGACAGTACTATCACAAGCAATAATTTCAGGTGTTTCATATTATATTCTTTTTTATTAATTAGTGTAAAGAAGGAATTTATATCTTATTTTGTAATCCCCCAACCCTTTATAGAGATATTCGATTCCAGGTTTTCCGATTAATTTTAATCAGGTAACGATATCCTGTTCAACTATCAACTTACCAGTTACTTTCAAAATGCCCTGTAACTCCCCCTTCAGGGGGTTGGGGGGCTTTTCATTATTTTTCACCAATTACAAGTTGAGCCTGACCCAATCCGCGTGTCATCAGTTTGGCTGTGATGCGGTATCGGTCGGCAAGCATTTTCTGCAAATCGCGTGCCCAGCCCCGGGTATCAACGGCTCTGTTGGATGCATCGTAGAGCGGAATACGCACCTGCTCAAACAGCATGGTATTTTCAGTGGCATCCGTCAGGCTGAAACGCCCTTTAACCGAATTATCCGACACCCAGGTTTCGATGATTTCCGAAAGTTCCTTGCCGTCGTATTCACTTTCGAGATCTCCGTTAAAGGAACTGAAAGTCATTACGCGCAAACTGACTTCACGTCCGTTAGCAAACAAATCATCAAAATGTTTCTGCAACTGCGCGTTGAAGTTGTCGATGTGTGCCAGCACAGCTTCTTCGAGCAATACGGGCAATTCTGCCGAGAAAGAAGGCTGCCCCGTACCCGATGCGCCGGCTATCTGTTTGTCGGTATAGGCATCCAGTCCCTGGAGGTTGAACGTGATCGATCGTTTCGGTCCGGTTTGGTTAATTGACCAGGTTAGCTGCATGATGATATCGGCTTTTGCCACTTTTTTCAGTTTATCAATCGGACTTTCGTTGGCGTCGGCGCCTGTTTTGCTTGTCAGCATGGCATCTTCTGCCGATTGGCTTTGCAGGGTTTTCATCACCGATTCGAGGTTCTTCAACGGGAAACCACGTTCAGTCATCATTTCATTAATTTTACTGATTACATTCAGCAGTTCAGTACTTTCCTGAAGCGCAGCACGATAATCCGGAATTTTCATCCGGGTACCCATATTATCGTACACGGTCATGAAGTTGTTTCTCACACACCAGTTATCGCTCGGCACCACCATGATGGTAGGTTTTTTAGCCTGTGAAAAAGCAGACAGACTTACCATCAGGGCAAAAAAGAGAATGATTATATTTTTCAGTTCTTTCATATGATATAAAAATTATAGAGTTAATATTTTATGATTCCATCTTCGCGAAGCTGCTCCTTGAGTTCTGAACGCAGCACCCTTACAATAACGCTATAGGTAACCATTTTAGAGTCGCCCATGCCTCTCCGGAAAATTTTGTTGCTCAGCCGTTCATCTTTTCCGGAACAGAACTTCTTATAACTGCCCCGTTTATCGGAGAAGAAACGGTTGAAGTAGTCCTCGTACTTTATTTCAGCATTTACCTCAGGAACCAGCGGATGCGGATTGCAATCGGCGCTTCCCTTTCGGCTGGATTTGAACAGGACATCTCGTACCGCATTTTTCTTGGCCTGATCAACGGCATCGAAGCGGTTGCGGCCTGTTCCCCAGGCACGAAGTGTAACAGAGCCGTCCATTTCCACTCCCAGACATTCAGTTTCGATGGAATAATGAACGATGTTGGAGTTGCGCTGGGCGTTTCCGTGGCTGATACTGAAAAATGCAAGCGTACAGGTAAAGCCCAGAATTAACGTCAGGTTTTTCATAGGTTCAAAATTTATATTGTTAAGTACCACTACCCAGTGAACGGATGATACCGGCATCTTCGAGGTCTTTGCGCAGTCCTGCCACATTGACCGATACCACCACTCCGATTTTATACTCCTTACCCACTTTCAGGCGGTCTTCGGCAGCTACTGAGCCATCGTTGGTGATATTGACAAATTTCATGTATTTGCCACCATTTGCAAAGAAGTTTCGGAAGAATTCAGCCTGTTCAAGTTCCAGATTGGGATTATCGGTAAGCGGATGCTGTCCCGGTACGCCGCTGATACCACCGAAACCTTTGAAAATGACGCCATGAACGGCATTTTTCTTCGCTTGTTCGATGGCTACTTCAGGATTTTTTGAATAAGACCACACTTTTATCAGATAGGTTCCCTGAGAGCCCACGCTCACCGGTTCGATTTCATAATTCCAGTCTATGCGTTCCTCTCTGACAATGCCTACCGATGGAAGATTAATTTCAGCCCGTTCGCTTCGCGGACTGAAACCTCCGGCCAGGTATTCCTTTAGTTCTGCCCTCAGCACACGTACAATGACACTGTAGGTAACCATTTTGGAGTCGCCCATGCCGCGCCGGAAGATTTTATTATCCAGCCGTTCGTCCTTACCGGAGCAAAATTTCTTGTAGTCACCTCCCTTATCGGAGAAAAAACGGTTGAAGAAATCCTCGTATTTCATTTCGGCGTTTACTTCGGGCACCAGGGGACGCGGATTGCACTCGGAGCTTCCCTTACGGATGCCTTTGAAAATCACATCGCGGACTGCATTCTTCTTAGCCTGATCCACAGCATCAAACCGGTTTCTGCCTGTTCCCCAGGCTCTGAGTGTCACCGATCCGTCAAGTTCAGTTCCGAGACATTCAGGTTCGATGGTGTAATAGCCGATGTTCGAATTACGTTGTCCGAATACATCGATCATCCAGAATCCGGCAAAAAAGATAAAACTGATTATCAGAAATAACTTTTTCATAGTCAGTTAGCTGTTAGGAGTGATTAAAAACCGCTGCTTAATCCACGGAGAATTCCGGCATCTTCAAGGTCCTTGCGAAGTCCGGCCACATTTACCGAAACCACCACTCCGATTTTGTATTCTTTACCGATTTTCAGCCGGTCTTCAGCCGCCACAGAGCCATCGTTGGTGATATTCACAAACTTCATGTATTTACCGCCTTCGGCAAAAAAGTTTTTAAAGAATTCGGCCTGTTCCACTTCCAGATTGGGATTATTAGTGAGCGGTCGCTGACCCGGAACACCCTGAATACCTGTGAAGCCCTTAAATATAATTCCGTGTACGGCATTCTTTTTTGCCTGTTCGATGGCTACTATGGGTTTTTTGGAGTAAGACCACACCTTAATCAGGTAGGAACCCTGTGTGCCTACACCAACCGGTTCTATTTCGTACACCCAGTTTCGGGTATCTTTATCGGCTTTTTTGTTTTGTGCCGCAGCAGTCACACCAAAACATGTGAATAATATGAGAAAGAGGCTGAGCGCTTTTGCTGTTTTCTTCATAATCAATATTTTTTAATGGTATATAATTAACGGTTAATTAGAATCTGATACGTAAACAGATGGTATTTGTGGTGCCAACATTCATTTTTCCGATATTTCCAAATCCCCAATTGTCGATTACCAGAGCAGCAGACTGTATAAGTTTTTCCTTATTATCAGTCGAAGCCGCAAACCTTGCAAATACGCCGGGTTTCATTTCGAGGCTGAACATCGGAGTAATATTCCAGCCGACTCCAATACCGAGCGGAACATACAGGGACGACCAGGAATAATCCTTATTGTCGGATGCAATTTCATAACCACCAACTTCTTTGAATGAATAACTCTGTAATCCCACTCCAAACTGAGGTCTGAGATATACATTCCCCTTTCGGGTAAAATAGGATTCTTTGGATAGATTGACAGCGACAGCATAGGTACTGCCCGAACATAATTCATTCGAATTAATCAGATAGCGGGTTGAAGTACTGATGTCGCCGGCATATACATCTTTCATTGAGCGCAGGGATGCATCAATACCCAGATGCCATCCCGGTTTTTTCAGGAAACGCGAAATTCGGAAATCGGCACCTATATTAAAGCCTTCCATGGCATTGTTGGAGGAACCGTTTTTCCCGATATTCAGAATTAATCCATAATCGTCCTTGCTTTCCATGAACATTCCGGGATAAATCCGTCCACCATCGACCTGCTGAAATACCGAAGGCAGCGAAGAACCGGTGGCAACCTGCTTGTTTTCATTGATTGTTTTCACTCTGACCACTCCTTTTCGGTTTGTCATCTGATTGCCGTTTCTGTCCTGTTCGATTTCATAAACATAGAAACGCTGATCGATGTACAAATCCTCCTTAGTGCCGAGCTTTGCGCTCACGGGATATGCCTTGAATACGGTAACTTTCAGTTTGAAGTCTTCAATTTTTCTTCCCAGTTCAAAAACAGCATTATTCTGGATATTGGCAGGTATATCTTCAAGCAATTCGCGCATCGTTTTTTTCTTTGTATTCAGACTTTTTTCTTTCGACTGAGCCGAACGCACAGACCCACCCGTAGATGCGATGAGTTTTACCGGAAAAGTCGCGTCAGCCCATGCAGCAACCTTTTGTTTGTCGGGATTTTTGGAATCGACCCAGTATCGGGAATAAAATTCGCTGGCAACCGAGTCATTGAAATTTATTTTATAGGCATACACCTTATAGTTGCAATTATACCCTTCATCGGTACGTTTCACCGGAGTATAATTTTTTAGTTTCCGGTTAAGGGCATCCTGCCGGTCGTAATATTCTTCCATCGAATAAAGGTCGGTAATTTCGTAGAGGAGTATGTAAGACTTATCGATGAGTTGTTCGCCAATCATTTCGATACGGCTGGTATTTGAACCTCTCGAGATGATTGCATCGGCATCTGTCGCGGTGTATGAACCCCGTTCGGCCACCAGTGAATAATTGAAATTGCCGTTGGCATCGCGTCCCCACCATTTGGCAATGACAGGATTGGATGCTGTACGCACATATTTTTCAATCAAAGCATTTTTCTGAAGATTCAGGGGTTCGATGGGTTTCATATCCGGGAAGTCAATTCTGTGATTGTCGAATTTACTGTTGACTTCCAGGTTACGGAATTTGGAGATAACCACTTCTTCGTCGGCATCTTTTGGCTGAGAAAACAACATGGTTATGGAAGGCCGGAGATATTTGGTATTAACTTTCCCGGTTGGGTTTTGAGCGTAAAGACCGGAAATAAGCACCACACATGTAAACAGGAATGAAAATCGTTTCATGAATATAAATTTTGGCTTGCCGGAGTACGACAAGAAGGTTAGAAACAAGAGAACAGACAGGAATTTCATGCCGGGGAAGGTCAGCCCGCATTCATATTGACCTGAGAATTATATTGTTTAAAAAATTTATAAATTCAGTTATGATATATTCCTATTGTATTTTGATTTTATTAATATTCCGAAAGCAAAAATATACAATTATTTGGATATTGGATGTTTTTCATATAGTAATGTGTAAAATATTTATCCACATTGAATCATTATACATAAAATTTGTTCTGGGTTATTTGTAAAATCCGGTTACAGCTTACCAACCTTATACTTAATGCTACAAAAAAGATTTGTTAAGTTAACATTTCAACTTATGCATCAGTTTATATTCAAGTATGGACTTGTTTCCGATTTTGTAAGATATTCGCCTTCGGATGGCTGGGCACCGGAAGCATTCAGTTCAGACTCATATCTTTCGTTGACTAATCTTTATTCAGACAATCATTTACCTGAGAACTGGAAAGCCATATCCGTTAAAACCGGCATCAGTAATACATCTGATCAGAAAAACATAAAACTGAGTGTATATCCAAATCCAGCTATTGAATGGCTCAATATCAGCGGTGATTTTGAAGAAAATGCACTGATAGAAATATTGACCCTGTCAGGTCAGCAAATGATGGCACTCAGATCTGATTCAAAAGGTCATTCAGCTGTTCATATTTCCGGGCTGAAGCCGGGAATTTATATCGTCAGGGTTAATTCTGCCACTTCAAAACTGGTGATTGGTAAATAATTGAGCCATAAAAAGCATATTTTAATACCTTTTTTATACTCCGGACGAATTTATTTTTCTGCTATCTTTCAGCATTTGTATATTTGTTTGCCAAAATAAACATTGGATGTTTTTTGGTTTATCATTACATGAGTTCGATATAAAAATTCATTTAACCAAATCAAACACAATTGTCTGCATTCCCGTAATGAATTAATATTTATAGAAATATGTCATTAAATAAATTAAATACCCATTTAGGGGATAAATATATCAATTCCATATGGGAAATGAATCGAAACAAATACACGCTTTCTATTGATATTTAAGTTCTAACGGACTATTTCTTATGTCGAACTTACGTTAATCTATATAAGAAATGGTCGATTTCCTTCTGTTTTTGTGGTTTTTAATGGTCAGCTAAATACTCTTTCAGTTTTTTTACCCATATCTTATAGCCGTCCTCATTCAGATGCAAGCCGTCTGTGGTAATTTTTTTGTCCAGGATATTTGTTTTATCCTCTGTAAACAACGGAAACAAATCAATGAAGACGATATTTCTCCGGTTGGCGAGTTCTTTCAACTTTGCATTGATTTCGGGTATCTGATCCGTTTTTCCTGTAAGTTTCTTGTAACGCCCAAACGACTCGTTGATTGGCAGCAAACTTTGAATATAAAGTTTTGTTTCAGGCGATTTGGTTTGAATTTCGTTAAGAAGAAAATCCATTAATGTTACCA
>DAONDU010000127.1:0-7639 GCA_035402725.1 Paludibacteraceae bacterium | reverse complement strand
TGGCTTTTAACTTGTATTATAGAACAATTTCTTATCTTTGTAAGACCATCAAAATAAGAATAGAACATTAATTTTATATACGATTAACAGATATGCTTGTTAAAACATTTGGCGCAGCTGTACAGGGTATAAATGCCACCGTTGTAACTATCGAAGTCAATGTGGGACAGGGAATACGTTTTATGCTCGTCGGTTTACCGGATAACGCAGTTCGTGAAAGTCATGAAAGGATTGCTTCGGCACTTGACTATACAGGTCAGAAGATGCCTCACAAACAAGTAATTGTCAATATGGCTCCGGCTGATATACGCAAAGAAGGTTCGGCGTATGACCTCCCGCTGGCTATCGGCATCCTTGCCGGTGACGGAAAAATTCCATGCGAAGAGCTCGACAAGTATATCATTATGGGCGAACTTTCACTCGATGGAAGTCTGCAACCCATCAAAGGGGTGCTCCCTATCGCTATCAAAGCCCGTGAAGAAAAATTCAAGGGATTTATACTGCCTAAACAAAATGCACGCGAAGCTGCTGTTGTAAATAATCTCGACGTTTACGGAGTTGAAAATATAACGGAAGTAATTGATTTCTTCAAGGGCAGTTCCGCCCTCGAACCAACTGTTGTAAATACACGCGAAGAATTTTATCAGAATCTTAATCTCTCAGAGATTGATTTCAATGACGTAAAAGGTCAGGATAATGTAAAAAGAGCCCTCGAGGTGGCTGCAGCAGGAGGTCACAACATCATCATGGTAGGCCCTCCGGGTGCCGGTAAATCCATGCTGGCGAAACGGATTCCAACCATTTTGCCACCGCTCACTCTGCACGAATCCCTCGAAACAACGAAGATACATTCTGTAGCCGGAAATATCGACAGCAATACATCGCTCATTACACAACGACCATTCCGGAGTCCCCATCACACCATTTCGGACGTGGCTCTGGTTGGAGGCGGTACTTTCCCGCAACCGGGTGAAATATCTCTGGCACATAATGGCGTACTTTTTCTGGATGAACTTCCGGAATTTAAAAGGACTGTGCTCGAAGTGATGCGACAGCCTCTCGAAGACCGGAAAATATGTATCTCACGGGCAAAGTTTGCTATCGAGTATCCTGCCAGCTTTATGCTTATTGCATCCATGAATCCGTGTCCGTGCGGCTATTACAATCATCCAACCCGCGAATGTGTCTGTGCGCCGGGCGTGGTTCAAAAGTATTTGAGCCGAATTTCAGGGCCTTTGCTCGACCGCATTGATATTCATATTGAAATTATACCTGTACCTTTCGAAAAACTCTCAGAAATGAAAGAATCCGAAACCAGTCAGCAAGTACGCGAACGGGTTATCAAGGCCCGACAGATACAGGAACTGCGTTTTCACGATGTGGATGGGGTGTACTGTAATGCTCAAATGTCGTCAAAACAGTTGCGTACATACGCAACTCCCGACACTGAAGGCAACGCATTGCTGAAAAATGCCATGCTGCGCCTCAACCTCTCAGCCCGTGCTTATGACCGCATTCTGAAAGTTTCCAGAACGATTGCCGATCTGGACAATTCGGAAAATGTTCAGGCTCAACACATCGCCGAAGCCATTAACTACCGGAATCTCGACCGGGAAGGCTGGGCAGGATAAACGCCGTAACATCCGAACTATTAGAGCAATACCTGAAAATAATGATTATGCCTCATGAATTGCAAAACATAGCTTGTTTTGAGATAACTGTTCCGATCGGAACAAACGTTATTTCATTGGGACATATCAATTTGAATAACAAACTTATACAATCGGTGTATCTGTTCTCATCCACCGAAGATGTCATGTTGTTTTCACCTGTAAGTGGAAAGCAGGTGTCTGCTTTGGCTGAAACAGGTCCCTGTGCTATTTATCTGAATTTGACAGATACAGACAACGAACTATTTGTCAGGGATTATTCTTCCGGTAACTTTACAATTTACTCCGAAATGGATCATTTTGTCTCCTGGCGTATCAACCGAAAGATTGACTGGAACCAAAGTTTTTTGAAAACAATAATCCCCGACAAAGCATCGACTTTGAATTTGCTGATGTACATTGCATTTGAAAATGTTGCGTCAAAGGATTTATCAGACAGGGAAGTGGTTGAGAAAACCGTAAACCTGATTCCTGAAAACGATATACAGGACTTTTGTCTGGACGTTTATTTCCCGGAATTAAGCGATAAAACTATAACCGGTATCTACGTATCAAACCAATGTAACGGTTTTTTTGATTTGTACGGTCAAAACAACCGTCTTGAAAATGTTCCTGCTCATTTTTTTGCAATAAAATCCTCTAAAGGGTTTCTGATTGAGCCGATGAAGGTGGATTTGAAAAAATCTTTCTACCGTCACCGTAGTTTTTCGCGCGAACCATACCGTATTACTTTAACTTATCTTCCATGACTGGATTAATGCGTGGCGCTATCGGGGTGGAAATCACCCTTCAGCGGGGCCAGACTTCCTATCGCTTGCCCGATATGCCTGAGCTTGAAGGCAAACAGATCATTTCTGTAAATTATTGTAATGCAAATGATGTTCCCCGAACTTCATCCGGGAAAATTGTCTTTCCACTGTCGTCCGACCGGCTTGAACTTTGTCTGGCAGATATTAACACAGGAATGACATGTAAATACTCCGTTGCCGATATTGAAAATAGTCCTGTTCACCTCACATTTGATCAGAAAGTTGATATGCAGACTTCGGAACTGGCACTTGTCAATTCTGATAATCCTGATATCTGGCTTGACACTACGGTGTATCTTATTTTCTGGTATGGAATTAATACCGACAATTTTCAGTTTTCAAAACCGCGTATTTTACCACTTGAAGTAACAGTCAATTCTCCAAAAAACTTTTTTCAACCACAATTTACCCTTCTAAACAGTCGTCCGCTACAATTGATGCTTACGTTCCCGGGATTTACACCCTCGGGACGAAAGGCGATTGACCGCTCGTCGGTGAGCGATAAATTTATCACACTTGCCGACAAGGACAAAATGCTGTTTTCACAAATACCTGCATATTATTTCATTCAGTCACATCTTAAAACGCCCTGGTTTTTTGATTTGCCTTCAATTGATTTTGAAAAATCGTATGTCAAATCATTGAAGGATGATTTTTCCAAAGCCGAAATCCTTTTCTTTAATCTGATGTGTGTATAAAAAATATCTATCAAAGCATAGATTAAATCAGTTGTTTTTATATTTTTTCCGGATTAAATTTGCATTATCAAAAATAAATAATAACAACTAAATAAATAATTATATGAAAACATTAGCTTATACCGGAGTAAAGAACACAATAAAAGTAGTTAACGGTTTGCAACAGTTACTTGCCGATTTACAGGTCTATTACACTAATTTGAGAGGTTTCCACTGGGACGTGAAGGGCTAAAATTTCTATGTACTTCACAAACAGTTTGAAAGTATGTATGACAATACTGCCGAAAAAGAGGATGAAGTTGCTGAACGAATTCTAATGCTTGGTGAATTGCCGATACATAATTTCAGTCGGTATCTGAAACTGGCAAAAATTGAGGAAACAACTCTTGTGACCGATGGAGAAGAAACGCTTCAATATGTGCTGAATACCTTTAGATATCTGCTCAGTCTGGAACGCGAAATACTTTCCGCTGCCTCCGAAATAAACGATGAGGCTACTATAGCCCTAATGAGCGGATATATCAGCGAGCAGAAAAAGGATGTTTGGATGCTTGTTTAGTATTTTGCAAAATAACAAACTGAAAACTGGTTTCACATAATTAATACAAAAGAGAGAAATCTGTTTAGCTTTCTCTTATGATTGATTTAATTTGTAAATAATCTTATTTCGTACCGATATTGCTCTATAAAGCAGATTTGATGCATGTGACCGCTGCACCAGCAGGCTGTCGAAGCGTAAGCGGGCAATAAATTTTCGCGTACGCGAATACCATTTCACGGCCGGTTGACGGGTTAAAAACTGCAATATGAAAAAAAGCAGTATGAGCCACCACGTCATGTGAAACAGATTTGCTGTCAGGATAGTCTGCAGGATATAGAACAGAGGAAATATTATTAAACTCAGTGCAAAATCTACAGAACTAAAAAACCCGGAATATTCAACCTTAAATAGTTTTCGGAGTAATACGGCTGTTGATGCCGGTATGAAATTGGTAAGAAAACCAAACAGAAAAACCGGTAAACCGGCAAGTAACCTGAAAAACAACCCTAAGGTTGGTTCGTATTTTTTTTGCTGGCTGAAAATTGCTGATTTGAAATTGAGTTTAGAAATAATTTTGTTGTAATTTTTAGCCAGTCGGTCCAGTTCTTTCATTTTCTCAGGATCTTCTCTTTCAATCCGAATGAGTTTTCCGGCGGTTTCCTGTTTCAGTATAAATTCCTCCAGCGTGCTGTTTGCTTTTTTATCCGGCTCAATGTAGTTGTGCGATACAATTTCACTTATGGTTTCAAAACTTTTATAATATCTGTTCGTTTCAAAATTAAGTGTCAGATCAGTTAAACGCTGCTTTAGTTCATCGCGTATTTCATTGGTTGTAGCAACCGGATTTGACAGGTATGAAGCAATGTAATCGGAAACCTCGATAGGCTTTCCCACGTTTATGATAATCGGTTTTCCCGATTTCTCGAGATCGGCCGGATTAATTCCAACGGGAATTATCTTGACCTTCTTCAGTTCACCGAATTGTTGCTGAGCCTCGAAAGCTACCCGGAAAATACCTTTTACCAGCGGACGGATTTTTCGTTCCTCGCCCTGACCACCTTCGGGCATGATGCAGAGTGAATGGCTGAATCGCAGTACATCCACACACTGGTAGAAAACCCGGTTGTTTTTCTCCAGATTGTCGAATCCATCCCGCATCCTGAATGCAGGCATTATTTTAGCAAAATGCATGATTTTGGCAATGGCCTTTTGAGCAAATAAATCGGCACGTGCCAGATAGATTACCGCTTTGGTGCGTGGTACCAATGTTGATACAGCCAGCGCGTCCATCAGCGCGTTCAGGTGGTTTGGGGCAAATATTAAGGGCGAGCCATCAACGGGCAGATTTTCCTTGCCGTTAACGATAAATTCCCTGTAAAAGCGTTTGAAGCCAAATAACATATAGCTTTTTACAAGCATATATGGTGGCGTGAATTCATAAATTTTGCCCATAATAACTGATTTTACCTGCAAATTTAATAAAATAAACTTTTTCTAACCAATCATAAATGGAAAAATGAATATCTTTGAATTTAATTTCAAAACAAGAATTGAATGTTTTTAATTTGGTTCTCGCAACTGAGAAAAAATCATGAAGCATAATTTTTTAGACTTATCCAAAACAAACTGGGGTGAAGTACAACAGCATCAGTACGATATAGTTGTCCTCCCCTGGGGAGCCATTGAACCTCACAATTTTCATTTACCCTATATTACTGACGCCATTATCAGTTCAGAAATTGCATGTAAATCAGTCGAACAGGCATATGCTCAGGCAAATGTGTCGGCTGTTGTGATGCCGCCCATATATTTGGGATCTCAAAATCCCGGACAATGGGAATTGCCCTTTTGCATTCACGCCAGTTACGAAACCCAGAAAGCAATATTGACTGATATCGTGAAATCGCTTTACGGACAGGGTTTCCGGAAACTGCTAATTATCAACGGGCATGGTGGTAATTCGTTCAAATCCATGATGCGTGATCTGGCAGTAACATTTTCCGATTTTTATATCATTTCCTCAGACTGGTACAATTTTGTACCCCGTCAAGGTTTTTTTGATGAAGATATCGATGACCATGCCGGAGAACAGGAAACTTCAGTTATGATGTATTTTCATCCGGAACTGGTTGATCTTAACACAGCGGGTAACGGAACACCCAATCCAACGAAGATGAAATCGATTGCCAATAAAACAGGCTGGATGCCCCGTAACTGGAAGGAAACAACGCTGGATACCGGCGTTGGAAATCCTAAGAAATCAACAGCAGAAAAAGGAGAACGATATGTGAATGAGGTTGTTAACCGGATTACAGAAATGCTGATTGAGTTTAAAGAAATGTAATAAACAACCATACAATCAAATAATTACAAATGAAGAAAATAATCAGAATATCAATATTAATATCAATCATAGCTATGATGGAAGGATGCTCAACAACAAAAAATACCGAAACAAGGGTAAAAATGCAAACAACTTACGGAGATATTTCCGTGAAGCTGTACAACGAAACGCCGCTTCACCGCGATAATTTTCTGAAATTGGTAAACAGCGGATTCTACAACGGAGTACTTTTCCACCGTGTAATTGCCGATTTTATGATTCAGGGTGGAGATCCGGATTCGAAAACGGCCTCACCAACCGATTCGCTGGGAAATGGCGATGCCGGATATACCGTTCTGGCGGAGTTCAAAACACCGGCAATTTTCCACAAAAAAGGAGCTCTTGCTGCAGCTCGCCTGGGCGATGCCGAAAATCCTCTGAAAGCATCATCTGGTTGTCAGTTTTATATCGTCGAAGGGAAAACATTCTCGGATGCTGAACTGGACAATATGCAAACCAACAAGTTGCGACAGCAGGAAAATGCGTTGTTTCAGGAAATATTAAAAACCAAAAACGACGAAGTAAAAAAATACAGGCTGGAACGTAATCAGGAAAAACTGGATCAGCTTCGTGACAGCATCCTGCTCGAAGTGAAAAATAAGATTTCAGCCGATTCGACCTATAAGTTCAGTGATAAGCAACGGACCATCTACAAAACACTGGGAGGTACTCCTCACCTCGACGGTAACTACACTGTGTTTGGCGAAGTGACAGAAGGAATTGAAGTGGTGGAAAAAATATCCAAAACAAGAACCGGACGAATGGACAGACCAATTGAAGACATCCGGATACTGAAAATGGAAGTTGTGAAATAATTACAAAAAAAGCTGCTCAAACGGGCAGCTTTTTTATTTAATGATATTTTTCAGATCATTGTTCCACCCGAAAGTGTATGCAGCATTCCGAATGAAAAAACAATAATCGGGATAATCATCAACAGCATGCTCAATGCTATAATCATCAGTACTCCCACGAAAAGAGCCAGTCTGCGGAGATTAATCAATCCCGTGTCGAACGTATCCTGATCGTTGTCTTCAAGACCCTTTCTCACCTTTTTGGCAAATGTATAAAGGAAGTAATAGGGAAAGAATCCGATTACTGCGTAAATAAGATATATCAATCCGAACAGATAGAGTGGGAAGGGTATGGACTGAAAATCCTGAAATTCGCCCATTATTGGGGTGATTATAAAAGAAGAAATACTGATTACAACCATAATCCCAAGCATTACAAACCCGACGATGGCAATGAAATTTGCCCAGCGGGAAGTTGATATCAGGTTATCTTTACTTGTGGGAGTAATTCTGAGAGAGTTTTCATTTTTGTCAGCCTGTTCTGTGGCTTTTTCAGCAATTTTGTTGTTGATTTCAGTTTCCATAATGCATAATTATTAGTTTGTATTAATCTATTGATAATTTTAATTGTTCTGGCCTGAAAAGTAATCGAAACTAATCTGTAAAATAATGCAACTTTTATGAGAAAGGGTAAAGGTAAATTAAATATTATTAATTCGATATTTTCGAAGCAACAAATTTTGA
>DAONDU010000126.1:0-7686 GCA_035402725.1 Paludibacteraceae bacterium | reverse complement strand
GTAATTGCAAAACTATTAATTTTTATTCAATCCACAACTTTTACGGGTGATCCCATACATAGGTATAAAAAAAATGATTTGACTTACTGATCAAATCATTTTTTTTGAGTTATACTGGTTATTTCAGCCAGTATTTTATCGTTTCCGGTTTATTCCTGTAGTTTGCATGAATTATTGCTTCTACAAAATTTATCATCATTACTGAAACAGAAAAACACATTCAAAGAATTAGCTTATCAACAAGCGGATACATTTTTCCAGACTGTCTTCCCAGTGAGGAATGGCAATTCCAAAGGTCTGTTTAATTTTTGCCTTATTCAGCACGCTGAAGTGCGGACGTGGTGTTCGCACCGGATACTCTTTCGACTCAATAGGGGTCAGGTTGCAGGTAATACCGGCAAATCGGTGAATACTTCGTGTAAAGTCATACCAACTGCAAACACCCTCGTTGGAGTAATGATATATTCCCGGTTGCGGATTATCGAAAGCCAGTATGCTGAGTATAGCTTCTGCCAGATCGGCTGCATAGGTTGGCGTACCAATCTGATCAAAAATTACAGTCAGATTTTCCTTTTCCCGGCCCAGCCGGAGCATGGTTTTCACAAAATTGTTGCCAAAAGAAGAGTAAAGCCAGGATGTACGCACGATTACTGCATCGGGACATATTTCTGTTAAAACCGTTTCACCATCCAGCTTGGATTTTCCGTAAACAGTGGAGGGACTTACAGCCATTTCTTCGCTGTAGGGCAGATAACTTTTCCCGTCGAAAACATAATCGGTGGAAACATGAATAATTTGCAATTTAAATTCCCGGGCTACCTCTGCCAGGATTTCCACTGCGTCGCGGTTAATTTTGTAGCAGGTTTCGGAATCGTCTTCAGCTTTATCAACCGCAGTATAAGCGGCACAATTCACTATTGCCTCAATCTTGTTTTCGGTCACAAATGCACTGACTGCATCTTTGTCGCAAATGTCGAGTTCCTGCACGTCGGTAAAAAAGAATCTGAACTGCGGGAATAATGGCGATGCAACTCTGATTTCACTGCCTAACTGTCCGTTAGATCCTGTGATAAGTACTTGTTTCATCTCTTAAAAATTCATTTCTGCCTGAGCAAACGAAGGGTGTTTTTTGTCTTTCTCGGATATCAATGCATTTTCATGCGGAATTTTCCAGTCGATATTCAGTTGCGGATCATCAAAAGCAATGCCCCTTTCCTGCGTGGGAGAGTAAAAATTATCGCATTTGTAGGAAAAAACCGCTGTTTCACTCAATACGGAGAAACCATGTGCAAATCCCTGTGGGACAAGAAACTGCAGATGATTTTCAGCAGTAAGTTCCACCCCGTACCACTGACCGAATGTTGGGGATTTTTTTCTTAAATCCACTGCCACATCCCATACAGAGCCGACAATAACCGTGACAAGTTTCGACTGGCTGACCGGACTAAGTTGATAGTGAAGTCCGCGTACCACGCCATAGGCAGATTTCGACTGGTTATCCTGACAGAAATGAATATCAATACCTGCTTCCCTAAAGCATTTTTCGCTGTAGCTTTCGCAGAAATATCCGCGGGCATCTTCAAAAATCCGCGGTTTGATGATGATTAAGTCGTCAATCGGTGTTTTAATAATTTCCATTTATCGTGAAGCTGCTATTTTTTTCAGTAATTCAGTTATAGTTCGTTGGCAATTTTGATCATATATTGCCCGTAGTTATTCTTTTTCAGCGGCTCGGCAAGTTTGAGGAGCTGATCGCGTGTGATGTATCCGTTACGGTAAGCAATTTCTTCCAGGCAGGCCACCTGCAGTCCCTGACGATTTTCGATAGTGGCTATGAAATTGGATGCTTCGAGCAGACTATCATGGGTTCCGGTGTCCAACCAGGCCATCCCCCGCCCCATCAATTTAAGGCTCAGACGATTTTCTTCCAGATACAGTCTGTTCAGGTCGGTAATTTCAAGTTCACCACGTTTCGAGGGTTTCAGACCTTTGGCTTTTTCAACCACATCATTTCCGTAAAAATACAAACCTGTAACGGCATAATTCGATTTGGGTTCTTTCGGTTTTTCTTCCAGACTGATAACCTGGCCGTTTTGGTCAAACTCTGCAACACCGTATCGTTCCGGATCATTAACATAATATCCGAAAACCACGGCACCGTCTTTTGTTTCGGCAGCTTCGCGCAACGTGCGTGAAAAATCAAACCCGTAGAAGATATTGTCACCCAGAGTCATACAAACAGGGTCATTACCAATAAATTTCTCACCGATGATAAAAGCCTGCGCAAGTCCGTCCGGTGAGGGCTGAATGGCATATTCCAGTTTGAGGCCAATGTCTTCACCGTTTCCAAGCAGGTTTTCATAAAGTACAATATCCTGAGGAGTGGAGATTATCAGAATTTCCCGGATACCGGCCAACATCAGGGTCGATAACGGATAGTAGATCATCGGTTTGTCGTAAACGGGGATGATTTGCTTGGAAATGCTTTTGGTGACAGGATATAAACGGGTACCCGAACCACCGGCGAGGATAATGCCTTTCATAGTCTTTTATTTTTTGAGTTTACACAAAGGTACGTTTTTTCTGTTTCTTATCAGAATTTTTCTTGAATTATTAAGCTACATCTCATCTGCTTCGAGTTTTAATTTTCCCTGAATGTAGCTGATGTAGTTTTTATTAAGTAAAATCATAAATTTACTGATTTCAGTCTGAGCCCGCAGGGTTTCAGGTGAAATATCCGCTTTTTTCATCCGCAACACGATTATCCCGTACAGAAAATTAAAGCAAAGTTCCATATCGCTGATATCCTTGTCTGGCTGTTGAGTGCGGATGCCGTTCAGGATGGGAAGGATGTGATAGAATTTTGCGGCATAACCGGCATCAACGCCCGATTTGAGCAATAACTGATGAAAGTCGTTAAGCTGGATGATTTGATTTTTATTCAGCTGAATATGCCCACTTTTCTGAACATTCTCCATGCGCATCATATCAATAAGGCTTTCATACCAGTCATACAGTTCCTTTTTTTGGGTATCGTCAACGGGATAAGGTTTCACAATCTGTTCATTTATCTTATCGATATCAAGATTGTAGGCGCGGATTAAATCTTCAATCTGCCACATATAGAGCAGATATTCGCAGATATTCTCTTTTTTGAGTTTTCGGGCTATAAACATACAATTAAACAGATTTATTTTGCTTTCCTGAATAAATAACAGAAGGCCATCAGGGTTGAACCAAGCATGGCAATCGCCATATCCTTCTGAGCATCCCACATATCTCCCTGCTGACCGTTGTAATTATTTGCAGCTTCATTGGACATAACCAACGTTAACATCCATTCAAACACTTCGTAAAGCATGCTCAGTGCCTGTATAAAAGCCCATGCAATCAGCACACTTAAAATTTTATTCCGGACACTCTTGATTCTGATAATCTCTACAAAGAAAGGTAAAAACAGAACTCCGAAAATAAAATGAACAAACCTGTCGTAGTTATTCCGGGCGGCAGGAAACAACGTATTGATGTCCACCTGAAAAACCGATTTTATCCATTCTGAATAAGGAACAAAGGAATAAATGTACCGTGCTCCGATGATATGAAAAATGATGAATAATGAAACGCATGCAAAAGCAAAAAGACTTAGTCTGTTCTTTTTCAAATCGATGCAAACCGGTACAAGAAGCACCAGAGTTCCCAGGTGCTGGAGTAATTGTTCTTCCGGATAGATCGGATGAATGCAGGATAAAACACCAGCCAGCAGGGTACCGGTAAAAATAAGTTTTTTTATCAATACCGGTTTCATAATGTATTCTGAAAAAGATTAATCTTCATCATCACTGTCGTCAAGAAAAAAAGGTTCGACAAAATCATCCAAATCTCTTCTTTCCTTTTTAGTCGGGCGGCCTGTGCCCCGTGCCCTGCCCGATTGAGCTGCAAGCCGGGCAAGTTCGATGAGTTGAAGCTGATCCGGAGTGGTGACATTTTCCATAAAATCGGGAACCAGTTTGGCATTCATCCGGTTTTGAGCAAGTGCAATCACCTTAAAAGAATAAATCACCGGATTTTCCCTGATCTGAATGACTTCACCTGGTTTTACCATACGCGACGGTTTTACGGCTGTATTTTGCACCAGCACCTTTCCTTTCTTACAGGCTTCAGTTGCAAGACTGCGGGTTTTATATAACCTGACAGCCCAGAGCCACTTATCTATTCGGACTTCCACGGTTTTTTAATTATTAGTTATAAATTATGAATTTCAGGTTTGCGAAATTCATAATTCATAATTCATCATTTTTGTCATTTATTATTATACTGTGTCATAGTCAGTTCAACTCCCGACAGACAAAAGCTCCGGATCATATCCATGGCCGTTTCTACCCGCTGGGGCAGTGCAGCCTGTTGTTCGTCTGTCCACCTTCCAAGCACATAATCAACCTGACCCCCGCGCGGATATCCGTTGCCGATACCAAAACGCAGGCGGGCATAATTGCTGTGTCCGAGCACTTCCTGAATATTTTTCAGTCCGTTGTGTCCGGCATCCGAGCCTTTCGGCTTCAAACGAAGTGTCCCAAACGCGAGGGCAAGGTCATCGACGAGCACCAGCACACGCTCTGCAGGGATATTTTCTTTTTGCATCCAGTAACGCAGCGCATTACCACTCAGGTTCATGAAAGTGGATGGCTTGAGCAAAACCAGCGTTCTTCCTTTCAGCTTCACCTCGGTGGTTGCACCGTAACGGTTGTCTGCAAAAAAAACATTGGACGCCTTAGCAAAAGCGTCCAATATTGTGAATCCTATGTTGTGGCGGGTATCCTGATATTCGGGACCTATATTACCCAGTCCGACAATTAAGTATTTCATTCGAAAAAAATATTATTTTGACGCATTTGCAGCGGCTTCGGCAGCTCCACGAGCAGCACGTGTCAGTTTAACCTGTGCAACAACAGCATTTTTGTTATTCAGGATTTCCAGATTTTCAACATGTAGTTTACCAACCTGAACGGTTTTACCCAAACCAACACTGGTCACGTCCACTTCAATTTTCTCAGGAACATTGGTATAAAGACCTTTAACTTTCAGTTTACGGATTTCGAGGCTTAATTTACCACCGGCTTTCACACCTTCGGCTAAACCTTTGAGCAGAACAGGAACTTCTACGACCACCGGTTTTGCTTCGTTGATTTCAACAAAATCGATGTGAAGGATTTTATCAGAAACCGGATGAAACTGGATTTCTTTCATGATTGCCTTGGTAGCTGTGCTGCCAACGGTCAGATTTACAACAAATACGTCGGGAGAATAAACCAGTTTACGTACTGCACTCTCGGTTACAACGAAATGAACGTTTTCTTTTCCACCGTACAGAACACAAGGGATAGTTTCGGCAGCACGAACTGCTTTTGTAGCTTTTTTTCCTAATTCAGAGCGAACTTCGCCTGACAAATCAAATGTTTTCATTTTTGTAAATAATAATTGTGTTACTCAAAATTTAAGCATTTAGTTTTTAAGTGATTAGTTGCTTAATTTCCCATCACACTTTCTTTTGCAAAAAAGCGGTACAAAGGTAGTCAGAATCTTTTAAATGTACAAACAAGTGCTGTTTTTAAATTTCCGGCAGGATTAACTTCAGAGCATATATTGTTTTGCGAACAGATCACCTTCCGTAAGCAAATCGGTTTTGCCCATGTCCATCATCTTTAGGTCGTCGGGAATAAATGCAGATATTTTTTCGGTCCGGCAATGCTGAAGATAAAAATCCATAATGGGAAATTTATCTTCCTGTTGCGCCATAAGTTGAAAAACAGCTGGCGATATGACCTGTATACCGGCATAAGCCAGTTTGTTATAGATTTTCAGATCCGGAAAAGTACCAGGTTTTGTTTCTCCGGTTTTTTCATTAATCCAGCCGCAGAGGTAATTCTGTTTATCAAAAAGCAGATAGCGATAGGTATCGCGCTGGCTTACCACCAGGGTTGCCAGCCTCCCAGGGTCTGCTACTTGTTGGCAACACACCTCTTTCAGATCGAGATTGGAGAGAATATCCACGTTGTGAACCAGAAACGGTTTGCCATCATCGAAAAAATGTGCCGCTTTTTTTATCGCGCCACCTGTATCCAGGAGCATTTCGCGCTCATCCGAAATTTCAATCCGCATGCCAAAATTGTCATTGGTTTTCAGAAAGCCTATAATCATGTCGGGGAAATGGTGCACATTCACAATTATTTCTTGAAATCCTGCATCTTTCAATTTCAGAATAATATGTTCAAGCAAAGGTCTTCCGTTTACGGGAACCAAAGCTTTGGGCATATTGTCAGTGAATGGTCGGAGACGTGTGCCAAGTCCGGCTGCGAATATCATTGCTTTCATAATGTCTTTTTTCAAGTTCATACAAAATTAGCAATAAAATTCTGTTTTCCCGTCTATATGCCGGAAATTTATTTCTGAAGTTTTTATTATCATTATTATTATTCGCTGGTAAAAAAACGTACCTTTGATACTGAAAAACATACTACCAAAAATGAAAACATCCCGGTTTATCCTCCTTATTCCGAATCTGGTTTTTCTGTTCTTACTCATTTCCTGTTCCGGGATTTCTAAGACAGCGAAAACAAATCAAACCATTAAATTTCTCAGCTACAACGTCCGTAACTGCAAAGGCATGGACAATATCACCAACTATCAGCGGTTAGCAGATGCGATAAACAAGGCGGGGGCAGCGTGTGTCGCTCTTCAGGAACTTGACAGTAATACGCTGAGATCAAATCACTGCTCGGTACTTGACGAACTGGCAAAGCGGACCAACATGTTTCCATTTTTTCATGGTTCCATCAGTTATCAGGGAGGAAAATACGGGATTGGAATACTGACAAAAGAAAAGCCCGTATCAGTACGGGCATTTACACTGCCCGGAAGTGAAGAAAAACGCAGTATCCTGATTGCTGAAATGAAAAATTATTTCTTTTGCTGTACACATCTTTCATTAACACCCGAAGACAGGGCGGTTTCCATCGATATTATCAACCGGAAACTACCAGCAAACAGCAAAAAACCTGTCATCCTGGCGGGTGATCTGAACGCCGAACCTCAAACCGCTGAAATCGGTAAGCTAACAGAAAACTGGCAAATACTGAGCGACACTACCCGATACACTTTTCCTGCAGATAAACCAGACCGCTGTATTGATTATTTTTTATTTAAAAAAGACCCGAAATTCCGGGCACAAATCATCGGTACATGCGTGATGGACGAACCGCTGGCTTCCGATCACCGACCTTTACTGGTGGAGATAATATTTCTCAGAAACTGAATGCAGTAACCTGTTAACTGAATATTAATATTCTGCCATTCTGCCGCACAAAAAAAGAGCGTCCGGTTGGCTGCTCTTTTTCATTGTTAATAAATAAACGGCTATTTTTCTACATCGGGTTCAAAAAACACCCACTGTATAGCTTTATTCGAGGCTTTCAGACCCGCCTCACAACTGTTGATATTTCGCACCAGACTTTCGGCGGTGTCGGTTTTTACCATTCGAGCTTTGATCGAGACCATGATGTTTTCACCCATCTGCATGGTGATTACATTCAGTACTTCTTCCACTTCGGGTCTGCTCTGCAAATACTTCTGAATTTCATCACGGGTAGCTTTATCGGCACTCTGACCCACCAGCAGCCCTTTGACCTTGAC
>DAONDU010000125.1:0-7694 GCA_035402725.1 Paludibacteraceae bacterium | reverse complement strand
TTTGTGTCGCGCATTTCGGGAATGCTTCCGCTGATGGCCGATTTCGGATTGATCAAATCGGTTGCGTTCAGTGAAGTTCCGCAGGCTTCGCACTGATCACCGTAAGCGTTTTCGTTGCCGCAATGCGGACAGGTTCCGGTTATATATCGGTCGGCCAGGAATTGCTGTGCCTCGGTATCGTAATACTGTTCGGTGGTTTGTTCGATGAATTTACCTTCATCATAGAGTTTTCTGAAAAAGTCAGAAGCCAGTTGGTGATGCGTTTTGGATGTTGTACGTGAATATATATCGAATGAAATACCAAACTCTTCAAATGATTCTTTGATAATAGTATGGTATCTGTCAACGATGTCCTGTGAACTTACACCTTCCTTGCGGGCTTTGATAGTGATAGGCACGCCGTGTTCATCAGAACCGCCAATAAATATTACTTCTTCACCTTTCAGTCGAAGGTAGCGAACATAAATATCGGCAGGAACATACACGCCGGCCAGATGTCCGATATGCACGGGACCATTGGCGTAGGGTAGGGCAGAAGTTACAGTGGTACGTTTAAAAGTCATTTGCGGGTTCTTATTTAATGATTTAGCGTTCGTTTTTTTGAGGTGCAAAGATACGGAGAATTAATTAAAAAATAATAAGAAAACTGCTAATTCAATAAGACCTTACAGGCTGCTTTTTATAGCAATTTTATTATGATTTATTTTTCATGTTTTTTGAAAAAATAAACTAACGGTCATTTTGAAAAAGGAAAATAGCATTCTTTCCTGAAAGTGCTGAACCGGTAAGTTATGAAAAGACAACAATTCTTGCCGAACTAAATGAAATATGATTTCTATTTAACCTTATTTTCTGATTTTTTCCAATTCCATTTGTGCCCTTGATTTACTCTGAGTTACGATGTAAACTCCGGCAAATACAAGTACGGTGGAAACGATCTTTTCGTATCCAAAAGTGTCCATACCCAGCCCCACAGCAACCAGCGAAGCTACAACCGGCTGCATATAATTATACATACTCAGCGTTGTAGGGCGGATGGTTTTCTGCCCTATCGGAATTAATAAATAGGATATGAATGTGGCAAATACCACTACGTAACCTATTCTCAACCAAACACTTGTGTCCAGTGAAGTGAAATCGGTTTGAGCTACTGATTTATGCAAAACAGGATAGGATAAGAGGGATGCAAACAGAAACATCCATTTCATAACTGTAACAGATGAATATTTTGAAATCAGGTTTTTGAAGAGAGTTAGGTATAAGGCATAGGAGGAAGCTGCCATCAGGATCATTATGTCACCGGTAAAACTTCCTTTTCCGTTGTGATTTGCACTGCTCATAATAAGGATAAAGGCTCCCGAAGCTCCAACCAGAACGCCGATAGCTTTTAGCCAGGTAACCGGTTCTTTGATTATCAGTGCTGCCAACAGCATGGTAATGATTGGCAGCAAACTGGTGACCAACGAGGCATCGATAGGTGAAGTCATGGATAAACCGGTAATGTACGGTATCTGATTGAGTACAATTCCGAAAATCGAAGCAAAGAAAAGCATCACAATGTCTTTGAAAGGAACCTTCTCTTTTTTTACAAAAAAAGATATTATCCAGAATAAAAGGGTTGATCCGGCTAAGCGCAGAAAAGTGAGAGAGAAAGGTTCAATGATTTCGGGTATTATAGTGCGGGAAATGGGTGTGTTTAGTCCGAAAATGAGATTGGCGCCGAATAAAGCGATGTGCCCGTGCTTTTTAGTAAGTTGCATATGAATATCTGCATGAGGCATTGGTAGAAATGCCTGTGGTTAAAGAAAAACAAGGTGCAAAATTACTCAAAATCAGGGAGAACATCCCGGGAATGCGAAAATTATTTTTGAATACGCTGTACTGAATTAATTTCCTTAATCTTTATCAGATTGTTTATCAGATTGTTAATGTCATTTGTGTCGTGGATAATCACTTCAAACAGTCCTAAAAAAACACCGGCATTGCTTTCAATGTTGATTTTACTGATATTCACATTATATCCTTCCGAAATTACCTTTAATATTTCAATGACAATACCCACCTTGTCGATCCCTTTAATTTCCAGGGTTTCAGCAAAAAGGGCTTTATGCTGACCCCATTCCACATTTACAATGCGATTACCAAAATTGCTCTTAATCACAGCAGCAACCGAGCATTGTCTTTTGTGAACCTGTATCATTTTTTGCTCCGTAACGTAACCCAGTACATCATCGCCGGGTATAGGATGACAACACGATGCGAGTTCGTAGGATTTACCGGCATCCATGTCATTCAGCTTATACGTTTTCTTAAAATCAAATTTATGAGTATCCTCTTCTTTTTTGATTTCCGGAGATTTTTTATCGATAGAACTACTGCCTCCAAAGGGATTTTTTAATATTTTCGAAAAAACACTTTGTGTCCTGGGTTTGAAAATGGTTTTTGAGATCTCATCCATATTAATCAGATCACGTCCGGCCTGTAGGTATAAGTCGGATCTGGTTTCCAGGTTATAGTAGTTTAGAAGTTTTACGATATTTTCATTTGCCGGTTTCAACTGAATAGCTTCCAGCGCAGCTTCAATTTTTTTCTGTCCGTTTGAAATCAGATTTTTTTCTTCTTTTTTGTAGTATTGCCTCAGTTTTGATTTGGCATGAGCTGTTGTGACAAATTCCAACCACTCAGCCTGCGGAACCTGTTTTTTGGAAGTAAGAATTTCAATCTGGTCACCACTACTGAGTTTGTGGTTGAGCGGAACGAGTTTATGATTAACTTTGGCAGCAATGCTTCGGTAACCTACGTCGGAGTGAAGCATGAAGGCAAAGTCAAGTGCTGTGGCATCCTTGGCAATTGTTTTAATTTCGCCCTTCGGTGTAAAAACAAATATCTCGGATGCAAAGAGGTTCAGTTTGAAGGTATCGATGAAATCCATCGCGTTCGGCTCCGGATTTTCGAGCAATTCTTTTATGGTTTTCAGCCATTTATCGAGTTCCGAGATATCATCTTCCCCGGTTTTGTATTTCCAGTGTGCCGCCAGCCCCCGTTCTGCAATTTCATTCATGCGTTCACTTCTAATCTGGATTTCCACCCAGCGCCCGCCGGGAGCCATCACCGTTACATGGAGCGACTCGTAACCGTTAGCTTTCGGAGTGCTCACCCAGTCGCGGATGCGTTCCGGATGTGGCTTGTAGATGGCTGTTATGGCTGAATAAAGCATCCAGCACTGGTCTTTCTCGTTCAGACTTTCTTTGGGCTTGAAGATGATGCGCAGTGCCAGAATGTCATATACATCCTCAAACTGAATGTTGCGGGTCGACATCTTGTTCCAAACGGAAAAAACAGATTTTATTCTTTCCTTCAACTCAAATTCATAACCCAGTTCTATTAGTTTGTTGTAAATTGGTTTGGAAAATTCGTTGTAGAATTTATTCAGCGACTTTTTTGCACCTTCCAGTTTCTGCTCTATTTCAAGATATGTTTCGGGATGCTCGTACTTGAAGCTAAGGTTTTCGAGTTCCGTTTTTATCCGGAAAAGGCCCAGACGATGGGCAAGCGGTGCATAAATATATTCTGTTTCACCGGCAATCTTATATTGCTTAGCAGGTGGCATAGAGCCCAGCGTTCGCATATTGTGAAGGCGGTCGGCTATTTTTATGAGTATTACCCGTATATCTTCTGACATGGTCAGCAGAAGTTTGCGGAAGTTTTCAGCTTGTTCAGATGCTTTTTCGCCGAATACTCCTCCGGCAATTTTTGTCAGACCATCAACGATTTGCGCTATTTTAGGTCCAAAAAGATTTTCGATATCCTCGGTGGTATAATCCGTGTCTTCGACAACATCATGCAACAGTGCAGCACAAATGGAAGTGGAACCAAGTCCGATTTCGCTTACCACAATTCGGGCCACTGCCAGTGGGTGAAGAATATATGGTTCACCCGAACGGCGTTTTACTCCCTTGTGCGCTGCACAGGCGAAGTTAAAAGCCTTTGTGATGATTTCAACTTTCTTCCGGTGGTTGGTTTTCAGGTAATCCTGCAACAACTCATCGAATTCCTTTTGAATTATAGCGTCTTCGGCTGTCTGCACTGTTTCTTTTTGGTCTGACATGTTTCCTTTTCCTAAACTCGTTCTCTATAATTTTTTTGTTCCTGCTGAAAACCTCGATACAGGGTTGAGCAAATACTGATTTTTCCTATATAAAAAAATCAATAACCTGCCAGCAGCAGTCCGATGTCGTTTGATGGTAAATTGTAATAATCGCCGATTAGTCTGTTGACCATGATACCGTTGAAAACATAAGCACCGTGACGGAAACCAGAACTTTCTGCTATGGATTGCTTTACACTGCCCGAATGGCCTATTTTAAGTAGAATAGGACTAAAAATATTGCTCAGCGCCATGGACGAAGTCCTGCTTACCCGTGCGGAAATGTTGGGTACGCAGTAGTGCGTTATCCCGTGTTTGACAAATACCGGATTGGTAATCGTTCGGCATTCCGATGTTTCAAAACATCCGCCCTGATCGACACTCAAATCCACGATTACAGCTCCTTTTTTCATCGTCTTTACCAAATCTTCCGAAACCATAAATCGCTCTGAACCATTTATATATCTGAGATTTCCGATAACAGCATCGGCTGATGCCAGTGCCCTGAATAAAACGGCAGGATGAATGACAGATGTGAATATCTGGACACCCAGATAATGTTGTATTTTTCGTAATTTATTGATATCGTGGTCAAAAACTTTTACCTGAGCTCCCAGTGCCAATGCAGTACGTGCTGCCACCGAGCCGGTAATGCTTGCCCCGATTATCAGGACTTCGGGTGGGGTAATTCCGGCTACACCTCCCAGCAATAACCCTTTGCCGCCACGTTCGCTGCTCATCAGATCGGAAATTACAGCGATGGCGGTATTGCCTTCTATTTCGGAGATCGAATTCACTACAGGAAACGCTTTTTGTTCATCCTTAATCAACTCATAGGCAATAGCATTCATCTTTTTTAGCATAATCAGTTCAATGCATTCTTTCGACATATTACTCAGTTGCAACATGGAGAAAATGGTGGAACGATTGTGCATCAGATTTAACTCTTCAATTGTGGGCGGTGTAATCTTCAGAACAATATCAGCGCCGTAAACTTCAGACATATCATCGACCATAAACGCACCTGCTTCGCTGTATTGAAGATCGGTATATGACATTGGTTCGCCTGCTCCCCGCTGAACGTACACGCTATGACCTTCTTCAGTAATGATTGCTACACCCTCGGGAGTCAACGCCAGTCGTGTCTCTATATCCGGATTTTCTTTCGGAATCCCAATCGACAGACGGGGTTTCCCGGTTATTTCTCTGATCAGACACTCTTCAGGGAATAATCTGTGATTTTCTTTTGGGGATTGTGTCATGGAATTAGTTTTTTTATAGCCACAAATCTAATTACTATTATTGAATTGAACAAATTGTGCAGCTAATAATTTTCCTTCGTTTACCGATATTTAATTATCTTTGTAAACTGATTCATGTAATAAATCAGACAGATGTTCGTTATCAATCAGGTTACTTTTCCTTATGATAGTAGAAATAAAAAAAACGATTGAAGTTCTTCGGAATGGAGGGGTTATTTTATATCCGACCGACACAATCTGGGGGCTCGGTTGCGATGCAACAAATCCGGATGCGGTTCAGAAAGTTTACGAAATAAAAAAACGTGCGGAAACCAAATCTATGCTGGTTTTGGTGGATTCTCCCGCAAAGCTGCCTGCGTATGTCGATGAAATCCCCGATATGGCATGGGACCTGATAGAACTGACCACCAAGCCGTTAACCATCATTTATCCGGGAGCAAAAAATCTGGCTTCGAATTTGATAAGTGCTGATAAGACAATAGGTATCAGGGTTACTTCAGAAGCTTTTTCGAAAAAATTATGTGAAATGTTTCGCAAACCGATTGTTTCCACTTCGGCAAATATAAGCGGGGAAAAATCACCGGCATTTTTTTCGGAAATTACCGACGAAGTTAAAAATGCAGTTGACTACATTGTAAATATCCGGCAGGATGATACAACTCCGGCTAATGCAAGTTCGATTATTAAACTCGGCATTGGAAATCAAATTGAGATAATCCGTCAATAGGTTGACATGAATAAAAAACTACTCAGGTTAAAATATATTTTTTTCGACATTGTTGCGGCATTCATAGTATGGGTGCTTTTTATGCTTTTTCGAAGAATTGTTAACGATGGAGAGGTTTTTCAGGGACTGGATATCTTTATTCCGGTTTATAATTTTTATACCAATCTTTTTCTGTTTCCTGTTTTTAGTGTTGTTATTCATTACCTGACAGGGTATTACGAGAATCCGATAAAGGAATCCAAAACTCTCGAATTTTTTACTACCCTGGTTGCTTCAGCCACAATTTCTATTATTATCTTTTTTGTTCTTTTGTTGGATGATATAGTCATTAGTTATCTTAATTATTACTATTCACTTACTGTTTTGTTTTTGCTTCTGTTCTTTATAACGTTGATTTTCAGAACGCTGCTGAGTTGGAGAGTGAGACGGAATTTTTACCGAAAAAAATGGACCAAAAAGACGCTTGTCATTGGTACGGGTGCTAACGCACAAAAAATAGCTTCGGGAATAGAACGTAATCAGCTGTTTAATACAATCACAGGGTTTATTCAGGTTGATTCCGCGGAAAAAAGTGTTGAGCCGAAAATGATTGTTGGAAACTTGCAAAATCTGAAAGAATTTATCGAGAAACAGGATGTAAAGGAAGTGATTGTCGCACTTGATGATGCCGATGAACATAAAATCTTTAAAATTATCAGTAACCTGTTCCAGTATGATATTGATATACGGTTTACACCCCGGCAATATGAAATTGTAACCGGAAAAGCACGAATTAATCATTACGGCATTAATCCGTTGGTGAGTATCAACAATACAACAATGAATGATTGGGAGGTCAGTGTTAAAAGGACCTTTGACATAATTATTTCGGCTGTTGCTCTCATTTTACTTCTACCCCTGATGATTTATATCGGCCTGAAAATAAAGATAGATTCAAAAGGCCCGGTATTGTACCGACAAAAAAGGATTGGCCGAAACGGGGTAGAATTTGAAATTTTGAAATTCAGAACCATGTTTACCGGATCCGAAAACGGCAAACCCAAACTAAGCAGCGCCAATGACGAACGAATTACAAATACGGGACGTACACTACGAAAATACAGGCTGGATGAAATACCACAATTCTGGAATGTGCTGAAAGGTGATATGAGCATTGTCGGACCTCGACCCGAAAGAAAATTTTTTATTGATCAGATTGTAAAGGAAGCGCCCTACTATTGTTTGCTCTATCGGATCAGACCGGGACTGACTTCGTGGGGACCCATCAAAATCGGCTATTCGGATACACTGGAAAAGATGATTGAACGATTGGATTATGACATAATCTACATGGAAAATATGTCGCTGCTGACCGATATTAAGATACTGGTCTCGACGCTCGAAATTCTTTTCAGAGGTAAAGGTATATGACAAACCATAGCATGTAAGATCAAAGCATTCCTATTTGTTACCCGCGATAAGATTACCTGTTATTACATCAGGAAGTGAGTTTGTAATTATCCGAAAATGATTATCCTATATTTCGCCTAAAATGATTATCTTTGAAAGAACTAATCAG
>DAONDU010000124.1:0-7893 GCA_035402725.1 Paludibacteraceae bacterium | reverse complement strand
CTATACGAATAAAATTGCCGGAGTGTAGCGGTTAAAAAGCGTCCTTGTCTGACGATCCGCCTTTTGGCGGAGAGGAGTTTGGACGCTTTGAGCGAAACGCAGACAATTTTTAGCTTTTTATCGACAGCGGCGGCCTTTTTTGTTTACTTTTTGGGGCTGTAGCCAATTGGAGCGAAGCGGAAATCGCCGAAACAAATAAAATACAAAACTACTGAGGCAAAAAGTAAAAGCCAGTCCGGCTAGAGGACATAAAAGAACTTTTTTAACCTGACAATAGTTTTATTTAACCAATTAATTAAAAATAAACAGATATGAAACGTACGATTTTGTTTTTTACATTCACGGCATTAGTTTTTAGCCTGAGCGCTCAGAATTCGGTAGTTATCAAACTCAACGAACACACCAAATACCGTGGTTACAACACCATGGAAGCTTTTCAGAAACGTCGTTCGGTCAATATCTATGAAACCCGTGACCTCAGTTTGCAGGATTTGTCGGATCTGCTTTGGGCTGCCAACGGTATCAACCGGCCTGAAAACGGGAAGAAAACAGCGCCTTCAGCGATGAACTCGCAGGATGTGGATATTTACGTCAGCCGTGCCGACGGGACTTACTTTTACAATGCAATTACAAATGACCTGGTACTGGTTACCACCGAAGATCTTCGTCCGCTTATGGATGGCAATCGTCCGTTGGGTACACCTGTTATCCTGCTGCTCGTCAGCGATATGTCGCGCTACAAAAATTATTCACCCGGTAATGCCGAACGAAACAAACATTTCTTTGAAATGGGAGCCATTGATGCCGGAATTGTTTCGCAGAATATCTCCCTGTTTTGCGCTGCCAATGATCTGGGAACACGCCCGCGGGCAAGCATGAATCAGGTCGCGCTCCGCAAAGCCCTGAATCTGAAAGAATCGCAGGTCATGTGGCTGAATCATCCCGTAGGCTATCCGAAATAACCTCATATAAACAATATTATGAACAAGAGAAAATGTACACAAATAGTCCGCGGACAGCAAGCCGTTGACGGAGCAGGAGTTCATCTGCAGCGTGTGTTGGGACTGAAAACAGTAAAGGATTTTGATCCGTTTCTCATGCTCGACGGATTCGACAGCAGCAATCCTGCCGATTACATCAAAGGATTTCCCTGGCACCCGCACCGTGGTATCGAAACAGTTACTTACCTCATCAGCGGTGAAATAGAACACGGCGACAGTCTGGGAAACAGCGGAACCATCAGCAACCTGCAATGTCAGTGGATGACAGCGGGCTCCGGTATCATTCATCAGGAAATGCCCGTTGCATCCGAACGCATGCTGGGTTGTCAGTTGTGGGTAAACCTACCCGCAAAAGATAAAATGACCGAACCTGCGTATCGGGATATAACAATAAAAGATGTGTCTCTGGTTGAAGAAGAAAATGCAGTCATACGTGTTTTGTCCGGCAGTTATAAAAATCACACTGCAGCCGTAAGCGGAAACTATGTGAAGGTAACGTATCTGGATGTACAGTTAAAACCCGGCACAAAGTGGACTTACAACGAAACTCCCAACGATGAAACCCTGTTTATTTACCTGATTGATGGTACGCTGGCTCCCGCCGGAGAAGGAGCTGCATTCGAAGAAAAGGCTTGTGCCATTTTATTTACTGCTTCGAATGAACTATCGTCAGACTTTGAAGAACTTCAGGTAAAAGCAGGCAGTAATGGTGCCCGGTTTTTGCTTCTGGCAGCCCGCCCGCTGAAGGAACCGGTAGCATGGGGCGGACCCATCGTTATGAATACACGCGAAGAACTCAATCAGGCATTCGATGAACTGGAGACCAATAATTTTATCAAACATAAGATGTAAGTAAACACTGAAAACTGAACCGGATAACAAAAAAGACAGGCTGACAGGGATACTTTTTCAAACTGTCAGACCTGAATTTCCGATAAAATAACTAATTTTGCAAAACTATTCCGGAATCCGGTTGTGACAATAAGTCTGCCAATCACGGAAATGAATGATCACCGGACAATTTTATGTTTGTACGGTCGTTATAAATACAATTTTGAGTTTTCGGGAACAAAAAAAAAGAAAAACTCACTGTATTACGTAAACACAAATTTATCTTACATATGTCACTGAAAAAAACAGTTATTACTTTCCTTCTGCTCGCAGGCATTCAGCTTGCCGGTGCACAAATCAGACCCAACGAAACACTGGTATATAACGGTTCTTACCAACTGAGCGGTATGATGACCAGCCTGGCTCAAATCACGATGAAAACGGAGCCGATCAAAACGAGTTCAAAATCTTACCTGCGCCTGTGCGTTCAGGTGGCTACCTACACCAAGTGGGATTCCTTTTTCAAAATCCGTGACCTGTACGAGTCTTATGTACATCCCTATTCGTTGAAACCAACGCTTTTTAAGCGCAATGTTTATGAAGGCGGATACACCAAGCAGGAAAAGTACACATTCAATGCAGCAGGAAGTCAGGTTTCAGCTTATTCAAAACGAAGAGACAAACCGGCAGAAACCGAAAATGTAAATATCAGTGCCAACACTTTCGACGCGGTAACGCTTATGTACAAACTTCGTACGGTCGATTTGTCGAAAATGGCAAAAGGACAGTCACTTCGTTTTTCCTTGATATTCGATAAAAAGGAACATTTTATCTGGATCAAGATGATGGGAAAAGAAACCGTTTCGGCAGGTAATCTGGGTAAAAAGGAATGTTTCAAACTTTCCATCTCAGCCAAAACCGATAAGTTGAGAGGAGTGGATAAAAATCTGGTGTGGCTCTCTACGGATGCCAAACGAATACCGTGTATGATGAAATTCAGCATTCCGGTAGGTATCGGACAAGTTACACTTTCCAAAGCTACAGGAATTTAATTTATTTATTATGAGAAAACTATTTAATATTCTGGCCGTTGTATTTGCGGCATTAGGACTTGTGTTTGCCATCTTGCCCATGGGTAGTATTGCATTCTTACCTATAATACTGGCAATAATACTGGCACTGCTTGCCATGTGGAAATCGAATGATACTCAAAAGAAATTTCCCAAATGGGTTCTGATTATTTCAATGGCTATTTTGCTGTTTGTTACCGTTAAAGTGGTTTTTGTTAAGGATAAGGTGGTGGTTGACGAACAGTTCATGCAGGAAAATGTGGATTCAAAATCTGAAGCTCAGAAGGAACTCGAAGGATTGTAAATAACATCTGTAAACTCTTTTCCGGATATAACCAACAAATTTACTTTGATTATATCCGGATTTTTTATGTCCGGGTGGTTCATTTCATAGAATTATAATGAGCTATCCTAAAATTGAATGGTCTCTTAATTTTTGAAAGCTATACGACATGTTTAAAATAAATGTATATCTTTGTTATATTCAATTCAGCAATATACTCAGCCGGTCGTACATGATGATATGGTGGTAATCTGATGATTATAAGCCTGAATAATGAGAAAAAGCCTGCGAAAGCTGTTTATTATGGCAACGAAGGACATACCATCCATACCAGGTCAAATGTTCCGATAAAACGGTTGTTTATTGACAATGATAAAAATGCTGAAGCACCTTTTTTCCGGCTGGTCTATAAATAAATCGATCCGGAAACCATCCTCACAAGATTTAAGGTTTCAATGGATGGAAAAAATTTCAGCACGTATGTGGAAGGGAAAAGCAAAAAAGGTACATTCCGGCATCCTGAAATAAATAATATGAGGCAAACACCTTTATTCACCAAAATAAAAACGGATAATTAACCGTTATGCAATGAGAAAGGAAAATCAGGCATATGTTTTGTATCAATGGCTAATAGCATACTGGTAAATTAAAATTATTCCACCGGTTTTCTTGCAATCAAACCATGATTATTTTTAGAATGAGATTTTTTGTATCAATCATACTACTCTTTTGCGCTGCACTGGCACTTGCACAGTCGGGCCCAATAGGTCATTCGGGCGAACTGATAGCCCAAAAGAGATATAAATCGGCGTATCAGGTCCTCGATAGCGCCGATACAGTTAATCAGAACCCGGAAATAGTCATTGCCAAAACAGACCTGCTGCTCAACTATAATATCGGTGTCAACAACCATCGGGTATTTGCACTGAATGATAGTGCACCTAGCCAGTCTGTAATTCAAAACAGGCCAATATATGTAAACTTTCCTGCAGACAGTATCCTGAATGAATTAATTGGCAAATATCCGACTAATTACACGCTTCATAAATCGCTCGGCGATTACTACCTCAATGTACAGCTAACCGATGAAGAGGGCTGGATCATGTCCGATTCGGCTTTGGTGGTAGCCATCAAAGACAATTATCTGCTGGCCTATCAGCACAATGTCTCTGATTACAAATCACTAAACGGTTTAGGTTATACTGCCATGCTCGAAGAAGATTTTGAAACTGCCATTGCGTACCTGGAACAGTCTGTGAAACTTAATAAAAATTATCCAGTTGCGCTTTCCAATCTGACTGATGCCTATTTTGCTACGGGTGATTTTGACGATGCGTTGCTGATGGCTCAGGAAGCATTCGGATTATATACCGAAAACACCGATAAAGCCGAGGCTGCCCGTAAAATTGCAGAGATTTATATTGAGAAGAAACAAAACGACAAGGCTTTGTTGTATTATCTCAAAGCCGATGAAATACTTCCTAACGACTACCTGACACTAGTTCCAGTACTCAAACTGGAAATGGAACTGAATAATCCCGATTATGCCAATCGTACCAATCAGATAATTACACTTGCCCCCGACAATCCGGTTGTTTATCAGGATGTGTATAAAGTGTACAGCGAGAATGAAAAGGAAAAAGAATTTGTAGCTTTTCTGGAAAGTCAGAAAGTATATTATCGCTCCAATGTACGGGCACAAGCACATATACATTTCTACATGGCAGTTGCACAGTATGAGCAGGACGACTGGGTGGATGCCAAAATCAATTTTGAAAAAGCCAGAAATCTGTTTCGGAGCTTTTTCAAATCCAATCACAGTGTATTTAAGGTGATTGATTCATACACCAATGCCATCCGGAAAAAATAACTGTTCAGGGGAGATTGGTTATTCGTTATTGAGTTATTAAGTTATAATCGGTGAATTGATGTACTAATGTATCAATTTGAAGATTTGAAAATGTGCCAATTTGATAATGTTTAATTGTTTAATCGTTGATTCGTTGAATTGTTGAATTGTATAATGTTGAATGTGTAGTGTGTAGCATGGAACGCTGAGCCTGTCGAAGCATGTACTGTTCACTGTTCACTGATTACTGATTACTGATTGCTGATTGCTGATTATTGATTGCTGATTACTATATCTTACTTGATAAACTTTATAAACTTGATGAACTTTTCACTATAAACTATTGATTATTGACTGTTTTTTACTTGATGAACTTGATGAACTTTATGAACTTTTCACTATAAACTGTCTCGTAACTTTAAAAAATACTTCCATGGAAATTACCGATTTTATCGTACGTTTACTGGTAGCCACAGCAGCCGGAGGAGCTGTTGGTCTGGAGCGTCAGTGGAACAATAAAACGGCCGGATTGCGAACCAATACCCTGGTGGCAATCGGAGCATGTATCTATGTGCTGATCAATGTATTTCTTACCGAAAAGGGTGCGGATCCAACGCGTATAATCGCTCAGATTGTAACCGGTGTCGGCTTTCTGGGTGCAGGGGTTATTCTGCATGATCACGGTAGTGTACACGGACTTACAACAGCAGCCACCATCTGGTGCAGCGCTGCATTAGGCTCCCTTGCCGGACTTGGATATTACCGGGAAACAGCTATCTGCACAGTGCTGGTGCTGATTGTAAATATTGCTTTCAAAAAAGCAGACCTCTGGTTTGATTCTGAGAAGAAAAAAAACGAAGGAAAATAAATAATCTTAGTTTTTACCGTTCATAACGTATGCGGTTATCGCGTCAAACCACCTGTCGGGCATTAATTTTCTCAATAAAAGGATTGGCTTAGCCATTCCACCAATTTTATAACGGAGACAGGGACGACGACTGGTACTGGCACGAACAATTGCTTTGGCTACAACCACAGGTTTCGAAGCCCGCTTATATCCCATTTCGAACATTTCTGCCTGATGACGGGCTGATGGTTCGTAAACCGTATTCGCCGCATATTTCAGCAGATACTGACCCGCAATGACCTGCCACTCTGTATTGATCATACCGGGTTGAATGAGAACTACCTGTATGTTGAAACGTTTCACTTCCATCCGGAGTGCATCGCTGTAACGTTCCACCGCAGCTTTTGTTGCATGATACCAGCCCCCGTTCGGTTCACTGAAATAGGCAGCCATCGATGAAACGTTGATTATACGGCCACTTTTCTGCTTACGCATCACCGGAAGTATTTTTTGAATCAGTGCCGCCATTCCAAAGAGATTTACCTCAAACTGACGCCTGCCTTCCTCCAGAGGAACCGCTTCCACCGGACCAAAAGTGCCATATCCGGCATTATTGACAAGAATATCGATACGACCTTCTGTCGTCAGAATTCGGTCCACACAATTTTCAATGGAGGATTGATTGGTTACATCCAAAGGAATGACAGTGATACCCAGCGGGATAAGTTCCTCCATTTTTTCTACGTTACGGGCAGCTCCATATACTTTATAACCCTTTCCGGCCAATAATCTGGCAGCTTCTTTACTTATTCCCGATGATGCACCGGTGATTAAAACTACTTGTTGAGTATTCATATTTTTCTGATCTATTATTTTTTAATTACAGGTGAGCCAACGAAAAACCTGTAACGATTGTTCATTGCAGACCAATTATGCAACGAAATTACGGATTTTTTTGAAGAAAACCATTATATTTTAATATTCTCAATTACCTTTTACAAATCACCAATCTTCAAATCTTCAAATTGGCATATTAGTATATCAACAACTCAATAACCATTAACTTATTCTCCTTCATACTAGTGTCTTTTACAAAAAAAACATATCTTTGTAAGTATTAAAAAATAAAATTTCTGGTATTATGGATTTCAAGCAACTTAATGATATTAAAAATCGTTTTGTAACACGCTCTGTGGGCGACGAACTGGTTATTGTGCCGCTAAGCGGAAATGTGGCACAGATGAACCGGCTTTTTACACTGAACGAAACCGGCAAATTCATCTGGGAAAATTCCGATAAATGCGCTGACAACGAAGCGATGGTTCAACTGCTGACCGAAAATTTCGAAGTCGGACAGGAAACAGCCCTCAGAGATGTGGAAACCTTTCTGGATAAGATGAACATACTCTTGTCTAATCAGTAATTTATGCTAATGTTCGGTCAACATCAGGTTCAGATTACGGTAGGAGGATTTATCATCCGGCTTTTTTCCAAACGACAGATCCGTCTCGATGTAGGTTATACTCATTTTGTGTGTAACCAAAAACAGGAACCGGATATTCTGGTTGAGTGTCTGGATGGAGTCCCCGAAGGTATTCTGTGCGGTGCGGAACTTGTTTTTAAAGCTGCAAATTCAGAAAAGATATTCTATACAATTTATCGCACGGGAGCAGGGTTAGTTTTCACGGTTTATGACCAGCACAGGCAGGATGAAATTCAGCAATTTGCACTGTTGGATGATGCTCTCAGACAGTGGAAAATCTGGTCGAAACTGATAGGAGACACATTAGAACCACTGTTATTCCCGATGGGAGCCATTCTTTTTCATTATGCCACATTGCAGGGGAATGCGGTTATGATGCATTCATCGTGCATATTCGATGGAAAAAAAGGACGCTTATTCAGCGGTTTTTCGGGAGCCGGGAAAAGTACCATCTCAGGTTTGTGGGTCAAAGCAGGAAGCCGGATGATTAACGACGACCGCGTCATCATCCGAAAAGAGGAGGAAGGTT
>DAONDU010000123.1:0-7893 GCA_035402725.1 Paludibacteraceae bacterium | reverse complement strand
GAGAATTCGGGACACTATCAATGACATAATTAAAGACTTTTTTAGATCCCTCACTTCACTGCGTTCCATTCGGGATGACAGACAACCGTTTTAGTAAATTCCGCTGCCCGACTGTTGTTTACTTCATCATCATAAGTGTGGCAGCGACACATAAACTCCCCAAGAACCCGTAGTGTTAAACCTCATCATTCTCACAAACCGTATCGACGGGTAATTGATAAAGAATGATTCTGTCATTCCGAACAAGTTTTTTTTGGCCTACGCCATAAAAACGAAGTGAGGAATCTAATCATTAAACTTCCATTTCCTTCCAATCAGGATTCAATGCCTCAATTAGTTTAATTTTTTTCTCACTGGAATAACCCTTTATTTGCTTTTCATGGACAATAGCCAATTCTACAAAATCAAACACTTCGAAATAAACCAATTTGTGAACATGATATTTTTTTGTAAACCCTTCATTGAATCCGAATTTGTGTTCAAAAACTCTACGTTTTATATCATTCGTTACACCGGTATAGAGGACTGTATTGCTTTTCGTAGTAAGAATATAAACATAATAAAGGCGTAATTTCATAGTTAATCAGTTACTTTTAGATCCCTCGCTGCGCATCGGGATGACAAATAGCCGTTAGCCAATTCCGTTGCGCGACACGATATTGTAACATCACTATAATCTTGGCAACGGTTCGCAACTTCCTCTACTTTACCTGAAATGAAAAAGCCAGGGGTTCGTTTCTTAATCCTTTTGGAAGTTTGATAACTATTTTATCATTTTTAATTGTGTAACTTACAGATTTTCCAGTTTGTAACAAAATCACTTTAGTTCCTTTTTTTGGAAGGTTGATTTGCCATTCTATCGTCTCAGGTAGACTATCTCCATCCGGTAAAGCGTAAAGTGCATACATTTTTTTTCCATCTTTATTTGCTGTAAACCAGGTATTATTCTCATGATAATCGGGAGTAATGGTTGTTTCGTAAATAGCTTCTCCGTTTACCTTAAGCCATTTGCCAATTTCAGCAAAGCGTGAATATACCTCATTCGGAAAAACTCCTTTGGAATCGGGACCTGCGCCCAACAATAAATTTCCACCCTTCGCCACAATTTCCATTAATTTTCCAATTACAAAGGTGGTTGATTTAAATTTTGCATTGGGTGTCCATCCCCAGTCCGTGCCGAGCGTCATGCAGCTTTCCCATGGATTTGGAAGCTGTGTGGCGGGAATTTGCTGTTCCGGAGTTTGATAGTTTTCAAATTCACCCTGTATTGTTCTATCCACAATAATTATTCCCGGTTGAGCTTTACGTGACATCTCTGCTATTTTAGGCATATCGATAAACGCTTTCCTGCGTTCACTGTTTACCCATCCGCCATCCAGCCAAAGAATATCAATAGAGCCATAATTATTCATTAATTCTTCAATCTGATTGTATGCGAATGTTTTATATCTATTCCACCTCGCAGGTTCTTTTTCGATACTGTAATTTTGATTCCGATCCGGAGTTGCCCGATAAGGCCACCAATAATCCGGACAATGCCAGTCGGGTTTGGAGTAATAGGCACCAATCATAAACCCTTTTTCCTTAAAGGCATTAAATACGAATTTTGCTACATCCGCTTTAGGATTATCCCTGAATGGACCTTTGGTGATAGAAAAATCAGAATACTTTGTATCGTACATATTAAATCCGTCATGATGTTTTGTGGTGAATACCACATATTTCATTCCGGCGTTTTTTGCCGCATCGGCCCATAATTGTGGATTATACTCAGCAGGTGCAAATTGTTTAGCCAACCCCCAATACCAGTTTTTATATTCATCATAAGTTCTTGTAGTGTCGCGGGTAATCCAGTCTTCTGAGCAAATTGACCACGATTCTACAATTCCGGGAACAGAATAAATACCCCAGTGAATAATCAATCCAAATTTCAAATCCTGCCACTTGTGTAATTTCGTTAGCACTTTTTCATCGGTGGGCCAGACATATTCATCCGATACACCATGTACAAAACTTTCCTGCGACTTAACCAAAGTTGAAAAAACTGCGGCCGCTACCAATAACACGTATTTTATTTTCATTGTTGTAATTATTGAAAATGAAGGAATCGTTATGTCTGTATACTACTTTCACAACGATTCCTCATTCGTTTTAACCTTTCTCTAAAATGATGTTAGTTCTATTTAGCCCAAAACATTTTAGTTGTATAATTATCTTCGTTTTTGAAAGGTGTATAATTTGCCGTGTTGGAATTCCTTTCACTTGGCGGATACCGTAACCGAACCGGTACATTCGGGCATGTTGCCGATGAATTATCGGTTGGGAAGTACAATACAGGATAACCGGTTCTTCTTACTGTTGTCCATGCCTGAGTTGAATTCAGGAATCCGAAGTTGAGCCATGTCTGAGTGGCAATTTCTGCATCTTTATTGGAAGCTGCGTCCCATTTAGCGGTTGCAAAAGCCTGAACAGCATTGGTTGCCGGAGCTGCTGTAGGAGTGCGATAAGTTGCCTGAGCATTGATGCCATAATACATTTCAGTGGAAAGCACCATGCCTTTGACAAAGGCAGTTTTAGCATCACCTGTTGCATATCCTTTACTAAACGCATTTGATTTATGCAGAGCAACTTCAGCTGCTGATATGATTATTCCCTCCAGCTTTTTGTTTCTGCTGAACGTGGCAGAATCATAGGCGCTATAATGTGTGCCACTTTCGAACAGCGTGCTTTGAGTTGCAAAATCAGTATGAGTATCTACACCAACATAATTTCCACCTTTGTTCTTGTCAAACAGGATATCCATACGAGCATCTCCCTGCAGCGCATCAACCATCGCCTTTGAAGCACGGTTAAGTTCTCCTATCCATGTCTCCCATCCATCCTGATATTGTTGACCATAATTAAATCCATCGGTATCCGGAATAACCTTTATGTTCTCTGAATTTGAATCTACCATTGGATAAGTTGAAGGGTCCGTAAGCATTTCACGGATAGCTGCTCTTGCATCAGCGGTTAAAGTACCATTATCGGCAACAGTAGTGGCAACACGTAAACGCAATGAATTGGCATATTTTCTCCATGATAATAAATTGCCACCGTTGATGAAATCCTGGGCTTTCAGATAGCTTGTTGTCAACGGTGATAACGATGTCATTCCTGCTAATTTTGTATTAATGGCTTTCAGGTCTGACATCACAGCCGAATAAATAGATTCAGCTGTATCGTAAGCCGGATTTGATGTTGCTACATCACCCGTAATGGATAAATAACCTGCTTTAGAATAAGGTACATCGCCCCAGCAGTTTGTTATCTGGATAAGGTGATCGTACATGTAAACTTTTGCAAGCAATACGAAAACTTCATAATTAGCTTTGTCAGCATCACTTAGCTTATTATATTCGTTTTCCAGAACTCTGAATTGCGAAAGAACATTGTAAAAATTGTTCCATCTGTCAGAAGCATAGCTGTCGGAGTATTGGTAACGACCATCTCCGTTCAGTACACCTAATGTCTGAGCATAGCGACTTATAGCTGAATAATCCCATGTGAATATTCTCCAGTATGAATTGAATGTATATTCCCTTCCGCTGTAAAATACACCAGTCATTAACTTCTCGCAGGAAGCAGTACTGGTTTTACCCGGGTCTGCGTACTTGCTGGTAAAAGCTTCATCGCTGCAAGATGCCATTGATATAATCATGGCAAAAATGAATAGTTTTGATAATATATTTTTCATTATATTTTCATTTAAATGTTTGATGATTAAAAAGTTGCCCTAAGTGATACACCGAATGTTCTGGTAGTAGCTGTAGAACCTCCAATTTGAGCCTGAGATATCCAGGATGTTCCATCTGTTGCTTCTGCATCAAATATTGGAAGATTTTTATAAATATAGAATGGATTTCTCGCAAATACACTTAATGAAAGATTGTTACAGCCAATTTTCGAGATAACATTTCTTGGTAACATATAGCTTAAAGCTAATTCACGAACTTTTACATAGCTATTGTCGAAAATGGCATGTGAATAGTAGGTCGGATCACCAACTCCCCAGTTATAAGTCCAGTTATACCATTTGTCTGATTCAAGCATGATGTCGTTTACGGAACCATCTTCCTTCACACCGGGCAGAATAAGTCCGTTATCATAAACAATAGCTCCTGATGGCGCTGTGCCGTTTCCGAGAGTAACAGGCATTGTACCTCCGTCATTATTTGCGAAATAGTATTTCAGACCACCATGATCGGTATCACGATAATTCATGGATTCTACCAATGATCCACGTCCCATCAGGTATTCATAAGGTGTATTTAATACTGCACCACCGATGCGGAAGTCAATTGTGGCATCAAAAGATATGTTTTTATATCTCAATGTAGAACCAAAACCACCGATTGCTTTAGGCATTGCATTACCAACTTTGACCCTGTCCGGAGTTAGCTTGTAAAATCCGTCAGAACCAACAACAAAATTTCCTTTTGAGTCTTGAAGCGGTGCATAAGCATAAAGATCTCCCATTGGTTCGCCAACATGCGATTCAATTCGTACAGCTCCACCATCAATATCCTGATGAACCAAAACGTCAATACCTTCCATCAGTTTGGTAACTGTATTTCTGTTGAATGCGATATTTCCTCTCAAATCCCAATTCCAGTCTTTTGTTTTGAATGGGGTGCCATAAGCTGAGAATTCAAATCCATGGTTGTGGAGTTCACCTATATTCAACAGAATAGATGAGCCACCTGCCGTGTTTGGAGTTGTGGTCTGAAGTATTTGATCTTTAATTTTGTTGTTGTAATAAGTAGCTTCAAATCCAAGTCTGTTGTCAAAAAATTTATTCTCCCATCCAATTTCAAATTCATATTTTTGTTCAGGACGAATTTTGTCATTTCCTAAATTTGATGGAACAGTATTATATATATATCCCGAAGCAGATGATTGATTAAAAGCTTGTACTGCTCTGTATAATTCCGGTGCATTACCTACTTTACCGTATGATACACGCAGTTTTCCATAATCGTACCAATTGGGTAATGCATTCTTGAAGGCGTCTGTGTAGATAAAGCTGGAGTTTACGGATGGATAGAAGAAAGAATTATTTCCCTGAGCTAATGTTGAACTCTTTTCTTGTCTACCGGTAGCTTCTACATATAAATAATTATCCCATGAAAAACTAACTGTTCCTAAAAACGCTTGTTTTAAATAAGAGCTCTCATACATGCCAGAGGAAGGGGTGTTTTTACTGGCATTAAGATGAAACCAATTTTCAACCGATAATCCACCATTTGTCCCTACAGAAGTATTAAATGACTTTTCGGTACGTCCCTGCCATCCTACGTTAGCAACCAAACCTAATTTATCAGTCAGATTTCTGTTGAACATGAGGAGTAAATCACCATAGAAAATTTCATATCTTCTGTTAGATAAACCGTAATATCCGGTATAAGATCCGAATACTAAAGGTTTTTCTGTCTTGTTTTTATTTTCTATTTTTTCTGTGGTGTAGTCGGTTGAAATACGTCCCTGAAGTGTTAACCCTTCAATGATTTTCCAGCTTGGAGTAACACTTGCGATTAAACGGTTATTGTTTTCCAATTGTTCTTTACCATAAATATTCCAGAAATATTCTGAGACAAGCGAACCTGCAGCCAACGGATAAGCGAATGATTCTTTAGGGGTAAGGGTGTTCTCGCCTGTAGTAACATTCATATATCCTAAACTTGTTACAGAGTTTTCTCTGATGTATGCAACATCATCATAAGCATTAACCATTCCCGAAAAATTGTTGGTTAACCGACTGATGCGGTAAGGACGGTTCTTTATATTCTGGATAATATAATTGGCTGAATATTGCAATTTTAGGTTGTCATTCAATGAATAAGAGCCGGTTAAACTGAAGTTATTCTTATTATATGTGCTATTGTATTGTGTCGGTAAATTGTTTACATACGTATATGAAAAACGCATATTGCCTTTATCGGTGCCTTGTGTGATACCTACATTATATGTTTGGTTGTATCCGGTTCTGAAAATTTCATTCCAGGGACTTGAACTTACCGGTTCGTATTTATGTACCGTTCCATCAGTAAAGTACATCGCTGCCGTCATACTTTGGACCGTATGTAGCGGTTGCAGTTCTGATAGATTTGTAGGTCTGACCATTATAGGTCCTTTCCCAAAATCCTCCTGTACTTTTCTCATAACTACCACGTCCCCCAACTCTGACCCCCGGGCCAAATACTGTCTGATATTCAGGCATATAGGCTACCATGTCACCACTAAGGTTAGCATTGAAATCAACACCAAGCCTGGAACTTGTTCTTCCACTTTTCGTGGTAATCATTACCACACCGTTGGCAGCTTCAGAACCATATAGAGCCGATGCTGATGCCCCTTTTAGTATAGATATACTTTCAATATCTTCAGAGTTAATGTCAATCAAACCATTGCTGTTTATACGTTGATCTGACCAATAATCACTATTGTTTGCATCTCCATTCCTTATTGGCACACCATTTACAATTACTAAAGGTTGATTGGTACCAGTAATAGAACTTAAGCCACGTACATTAATAGAAACAGCTGAAGTGCTTCCTCCGGGTGCGGCCTGAATTCGGACTCCGGTAGCTTTTCCATACAAAGATGTTGCAAAGTTCGGAGCTCCGGCTCTTACAATATCTTTGGCAGAAATAGTGGAGATGGAGTAACCTAAAGCTTTAGATTCTCTTTTAATGCCTAAAGCGGTAACCACCACTTCTCCAAGAACTTTGCTGTCTTCCTGCAGGATTACGTCGATATTGGTTCTGCCACCCACCGAAAGGTCTTGAGGCTGCATACCGACATAACTAACATGAATGGTCCCGTTTGAAGGTACATTTGTTAAAACAAATTTTCCTTCAAAATTTGTCACAGTACCCTGATTGACAGATCCCTGAACTACTACTGTTGCGCCAATAATAGGTCCTCTGTTAATATCAGTTACCGTTCCTGTAAGAGTGAGATTTTGTGCGAAAGTTGTAAGGGCAATTACACTTAATAATAGTGTAATTACAACCTTCAGTTCTGAAAGGTTCTTTTTTTTCATTCTCTCGTAAATTAATGTTAATAATATGAAAATTATATTTCGAAAATAACAATAAGTTCGTAATCGAGAAAATCGGACTATCTGTCAATAATTCAAAATAATGAATTAATTTAACGAATAATGCAAGATGGAATGGTGATCATGGAAAAATTAATCAAAACAAGTTACAAAATGATTTTTTTGTGGTTTTGATTGAGTAATTGCATGAATTGAAAAATTGAGTAAATTATTTTTACAAAGAAAGAGAATAAATTTTAATTTTAAGAATAAAATGAAGAATATTCAATTAAAAAAAGTTACTTTGTGTCTTAAGGTGGGGATAAAGTCAAAAAAAATAGAAAAGAGAATATTCAAATGATGATTATTTTTCGAAACTAATGATTCGTTTTTTTAGAAATCATCATTTTGTTTGAATACTTCGCAGGTGTATGATTTCTATTCAATAAAAAAAGCCGATACACTATTTATTAGCATATCGGCTTTTCGCGGGATTTTGAATCGAAAGGAACTTATTCAGATACCACTTCGAATGAGATTTCAGCAGAAACTTCCTTGTGAAGTTTTACACTTGCTGTATATGAACCCACTTCTTTGATCGGTTCTTTGATGGCAATTACTTTTCTATCCACAGTTACACCGGCTTTTTCAAGAGCTTCTGCTATTTGGATTGGACCTACGGCACCAAAGATTTTGCCTGTTGAGCTGGTTTTTGCACCAATGGTAAGGCTGCCAAGCGCTGCAATTTTTTCGCTGAGTTCAACGGCGTTATTTTTGATCTGTTCAAATTTATGTGCGCGTTGTTTGTTGTC
>DAONDU010000122.1:0-7923 GCA_035402725.1 Paludibacteraceae bacterium | reverse complement strand
AAGATTGGCTCCGTCTTTTTATTCTATCTTTATTTTTTTACCGGACAACAATGAATTATAATTATAAATATAAAAATAACGTTTTTCATCAGAAATAAAAAATGATAAAAACTATGCTAATTACTGCTATGAAAAACCACAATGTGACACCTAATAACAAAGATCTTACACCTACTGTTTTCAAATTCTCGCGAGATAATCCCGCCCCAATAAAGAATAAAGTCAGTGTCAAACACTGGCGTGAAACTTTTACAATCGATTCTGTTACTTTTTGATCAATATTGAAATAAGTATTTAACAGCATGGCAACTATGAAAAATAATATAAACCAGGGAATATACATCTTATCTCCCTTTGATTTAAAGTAAAAAGTCGTAAATATGGAAAGCGGAATAATCCATAGTGCTCTCGTTAATTTAACTGTTGTAGCCACTTTCAGCGCTTCCTCACCGTATGCAGAACCGGCTCCGACCACTGAACTTGTATCATGAATGGCAATAGCTGCCCACGTTCCAAACTGTTGTTGGCTTAAATCAAGCCAATGGCCTATTACAGGGAAAATAAACAACGCGATCGCATTCAATACAAAAACAGTTGCGAGAGAAACGGACATTTGACTCTCATCAGCCCTTACAATTGGACCTACCGCCGCAATCGCACTCCCACCACAAATCGCTGTTCCACTGGAAATAAGATAAGAAGTAACTTTGTCTACTTTAAAGAGTTTACCAGCTAGAATTCCAATTACAATTACACTCACTACAGAAATAATTGTGAATAAAATTCCATCAGTTCCCGCTTTGAGTGATTCTTGCAGGTTCATACCAAAACCTAATCCGATAACAGCTATTTGTAGTAAGTATTTTGAGGCTTTTTTGTTGAAAACCGGAAAGGGAGAACCAAGCGTTAATGTAAAAATGAGTCCCAAAAATAAGGCTACAGGAGGTGTAGCCCAGGGTGTAAGACAAAAAAATACGAGAAGCAGATAATAATAACTATTATATTTTTTAAAATACTCAAAAAACTTATTCATCAATGTAAAATCTTAAATATTAATTCTTTCATCAAATCAACGGATTCTGATCCGGTGTCCTCAATCCCTTTGCTGCGAGCATCTGTCTCGCGTATCCAGCTGATTATATTCATAGTTTTCCATGCATTATATGTTTTGGCTGCATGAACATAATCTTTTGTGAAATAAGCTGTTATCTTCAGTTCAGCTGCAACGGTGGCAGGGCTTTTATCAGGCAGGTAATGAAACATCATCAGATTGCTGAAAAAACTGAACAATTGACTCAGAACCATTTGGATGGGATTTGCTTTCTTATTATCCCCAAAATAGCGTATAATTCGATTGGCTTTAAGTACATCCCGGTTGATAAGCGCCGCTTGCAACTCAAAGACATTGAAATCCTTACTTATCCCGATATTTTTTTCTATCATTTCGGGGGTAATATGATTTTCCTCAGGCTTCCTGGTAATGAGCAGTTTATCCAGTTCATTGGCTATTTTCGACAAATCTGAACCCAGAAATTCAGTCAACATCATTTCAGCTTTCTCCGAAATCCTCACTTTACGGTCTGCCAGGTATTCTCTAATCCACAACCCAACCTGGTTGTCGTAAAGTTTTTTACTTTCCAGAACAACGGCTGTTTTATTCAGATCCTGAACCCATTTTTTGCGACCATCTGGTTTGCCATATTTGTAGCAAATACACAAGATGGTTGATTTCAACGGATTGGCAAGATAGTAACTAAAAACTTCCCAGTCTTTGATCAATTGAGCTTCCTTGACAATAACAACCTGATATTCAGACATCATCGGATATCGTTTAGCAGCGTTAATCACTGTTGCAATGTCCACATCTTTGCCGTAAAGTACAGTCAAATTAAAATCCTTTTCACTCTCATCCAGAATTTTATCTTCCATAAAATCTGAAATCAGATCAATATAAAAAGGTTCCTCTCCCATCAGAAAATAAACGGGACTATACGCTTTACGGCGTAAATCTGTCATTATTTGCTGATAGGTTTGCATATATTATCCTGGTTGTTAAACGAAAAAACAAAATTATTCAAATCGTAAATGCTTGATTGTACGGCTATTATTAAGTAATGATGAAAGTGATTTTACACCAATGCGAAGATGTTCTTCTACAAAGTTGGCTGTTACTTTTTTATCACTTTCTTCTGTCTTAATACCATCTTCGTGAAGTGGCATATCTGAAACCAACAGCAAAGCTCCGGTTGGAATTCCATTATAAAATCCGGCGGTAAATAAAGTCGCTGTTTCCATATCGATAGCCATTGCCCTGGTTGTACGAAGATATTCTTTAAATTTACTATCATGTTCCCATACCCTGCGATTCGTTGTATAAACTGTTCCTGTCCAGTAGTCTTTCCCGAAATCACGAATATTTGAGGAAACCGCACGTTGTAAATTAAATGCAGGCAAAGCAGGTATCTCTGGTGGAAAATAATCATTTGAAGTTCCTTCTCCACGAATGGCTGCACTTGGAAGGATATAATCGCCTATCTGGTTTTTATCACGTAATCCACCGCATTTGCCCAGAAACAGTACCGCACGAGGATGTATAGCTGATAAAATATCCATTATCATTGCAGCATTGGGACTACCCATGCCAAAATTAATAATCGTTATTCCATTTGCTGATGCATTTATCATATTGCCATCTCTCCCAAACACCGGTACATCAAACCAACTGGCAAACATTTCGACGTAATTAGAAAAATTTGTTAATAAAATATATTCTGTGAAATCTTCCAATTTCCTTTTGGTATATCTGGGAAGCCAGTTTTGTACAATCTCCTCTTTAGTTTTCATAAAATCAATTTTATTATTCTGATTTTTAAAAATTGTAAGTAAATATTTTTGTAATTTCGTTGTAGTTTATATTTCTGAAGACAAAAATACTAAAAAAATGTTGCAACTCAACTTACCCGAATATCAATTTCGCTTAAAACAAACAGAAAAAGGCTTATTAATTCTCGATAGTTTGAGGAAAAGATTTGTAAAACTTACTCCAGAAGAATGGGTACGCCAGAATTTCCTGCGTTATCTTATTGAACATAAGCAGTATCCACTTGCATTGATGGCTGTAGAAAAACAACTAATTGTCAACGGACTGAAAAAAAGATGCGACGCAATCCTGTATGATATAAAGGGTAATCCAATGATTATTATAGAATTAAAAGCACCAAATATTCCTATTACACAACTGGTTTTTGATCAGGTTGCTGTGTACAATTCAAAACTGAAAGTCAAATATTTTATGATAAGCAACGGTTTTGAACACTATTGCTGTAAAGTAAATCCGGAAAATTCCTCCTATTTATTTTTTGAAGGTATTCCGGATTACTCACTGCTTCTATCTGATAATTCTTTATAACAAATCAGCCTTCTTTCGGATTCTGACAATTATTTTTTCATCATTCAGCTCTCTGATAGCATCCTTAGCAATCCATCTGGCCGATTTTGTATTTTGCTTTAGTATATCATTGGCAGTTTCAATTGCTTTTATACGTAAATTTTCATTTCTTTTACCTGTCTGACGTAAAGCCCAGTTCACAGCTTTTCTCACAAAATTCCGGTCATCCCAGGCTTCTTTTTCAATAATTTTGAAAAAAGGATTGAAAAAATCATCGGATTTGGACTTATCTATCACTGCAAAATAACAAATCAGGACAAAAGCTGTTCTTTTTACGTATTCATTTTGATTATCAGCATATTCATCTATTTTATTCCTTGCGAACAATGATTTTTGAAGCATAGAGCAAGTGCAATCGCAGATATCCCAGGAGTCAAAATCATTGACTAGACCGTCGAATTCATATTCTGTAAGCAAACGGCCATCCATTATCATCGAAGCCAGTAAACGTGCTTCATGAATGTCTGTTTTCCATAATGAAAATCCTGTTTTTTGATTTTTTCCAATCTTTTTTGCCAGTCTGCGCAGATCGGGTATCTTCACACCAATGGCTTTGTCTGCCGGTATGCCAAATCGGGATAATTTATTATAATGATCTTCACTAGCTAATTTGTGAAGTTCGGCGATTATTTCATTAACTTCCATATCTCTACATTTAAGAACACTCATATATCTGATATACAGATATATGAATGCCATACATAACATTTTTTGATTTGTTATTAGGAATGTCCCCCAACAACAATACGCATTATTTTCAGATTGAGTACAAAAAAGCGTATCAGTTGATACAAGATGCTTACACGCCAGAATTTTGTCCATTTTGTAGGTTCCGTTGCAAATGAAGATTCGCTGTAAGGAGTTGTCTTTTCAAGATTTGCCATAATGGTAAAATATATTAATGTGTTATTACTCGCTTTAATCTTATTCGGGTATCATCCACCAAAGGGGCATAGCTTTAGCTTTATAAATAAACATATAATGCATAAACAGTTTCATCCAGTGACCGGCCAGACCAATTTCTCCAACCGTATAGCCGATATTCCTGCCCCACTTCGGATATTTTTCCCAATCCTGTACAATAGGAAAAACAGTCATCACTGCTGCTTTGCCACGCCTGATACCATATCCGGCTGAGACAATACATGCGGCACCCATTTTTGCCATAGAAGCTTCATGTCTCAGCGTTTTGGAACCCGATTTAATCTGTTCTACGATATTGAGGGCTACAATCCTACCCATTACACCCGAAGGCATTCCAGTACGGGGTGCTGTCGCTGTAATAGGAGTTCCGTTCTTTGAGGTCATTGGTTTTGAAATGGTATGAGGTGGAGCAAAAGCTATACCAGCGGCAAAGATATTGTCATACACAGGACTTATATACGTTTTTGGCCAATCGCTCGCTTTCCATTCTTCAAAAGGCTTTGGAGTATAGTCTGCATCAACTTTCATTAAACCATTAGGGGCAAACATGGTGGATGTGATATCTTCCATCTTCCTGTTGTAAGCTTTAAGCCCGACTCCGGCAAATGGAGGTATCAACATGGAAAAGTCGAATTCTAACTTATGATACTCACCTGCAAGATTTTCGTAACTCAACACACCGGGTTCCACTTTTTGAACTGCTGCACCCACAATCCAGTTTATTCCATATTCTTTGAAGATGGATTCGGCAAAGATTTTTGTAGGTGTTACGTAACCACCCTGCTTCACATAAGCTCCTCCCATACCAAAATCACCAAGTTCATATTCGTTTGATATCCACGTTATTTCGGAAAAATCCAGTAGTTTGCGTCTTTTAATCTCAAAGGCTATATTTAATGCGTATTCAAATGCAGCTCCCTGACAAGTTGCCATTCCGTTACCTGTACCAATAACAAAATGTTGCTTTTCCCCCTTTTCCATTTTTGAAAAACATTTTTGCAGTTGTTCCCAGGTATGTGCAGCATGATCATAGGTGCATACAGAGAAACTATTTTTATCGGGACCAAGGCCTTCAGTAGCCTCAAAATTGAGTTTTGGACCTGTAGCATTTATCAGATAATCATATTCTACTTTTTCTGTCTGATCTTTTTTGTCTGAGGTAACATACTGAATTTGTACATACTGTTTTGAAGAGACATCATCACCTTCAGGATGGATGGATATTGCTTTTGCTTGTTTGAAAACTATACCCATTCTTTTATAAACCGGAGCCAGAGGAAAAATAACCTGTTTAACGGTCATGAGACCGATACCAACCCAAATATTGGATGGCACCCATTGATAATTGGAGTTTGGACTGACAACAACCACTTCATGTGATTTGCCAAGTTTCCTGCTTGCAATTAATGCAGCTGTATGGCCGGCAATTCCGGCACCCAAAATTAGAACTTTTGCCATAAATCATTGATTTTTAATGAAACTCTGTATGTGATTTTGGAATGAATTTCAATTTTTTTTACATTTTTCTGAATTTATATAGTCAAAAGTATGTAAATCAAAAAATAAAGACTATGACAAAAATATAAATAATTCTGAATAGTGATACCTTTATAGGAGAAATTATTAAAAATAATTATTTTATAAAAATATTATGGAAAGAAAAAAATGTTGAATTAAATAAATAATCAGAAATACAGATAAAATTTGTATGTATGTTCAAATTTCGAGGGCACCGATAATTTCTGCCACTGATGAAAAGTTGTTCGTGTCTAAATAATCATTTATTCCTTCCACTATCTTCTCAGAAATAGCAGGATTAATAAAGTTTGCAGTACCTACTTGGATTGCTGTCGCACCTGCAAGCATAAATTCAATGGCATCAGTAGCGTTCATGATGCCTCCAAGTCCAACAACAGGTACTTTAACGGCATGTGCTACTTGCCACACCATACGCAATGCAATGGGTTTCACTGCAGGCCCCGATAAACCGCCTGTTATTGTTGAAAGTATGGGTTTGCGTGTTTTTGCATTGACTGCCATTCCCAAAAGGGTATTAATCAATGATATGCTATCTGCTCCCGTATCTTCCACCGCTTTAGCAATTTCAGCAATATCTGTCACATTTGGCGAAAGTTTAACCATCAGCTCTTTATCGTACACTTTTCTGACCGCCGAAACTACTTTTGCTGCTGCCGCACATGATACACCAAATGCCATTCCACCCTCTTTCACATTCGGACAGGAAATATTCAGTTCAATTCCCGGAATTTTATCCAGTTCGTTGATTATTTCTGCTGTTTTTACATAATCATCAATCTCAGATCCGGATACATTGACGATTACATTTGTATCAAGGTCTTTTATCGTCGGATAAATATGTTCAATAAAGTAATTTACACCCTTATTTTGCAGTCCTACAGCGTTTAACATCCCTGAAGCCGTTTCAGCCATACGCGGATATTGATTTCCCTGACGTTCGCGAAGCGTTGTTCCCTTTACAATAATACAACCTATTCGCGATAAATCCATGAAGTCGGAATACTCTGTACCATAACCAAATGTCCCCGAAGCTGTCATCACGGGATTTTTCATTTGTAATCTGCCGAGTTTCGTTATTAAATTTGCCATTTCAACTTTGTTATATTAAATACAGGACCTTCAGTACAAACACATAAATTTCCTTCAGTGGTATCAGTTACACAGCAAAGACAAGCTCCTATACCGCATCCCATCATATTTTCGAGCGATACTTCACAGAAAATGTTATTTTTTGCCGCATAAGAAGCTACTGCTTTCATCATTGGAGTTGGACCACAGGTGTATATATAATCAAAATCAGAATTAAATAAGAGCGAATGCTGGGTTACATATCCTTTTTCTCCATGAGAACCATCTTCTGTAGTGGTATGAACCTGTCCGATCTTTTCAAATTCATTAAGTAAAAGTAAATCGCTCCGGGAACGGGCTCCAAGTAAAAAAATACATTTGTAACCCAATTTTTTAAGTTTTTCGCCCAGCATGTAGAGTGGAGCTACTCCAACACCACCTCCAATAAGAACAATTTTTGCATTTTTGTCGGAGGGTATAGTGAAGGTGTTGCCCAGCGGTAATATTGCATTAAGTAAATCGCCTGGGTTCATCTCTGCCATGTGTTTCGTACCTTCGCCTACAATCTGCACCAGCAGCCACAGCTCATTCCGGGCAGAATCAATAAAATTAATGGATATGGGACGTCGTAAAAATGTTGCTGGTGAGCCATCAACACGGATTTCAGCAAATTGTCCGGGTAATATTTCCGGAAGTAAGTCTTTGGAAGTTAATTTTAGAAGTACATTTTGCTTATTCAGTTGTACTTTTTGCGTTATTTTAAGATCAAGAATGAATTTCTTCATCGGATTTCGGTTAGTTGTTATCCAAACTTGGAAGTGCAAAAATACAAAATTCAACTCAATTTTCAAAGTGGATAAGTTCCCGACTTCTTCAAACTTTATTCAGGATTATTGATGTCCGATAAAAAATTTATCTTGTTTTGTCCTCAAGCCGGACAGGCT
>DAONDU010000121.1:6402-7950 GCA_035402725.1 Paludibacteraceae bacterium | reverse complement strand
GTTGATTTCAATAACCGTCTCTCTGGTGTTGGTTTCAGTTGTGTTTTCTATCGGGTCCATTTTATTTTTAATAGCTTTTTGCACTCAGCTTTCAGCATTAATATCATAATTCATAATTCATAACTCATAACTCATAACTATCCCAACATATCTGTAATTTGTACCGCTAAAACATCAACCACAAGAACCAGCAACGATGCAATCACAACGGCTGAATTAGCTGCAAGACCTACACTTTCGGTTCCCCGGCCGGCATTATATCCTTTGTAGCATCCCACCAAACCAATTACTGATCCGAAGAAGAAGGACTTTATGACTGCCGGCATCAAATCGAAGAAGGTAATATGGCTGAATGCCTGTGAAAAAAACAGGGTAAAAGATACATCACCCTTTAAGTTTACGCCAAACCAACTGCCCATTATTCCCAGACCATCAGCATAAAGAATTAATATGGGTATCATCAGTGTAGCAGCCCACACTCTTGTTACTACTAAGAATTTCATGGGATTGGTGGACGAAACCTGCATGGCTTCGATCTGTTCGGTCACCTTCATCGATCCCAATTCGGCTCCCATGCCCGATGCAATTTTTCCGGCACAGATTAATCCTGTAATAACCGGACCCATCTCTCTGATAAGTGAAACTGCAACCATGCCGGGAAGAAGACTTTCGGCGCCAAAATCCACCAAAACAGGTCGTGTCTGTATCGTGAGCACCAAACCCATTATGCTTCCGGTAACCGAAATGAGCGGCAATGATTTATAACCTATTTTGAAACATTGATAGAAAAATTCTTTCAATTCGGGATTAGGCGATAATGATTCTCTCAAAAAACGGGCTATAAACAAGACGATATTGGTAATATCTATTAAAAAAAGACTGATAATTTCGCTCTTTTCAATTGTCTTTTCGCTCAACTTTACTGTTTGACGAATGACAATTTCTTTTGCCTTTACAACCGGTATCTTTACATTCACTACCGGAATTTTTACTTTCATGTCGGAATTGATTAATAATAAGAAAATCAATTGTTTTTTTGAACAGTGCTTTCCTTATTAGTTGTTTAATGTCTGTGTAAATGTTCCCTGGATGATATTTAACCGATACAAAGATGAAAAATATTTAAGCAAAAAATCTTACATTTTTCAACGTATAATTTACATCATTCACAGATTACAGATAGTAGCATCTATAAATTTATGGCAGAAATAACACAAAAATGACCCTCCTAAATTAGATTTTAAGAGGGTCAATTATTTTACGATAAGCAATTCTAAATTTATATCTACCGAACGATATCAATAATAACTGTGCGGTTGTAGAAACGTTGTTCAGGAAGTTTATTTTCAAATGGCGCTGTATCAGCATCCATACCGAAAGCAAGTGTATTATAAACAACGCCGGTTGTACCAGCTGCCGTTACTGCATTTGACAAAATGCGCTGAGTTTCAATCGCTCTCTGTTCAGACAGTTTCTGGTTATATTCTTCAGTACCAATAATATCGGTGTGACCATGAATATTAACTTTATTATTGTTATAAATTCGGG
>DAONDU010000121.1:0-6302 GCA_035402725.1 Paludibacteraceae bacterium | reverse complement strand
CCAATAATATCGGTGTGACCATGAATATTAACTTTATTATTGTTATAAATTCGGGGAGCCACCACTTCGGTCAGAAATTTATCATACGTAGCTACAGTTTTCGACTTATCGAAATCGAACAAAATGCTGTAACGCAGTGACTCTTCATCTCTTAATTCGGGACTACGTACCAGATCCATTTTACTTTCCTTGCTTACAAGAGTTCCTTCGTTGGTGTATCCACTCATTACAACATCATACCTGCCATTGCTCCGATTGCCCAAAATGGTGTTTCCGTAAACACTTTCCTGTTCGCTGGTGTATGGTCCGTATGTCTGTGATAATCCGTTTTCGTCGGTCAGTTTAACATTCCACGTTTTGAGTGGCTGATTCTTTTCCGATTTTGCACTGAAAAGTACGCGACTTTCAAGCGGACTTTCGTGAACATCAACAATTTGTAGTGGTTTCATCAAATCAACAGAATTGCTTACAATGTCGACCCGGCGGTCGCCTGCCCTAAGTAAGGGTAAGAAATTTACACCACCCGGCACTTCCGAAGGATAAACCGGTTGATCTCTGCCTTCAGTGGCTATTCTGGTACTTTGTATTCCAAAAATATCGACCAGATAACGTTTTACCGATTCTGCATATTCTTTACCCAATGCAGCACCGTTACCGGCAGAAGCTCCGATAAGTGTAATCTTAGCGTTTGGATTTTGCAGCATCCGGTTGCCTAAAATGTTCAGAATATTATAGTATACATCCATTTGTCTTACCGAACGGCCTTTTTGATTATTATTATTGGATATGTCAATTTTTTCCAAATCAAATTTCTGTGCCTGATCTTGATTTAATGTAACGTACCTGTTGGGGATTACCGATGATCCTTCTTCGAAAAACACATAATTGCGAAGCGGGAATGTTTCTTTTACGGTAAGTCTTACCGGATTTGTAAGCGGTGCACGGGTAAAGAATTTCACATCACTATTTGCAAGTGGAGTAATGGTATTATTCAAAGGTGCAACAACTTCTTTTTCAGGTATTTCATTCACTTTTCCCCGTCCGAATTTGAATGCCAATCCTACACGAACGGTTGACAGTGACCAGCTTTCGATATCGCGTGGTGCCTGTCCAAAGTAAGGATGATAGGAAATAAAAGGCGAAAGAGCTACCTGTGTGCGACTGCCGGCTGAAGCCAGTTGAATATCGTATCCGATACCTACATGAGCCGAAAATACGTCGCGGCGTATGTTGCTGAATTCACCATCGGTGGTATTAAACATTTGTTCGTTGTTCTGATCAAACGTATAGGTAAATGATTTGTTGAGATTGTAATTATACGCTCCACCCAGGAATACATAGAAATCGGGTCCGAGAGGTGAAATACGTATGCTTGGTTGTACGGTTGCATAACTCAGCCCGGTTTTCAAGTCTTCGGGACAGTTACAGGGTGACTCCACCTGATCAAAAGTTCCGCCACGATTATCGTAGCCAACATTAAGCATTAATCCAACCACTTGTACAGGGCGATATTCAAGTAAAAGTGAACCAAATCCGCCAATACCTTTTCCATCGTGAAAAGCTGCAGGAGCTATTAATGATGAATTCAAAACCTGGGTTGTTCCGGTGTACATATTGTAGTTTGCACCACCCGAAAATCCTACCCAAAATTTTGGTTGAGTTCTTTGTACTTCCTGTGCCGATAATGTTGAGGCCATGCCTGCTAACATCAGTAACGCGAATATCAGTTTGCGAAACATGGTTTTATTTTTATTATAATTAAATTTTTTCATTTGTTTTTGTTTTTATTTTGTCAGTCAGAACCTGACCGGATATGATCAGGCTCGTTCTGACATTATTTACTATGGTTTGGTAACTGTATTGGAATCTAATGTAACAGCTGCAATACGGGTTAGCGAACGGCCATAAAGTACGGCACCGGTGTTAAGCGTAATAGATTGATCAGCAAGTATATTTCCGTAAAATACGGAGTTTGTACCCAATGTAGCTGATGTGCCTACCGACCAGTAAATGTTTTTAGCCTGCGCACCACCTGCCAGTACAATACTTGTTCCGGGGCCGGTAATCAGGGTCGAACCCATTTTGAATATCCATACCGCATTTGCGTTTCCACCTGCATCGAGTGTCAGGATACCGTTAGTACCTGTTCCCGAAATTCCACTCGTCGAAGAGTTGACATATAATCCGGGCGCGAGTGTAAGTCCACCCAGCTGACCTGGCAGTGAAATGGCATTCAGCGAGCGTGACTGAGCATCGTTGAAAGCAGTTGTAAGATCATTTTTAGCTGTTCCTACCACTGAATTGGCTGAGGTATAAAGTGTCCCGATTACATTAGCAGGAAGTAAACCTGCTATGGTAGCTGTCGGGAATGAACCTACGTCACCTTTAATAAGCGTTGTTACACCAGTATTTGTTACTCCTGCACCAGCCAGAATGGCAAAATTAGCTGCCGAACCAAGATCAATTCCACCCGGACCCGAAGATACAGTAGAGAAATTGGCCACAAGTGTTCTGTTATTGTTAACGATGAAAGTATAATTTGCCAACGTCGATACTATTAAGCTGCCTTCAGTCCAGTTAACGAATGAATAGCCGGAATTAGCTGTAGCATTAACAGTAGCCGAAGCTCCGCCATTAAACATGCCGCCTCCGCTGGTATTTCCACCTGCCTGTGGGCTGGAAGATAAACCGACTGTAAATTGTGCTGCAGCTGCTGCAGTAGTGAAACTCCATACATAGTTAGCTGCCAGTGCATTTCCTGCCAGGTCTTTAGCTCCGGTTGTGATAGTTGCTGTGTAAAGAGTACCCGGCAACAGCGGAGTGCTTGGAGTGAAAGTACCAGTGACATTTGAATAATCTACAAAACCAAAAACAGGTATTGTACCATTTTTTAGTGTAAATGTGGATGAATTGATGGTTGAAAGATCCATTGCTTTGCTGAATGTAGCCGATACTACTTTATTGAGTGCTACATTAGTAGCTAAGTCATCAGGGTCGACATCCAATACTACCGGTCTTACGATAACACTGGTTGTGAATTTCCAGATATAATTAGCGGCAATAGAATTTCCAGCCAAATCTTTAGCACCTGTAGTAATTGTAGCTGTATATTCCACTCCCGGCAACAGATTAACCTGTGGCTTAAATCTGGCTATGGCACCATCGTAGCTTACATTGCCCGTTACCGGAGTAGTGCCCTGCATCAGGGTAAATGTTGTACCATTTATGGTCGAAACATTCATTTCCTTGCTGAACGTAGCCAGTATCACTTTTTCGAGTTCTACATTTAGAGTTGCGTTTTTAGGATCAGTACTTGTTACATAAGGCAATATAATAGCATTGGTAGTGAATTTCCAGATATAATTAGCGGCAATAGAATTACCTGCCATATCCTTAGCACCGGTAGTAATAGTAGCCGTATATTCCACTCCCGGCAACAAATCTACCAGCGGATCGAATTCGGCTGTATATCCCGTATAGGATACTGTGCCCGCTATCGGAGTAGTTCCATTCATAAGGGTAAATGAAGCATTATTCAGGGTTGCAGCATTCATTATTTTGCTGAAAGTGGCGGTCACCGTTTTATTTTGTGTTACATTTATTTCACCATTTTTTGGATCGGTTGTTAGTACCAGTGGAATTAAACCAGTGGAAAAACTCCAGGTATAATCATTTTTCATGGCATTTCCGGCCACATCGGTTACTTTGTTTGTAATGGTTGCCGTATACACTTTGTTGGGCAACAAGCTTACCGTTGGTGTGAAAGTTGCTCTCACGCCAAGATACGTTACAACTCCTGCTACAGGCGTTGTTCCCTGTTTCAGAATGAAAGTGGTAGAATTAATTGTTGCAGGATTCATAGCTGTACTGAAGTCGGCTGTAATCACTTTGTTCAATGCAACATCCGAAGCACCATCTAGAGGGTCGGTGAGTATAACATTGGGTGAAAGCCCTGTATTAAAGCTCCAGGTATAATCATTTTTCATCACATTGCCCATAAGGTCCGTCGCGCCACGTGTAACAGTAGCTGTATAAACTGTATTGGCATCGAGTAAGGCTGAGGGTGTAAACACAGCCGTAATACCACTGAACGTAACCGTACCTGAAATAAGGGTTGAACCTTTTTTCACGTAATAAGTGGTTTCATTTATGGATGATGGTTGCATTGTCTCGTTGAAGGTAGCCGTAATGATTTTATTGGTTACCACATTGGTTGCGCTGTTTAGCGGATTAGTAGCAATTACTTCGGGACAAATGCCCGTTACTTCGCCTTCGTAAGTGTCTTCTTTACATTGCCATGTGAAGAGTGTCACTAACATCAGGACAAAGCTCATACCGAACAAGCCAGAATATTTTGTCCGCTTTGGCGTAAAAATATTCTTTAATTTAGATAGAAATTTTTTTTCTCTCATTTGTTTATAATTTTATTAAGTAAATTGGTGAAATATTTTTATAGATTAAACCGAATTATGGCAACCAGACAAAGGTGAGATATATAAGGAGGGTTTGAGTTACATTTCCTGCCCAAATAGTTGCATATTTCACTGATAAAGATGAAAATATCACAATGAAATAAAATCCTTTATTTTTTCGTTCTTTTTATTTTGAAAATTATAATTTCGGGCATGGTATCGCCCAGCAAAAAACCAATCGGTTTGAGTGATTCTATGCGGTCGAATATGACCTTGATAATTGCTATCAGCGGAATGGACAGAAACATGCCCGAAACACCCCACAAGGCACCGCCGACAAGTACAACGATGATGGAAACGAGGGCATTGATACGGACTTTGGAAGCAACAATTTTTGGAACGATGTAATTATTATCAACGATTTGAATGAATATGTAAATAGCCATAACATATAATACAAACCAGGGCGACTCTTTGGTTATCAGGGCTAACATCATGGGCAATGCCACAGCTACTAAGCCACCAATGTATGGGATGAGGTTCAACAATGCACCAATTATCCCGATAAGTACAGCATAATCGATACCGAGTATTAAAAGACCAATGGAGTTGAGCGCAGCTACAAGCATAGTTTCGATAAGCAACCCCATCAGATATCGTTGGATTACTGTTTTAGATTGGGTAATTATCTCTTTCACTTCGCCATGACGTTCATCGTTAAACAGTTTGTAAATGAAGTCAACCAGCAAAGGCTTATAAAACAACATTAAAAAAACGTACACCGGAATGAGCAATACAACCATAATTCCGCTGCCTACCGAAACAATCGTTTGTCCGATAAACGAACTGCTGGTATTAAGCATTTCGGTTTTAAGCCTGTTTATCATGTCATTTACCCGCTCAACACTTATGTCAAAATATCCGGGCGCCCACTTGATTGCCTGGTTTAACAAATTAGTGAATTTATCGACAAAAGCCGGCCACGAATCGCTGAACCGGCTAATCTGCGAAAACATAAAAAGTGCAAATGTTGCAATCAATCCGAAAGAAAGTAAAAGCGTAATAATGATGGCTAAAATTCGGTTGATTTTACGACGCTCAAAAAAAACCACTACCGGATGAAGTAAAATAGCTATGATTGTTCCGAATAGAAAGGGAACAATTATATCCTTTCCGATAAACATCATAGCTACAAAAACATAAATTCCTACACAGAAAATGGCCGCTTTTGTGTAAAAGGGCAGTTTAAGCAGACTGTTCATGATAATATTTTTTGAAAAGACACAATTCATTGCGTCCTTAATTTGAAATTAAAAAAAGAAAATTTGAAGACAGGTGATCATTCCGTATCTTCAAATTTTCCTGTCAGTTGATTTTTTTTAATCAATGTTACAAAGGGAATGACAAACCGAATTTTCCGCCCGAGAATGCATTTCCTCCGCCAAATTCAAGATTGATCCCGATTTTATTGGTGAAGTAATACCTGGCACCAAGCTGAGCACCCAGCCCTAAGCCGGAAGTATGGCTTCCGGTATATCCGTCGGGCGAATTCCAGCTGTAAAAGCCGATATTGGGTCCTACATAGAAATCCCAGTTGTTAGGTACACCCAGCAAGCGGTTGAAGTGGTAATTCAGATTGCCCGAAATACCGATAATGTTGTGATTGTAATAATAGTTATTCCAGTGTTCGTTGTAGCCGCGATACGATAATTCACCACCCAGTGTGAAGTCACGGGCTATGTAATGGTCCAGCCCGATATAAAACGGAACACCCCAACCGGATAATCCTACTCCTACATTGACCTGTGTATATCTCCTGTTTAGAGGATTTTGACTAAACATCAGGGTTGTAATTACAAGTAATGCCAGTGAAAGAATAATTTTTTTCAT
>DAONDU010000120.1:2880-7968 GCA_035402725.1 Paludibacteraceae bacterium | reverse complement strand
TAATTTAGACGAAAATGGAGATGAAACTATAACTTGTCATGAGAAGAGTATCAGCTAAGTAAAAGAATATAAAGAGGAAAACAAGTAAGAACAAACAGATAATATTATATGGCACAAATATACGACAACATAAGTACCCAGTTTACTGAAGGACTGAAGGGTATAATATCCAACACACAGGTTAAAAGAGTTGACTTTTGTGTGGGATATTTTAATTTACGTGGTTGGGGATTGATTATAAACGAAATCGATGCGCTGGATGGAGATTTTGTTTATGAGAATGATGATAACATTCATCGTATCTGTCGCCTGCTTATAGGGATGCAACGGCCTGGTATTGAAATAATAAAAAGATATATCAATTCTCAAACCAATCAGATCCCGGACAGTGACGAAGTAAAACTGTGCAAAAGGCAAATAGCTGATGATTTTAGAAAGCAGTTAATCATTGGTAAGCAAACAAACTACGATGAAGTTAACCTGAGACGACTTTCTGCTCAACTAAAAGCTAAAAGAGTGTGCATCAAGTTGTATCTGAAAGAACCACTTCATGCAAAGTTATATCTGGCACACCGGCCCGAAGATAACTTTAATAAGATACAGGCCATTATGGGCAGCAGCAATCTCACCTACGGTGGACTGAACGGGCAGGGTGAATTAAATGCCGGATTTACTGATAGCGACCATGTAGAAAAGCTGGCAAATTGGTTTGATGACCGTTGGGAAGACCGATTGAGTTTGGATATTACCGAAGAATTGGCAGAAATAATTGACAACAGCTGGGCCAGCGAAAAGCTAATTCCACCCTATTATATTTATCTGAAAACGGCGTATCATCTGAGCCGGGAAGCACGAAACAGCATCAGCGAATTCAGTTTACCCAGAGAATTTAAAAAGGACTTGTTTCCCTTCCAGGAAACAGCCGTTAAACTCGCAGCCCGACACCTGGAAAGACGGGATGGCGCCATGATAGGCGATGTGGTGGGACTTGGCAAAACGATTACCGCCTGTGCCATTGCTAAGGTGTACGAATTAAACAATTCCTGCTCTACGTTAATTCTGTGTCCTGCAAATTTGCAGACCATGTGGAAGAAATACGTGATAGAATATGATTTGAAAGCGGATATACATTCGTTATCCAAACCGATTGACGAAGCAAATGTTCGCCATTACGACCTGGTAATCATAGATGAAAGTCATAACCTTAGGAACAGCGAAGGCAAACGGTATCAGAATATAAAGCGGCTGATCAATTTGCAGAATTGCAAAGTGCTGATGCTTACGGCTACTCCGTATAATATGGATTTTTCTGATTTGGGCAATCAGTTACGATTATTTCTGAAAGAAGATACCGATCTTGGAATTCAGCCTGAAAATTACATTCGTTCGTTGGGTGGTGAAAGAGAATTCTCCAAACAACACGACGAAGATTATATCCGAAGTATCAAGGCATTCTGCCGGAGCAATGAACCGGATGACTGGAAGGAGCTGATGCGGCTTTTTCTCATCAGAAGAACCCGAACATTTATCAAAGAAAATTATGCAAAGCATGATGAACGTGGGAAGTATTTAGAATTCAAAGACGGTACAAAATCCTATTTTCCCGAAAGACAGCCTAAATCCATTACTTTCCCGACTGAGAAGGGAGATCAGTTTGAAAGCCTGTATTCCGAAGAAGTGATGGATAAAATGGCTGAATTAAGATTGCCCCGCTATGGATTAATTCATTACATCAGTGATAAACTCCCCGAACTGCCGGAGAGAGATAAGGAAATAATAGAGAACCTCAGCCGTGCCGGTCAGCGAATGATGGGATTTTGCCGTACCAATTTTTTCAAACGACTGGACAGCAGCGGGATTTCATACCTCATTTCGCTTTACAGGCACGTATTGCGCAATGCCATTTACATTTATGCACTGGAAAATAAACTGCCGTTACCCATCGGTGATGAAAGTAATTTTACGGATGAACTGTTGGAAGATGAAGACATTGAAAACGAAATCTTCGAAAGCAATAATGTGCAGTTGGTGAAAAAACCGGATGATGCACAATTTACATTCTCAACCTCGCCCGAAGATTATCTTTCTGTTGCCAGAGATTACTATAATTCCATTGCCGGAAATTCTAATAATGTAAGGTGGCTTGACAGTAAATACTTCAAACGAACCCTGAAACAAGCGCTGAAGAATGACTGCGACAGGCTGCTCGAAATAATAAAATTATGCGGAGTATGGAAAGCTAAGAAAGATGAAAAGCTGAATACATTATTCCAACTGCTAAACGAAAAACACAAGGATGAGAAGATAATCATTTTCACACAGTACTCCGATACTGCAAAATACATCCATACTCAACTCAGAAGACGCGGCATTACTCATCTGGAGTGTGTGACGGGAGCAAGTGCTAATCCTACTCATATTGTTGAACGATTTTCACCGGTAAGCAATAAGGTAACTCCAGTTCCGGCTGATAACGACCAGTTAAGAGTGGTGGTTTCTACCGATGTATTGAGTGAGGGACAAAATCTGCAAGATGCTCACATTGTGATTAATTACGACTTGCCCTGGGCAATTATCCGACTTATACAACGAACCGGACGTGTGGACCGTATTGGTCAACAGTCAGAAAATGTGCTTTGCTATTCATTCTTTCCTGCTGAAGGAGTTGAACGCATCATTCGTTTACGACAAAGACTGACCGACAGGATAAATGAAAATGCCGATGTGGTAGGCAGTGATGAAATTTTCTTTGAAGGTAACTCTCAAAACCTGATGGACATATACAACGAAAAGAACGGAGTGCTGGATGATGACGACGAAGGGGAAGTGGATTTAAGTTCCAAAGCATATCAAATCTGGAAAAATGCAACCGATGCCAATCCCGAACTGAAAACGATTATTCCCGCATTGAGCAATGTGGTTTATTCCACTAAAAGCACCGATCAGCCTATAAATGAAGGGGTAATAACCTATGCTAAAACGCCAAGCGATAACGATATGCTGCTGTGGATGGACAAAAAAGGTGAAATAAAAACCTATTCGCAAAGTGCTATTCTGAAAGCACTGGCTTGCTCTATCCACGAACCTGCGCTGGAAAGAACAGATAACCACCACGAATTGGTGGGGAAATCCATCGACCAGATCAGCTCTCAGGAGATAAAAGTAAGCGGCACACTGGGCAAACGCTTTAGTACGAAATACCGGATTTATACCTTACTCGAAGCATTTTGCAAAGAGACAGCAAACGGATTGTTCGTGACCGAAGATTTAAAACTGGCTATGGACGATATTTACAATTATCCCCTGAAAGAAAATGCCCGGATATTGCTCAATCGGCAACTGAAGAAAGGAACTTCGGCCATGGAAATTGTCGATTTGGTAAAAGAACTGAGAAACGAAGAAGAATTATCCATCAAGAAAGACGAAGAAGAAACACGCAATAAAGAACCTCAAATTATATGCTCAATGGGCTTACGGAATATCTAAAAAACACACCATGCGAAGAAACGACTTTAACAACTACATCACCGAAAAGAATTTCAACGGCTTTTTCATAGAACTGGGCTGGAACCACGTTCACGCCTCCGACAGAATAAATCCAATCAGTATCGACGAAGTAGAATACGAAATTACTCCCGTGGCCGACAAGCAGGGATTTAAAGTCCTGGTTTGTTCCACTGATGAGCTTCCGCAGCATACCATCCGGAAAAAAATAGACTTTCAGCTCCGTAAATATTTTCACAACTACATTCTTGTTTTTACGCTCGAAAATTCGGAGCATCAGCTCTGGATGGTTCCTGTAAAAACGGTGGAGAAAAGAGATCTTGTAGTGGTGGAATATCAGAGTGCCGACAAAGCGGATTTTCTTTTCAGCAAAGTATCTAATTTAAGTTTCGGCCTGGAAGAAGAAACCAACATTGTAGATGTAACGCACAAAGTACACGGAGCTTTTGAAGTCAATTCTGAAAAAATCACCAAAGATTTCTATACGGGTTTCCGCAAACAGCACAATTCGTTTGTCAGGTTTATAGAGGGAATAAGCCCCGAAAGCGACCGACAATGGTATGCTTCCGTAATGCTCAACCGCCTGATGTTTTGTTATTTTATCCAGAAAAAAGGATTTCTGAATTTCGATACCGAATACCTGCGTAATAAGCTGGCATGGACAAAACAACAGCAGGGTGATGACCAATTTTTCGGATCTTTTTACAAAGGGTTTCTCACAGTTTTGTTTCACGGGGGACTGAATTCACCACAACACAGTCGAGATTTTGAAATCAAATACGGACGCATTCCATACCTGAACGGTGGACTGTTTGATAAACATCAGCTGGAAAAAGATTACAACGAGATAGATATTCCCGATAAAGCATTCGAAGATCTGTTCGATTTCTTTGACAAATGGCACTGGCATCTCGACACACGCATTACGGCTACCGGAAAAGACATCAACCCCGATGTGCTGGGCTATATTTTCGAGCAATACATCAACGACCGCGCACAGATGGGTGCTTACTACACCAAGGAAGATATTACGGAATTTATTGGTAAAAACTGTATTCTGCCATTCCTGATGGATGATGTTGCAAAAACTTCGTCCGGAAGGCATTTTGCACCCAACGGGTACGTGTGGCAGATGCTGAAAAACAGCGGCGATAAATACATTTACGATGCCGTGAAAAAAGGAGTGGACGAGCCCTTGCCCGATTATATTGAAGCCGGCATTGATACCACGCAACCCAACCTGCTGGAACGCCGTGCCCGCTGGAATGAACCGGCCTTTGAAAAACATGCTTTGCCTACCGAGATATGGCGCGAAACGGTAGAACGCCGGCAACGCTGTACCGATCTCCGGCAGAAAATTGCCAACGGAGAAATCACCCACATCAACGATTTTATTACCTACAACCTGGATATCCGCTCGTTTGTGCAGGATTTGCTTGCCACGATACCCGACCATAAGTTTATTCTGCACTTCTACAAAGCACTGCGCCGTATTTCCATTCTCGACCCTACCTGCGGTTCGGGAGCTTTTTTGTTTGCAGCGCTGAATATTCTGGAACCGCTTTACGAAATATGTATAGAACG
>DAONDU010000120.1:0-2780 GCA_035402725.1 Paludibacteraceae bacterium | reverse complement strand
TTTTGTTTGCAGCGCTGAATATTCTGGAACCGCTTTACGAAATATGTATAGAACGTATGCAGGAGTTCAACGCCGGGAATGATCTGCTGTTCCGGGAACAACTGGACGAAATGGACCACAAATACCGGAGCAATATCCAGTATTTTATCTACAAAAGCATTATATTGCGAAACCTCTACGGTGTGGACATTATGCACGAAGCTACCGAAATAGCCCGCCTGCGCCTGTTCCTGAAAATGGTGGCTGTGGTAGATGTGGATCGCCGTGCCGAAAACCTGGGACTGGACCCGCTGCCCGATATCGACTTCAACATACGGTGCGGAAATACGCTGATAGGATATGCCACCCAACAGGAACTGGACAATGATCTTACCTACGGTGATATGTTTGCCAACCTGGAGTTTAAGGAAAAGATAGAGGAAGAAATGGATAAAACCTCCCGGGCGTATAAACTCTTTAAGGACATTCAGTTTACACAACACGAAGATATGGACGCTTTTAAGGACGCGAAAAACCAACTGAATACCCGTCTCAGCAGCTTGAATAATGAACTGAATAAAAAATTATTTGCTTCAACTGTAACGGGTAATGCCCTGTTATATACCGATTGGCTTGCCTCGCACCAACCTTTCCACTGGTTGGCTGAATTTTATGAAATTATACAGGGTAATGGTGGATTTGATGTGATTATTGGAAATCCGCCGTATGTTGTTTACACTGAATTAAGATCATCATATAAATTGGTAAAATACGAAACACTTACATGTTCAAACTTATATGCATTTTGTTGTGAAAGATCTTTTATTCTCCTTAATATTCATGGAAGATTTGGAATGATAGTTCCAAATAGCAGTATTTCAGCAGATAAGTTAAATCCTTTACAAAAAATAATAACCAAAAATAAAAGAACTTGGATTAGTAATTATTCATGGAGACCATCAAAATTATTTGAAGGTGCAGATATGTTACTAGCTATTATTTTGTCAACAAAAAATAGTTCTGAATTAATAAATTCCTCAATGTATCAAAAATGGTATGGTGATTATAGATCAAATTTATTTGAAAATGTAAAATATTATGATGTCACAAAGGTTTTTAAAGAAGGTAGTATACCCAAATTTCCAAATGAAATTTACTTTTCAATAATTAACAAACAAAATAATATTTCAAATGGCAAAACAGCAACAAACTATTTTGCAAATTCAGCAACAATCCATAAGTTCTATTACTTTAGAGCTGTACAATACTGGATTAAAATTTTAGAAAAAGCCCCACATTATCTAGATAACGGTGTTCAAATTGAAACAGGAGAGATGAAACCTGTTTATTGTCATGAAAGAAATAATAAATATGCCTTAATATCACTTTTTTCTTCTTCATTATATTTTTTACATTACATAACATGGGCTAGTTGCCAAGTTATGAATAGTAGGGATTTTAATTTTCTAATTGATTTAGAGACAATGGATAAAAATACAATAGAAAATTTATCAAATTTTGGAAAGAAAATACAAGATGATTATCAGAAAAATAGCCATATCGTAGTTCGTAGTTATTCTAAAAAAGGTAGAGACTTTGTTATGGAAAAACAACATTTCTTAATTAAAAAATCCAAACCCATCATTGACGAAATCGACAAAGTGTTAGCCAAACATTACGGTTTTACGGAAGAGGAGTTGGATTTTATTATCAACTACGATATCAAGTATAGAATGGGGAGTGAGCTGAATGTGGAGGAGGAAGAAGAATGAGTATGGATGTAAGGGAACACTATAAAATACCCGGTAAAGTAGTTTTCATCAGAGGCAATATCTTTATCAAAAATAAAATTCAAAAAGAGATTTTGGATATTGGATGTTACTACGAGGAAAATGAATTTGATAAAATCGATAAAATTATAGATGGTGATTTTACAATCGAAGATGCTACAGAAACCTCCGAAGATACCTATTATTATGCTTCAGGCGGAGCAACTGCTTTTGAAGAAGGTGGAGGATTTAAGAGCCGTTATCACTATATCGACAGGTACGACAGAGCAATTGATGATATAGTTGCTTTATCAAAAATGAATGTTGAGGAAATGAATAAACGCTTGTTGAATAAACTTTTATTTGCAAGTGTCTATTCTGCTTTGGAAGTATTTCTGCAGGATATATGTGGTCATTATGTAATGAAAAGTCAAAAATACAAAGAGGGGTATCTCAAATCAAAATCGAATTTGAAAGAAGAGATATTTTCAGAAGAAGTTGACCTGAAGATAATAAATGCTGTTGAAAACACAGTATATCATAAATTAGATATTATACAACCGTTATTTGAAGGAACTTTTGGAATTAATTTTCCAAAATATGAATTTATTAAAGACAATTTGCAAATACGACACGATATCGTCCACAGAAATGGGAAATCAAAAGACCAATCTATTTTGCATGTAATAAGCAATAGTCAGTTATATGAATTAATAGAACATGTTGATGAATTTGTATATTCTCTCTTTGAAGAATTTCAAAAATTGAACTGATATCGAGAAAATTAAAAATAAAAAAAAATCACTTTTACCGAAAGTTTTTAACGTGTGGTAAAATCCCGATAAATTACCGATAAATCGGGACAGACTCTAAATGGAGAATAGGAGCAGCTAAACGGATTAATAAAATTTGTACCGAAAAAGAAATGCAGGCAGTTTGCAATACCGAATGAAATGTAGAAAATAACAAATAAATTTCACTTATAAGTAAAATTATATTATCTTTGTAAACCAATTTCCGAAATGAAATTTA
>DAONDU010000119.1:0-8034 GCA_035402725.1 Paludibacteraceae bacterium | reverse complement strand
TTTTTATCAGCGAAAGATTTTCATAATTCAGGATGGGTTCAATGCGTGTGATGGGCGCCGCCGAATTGTCTTTTTTGGAATAAACAGCCGTTAATCCGCCCGGCTTGCCCCCGGCATCGTATAATTTGAATTGATCCAGTTGAGCATATTCACGGCTGTCGCCAAATTTGCTGAGTGAATAATTATCCCAGAGTATTCCATAATTTTTACCTGAAACAACAAAGGGAACGGAAACTTTGGTGTTATACTGAAAAAGCGATTCATTTTTGCCCTTGTAATTAAACTCATCAGCCTGATGCTGGCCCAGCCCATAAAATGCTTCGTTGTCGGGCGAATCAAATACCTGGCGAACCGTATATCCTTTAGTACCTTCCACTTCAATGGGTTTGAACGACTTTCCGCCACCGGCAGTTTCCTGCAGAATTACCTCGCCTCTTTTATTGAGAAAAGAGATTTCACCCGTCTTTTTGAGAATACTTACCTGCAATGAATCGGTCATGAGTATGATCCTGTCATCTTTTTCCTCTACATCAAATTTTGTTTTTGGTTTGGTCTGTGGAACCACCATCAGACTCTTGATACTGGAAAATTTCTTATCGGCTGTAGCGGTGACGCGGATAATTTTTTCATTCACTACCTGCAACCGGATGTTTTTGGCACCGTCGGGCGTATCAGACATCACCTGAACGATTATTCCATCGGCCTTTTTCTGATAAAATGAATTGCTGCATCCGGTAAGGGTAATTACTAAAATGATCCCGCATAATGTAAATTTGTTCATGGTAGTAGTCAATTAATTTGAGAGTGTGTTAATTTGAAGATTTGAAAATGCAGTTCATCGCTGTTATTGATTTTTCAATCAGATGCGGCATTGTAAACATACGATCACAGTGTCATTGGTATAAAAAAAATCAAATTCAACCCGGTGTGTTTTCACGTAATTATGAACATGGCAAAAATACCGTGAATAAGCTACAAACACGTGGGTGAATGTTTACTTTAGTGGTCTGGTATGATAACCGGAAGGGATGAAATGTTCTCTTTGTGGGTGTGGTTTGATAACAATACCAAATTATAAACCAAAAAACTGGATTATTTTATATTTTTGTAGAAAATAGCTGTTTCACTATAGGTTACCGGCTTGCAAACTGATGTTGAAATGAAAAAAAAACTTTTAACTTACATCCTTCTTCTGATTTTATCAGAATTATACGGTACATCCTACAATTTCACCCGACTTGACAACACCAAAGGCTTGTCCAACAACCAAATAGAAAGCATCTTCAGGGATTCTCGTGGATTTATGTGGTTCGGTACCAACTTTGGTCTCAACAGATATGACGGATATCAGGTAAAGGTGTATAAATCAGACAAAAATGACAGCTCAAGCCTGATTACCAATTCCATAGCCGAAATTCAGGAAGACTACAAGGGAAATTTGTGGCTCCGGGGTAATCCCGAATATGTGGTTTATGATATACTTTCCGAAAAATTCATTCGTAATCTATCTCCTATTCTAAGTCCGATGGGTGTAAATTTTTCACCTTCGATAGTTGAAATTGATCAGGAAAAAAATTTCTATTTTTACTTTCAGGACATTGGCATTTATAAATATAATCCCAAATCAGAGAAACTGACTTCTTTCTTGCAGGGAAAATCTCCCACGGCAATCAGCAAGGGAACAATCGTGAGCATCAGGCATTGCCGCGATGGCTTTTGGGTGCTATTTCAGTCGGGATTACTGGAGCGATACAACGAAAAAACCAATCGGGTTGATTTCAGCAACACGTATATGAAAGAATGCTCATTGGGTGCAACCATACCAAAAAGCTTATTTATTGACCGCGAAGGGTGTCCCTGGGTATACCCTGGAATAGCCGATAAAGGAGTGCAATACTTCGATTTTAATCAAATGGAGTGGACGTATTTCGGTGGTAACCCCAAGGATTTTAGAAATCCCCGCGACATATTACTAGCCACCGATTTTGTGCGTGACCTTGCACAGGAGCAAAACGGACTGATGTGGATAGCAACCGATCATGGAGGAATAAACCTGTACAACAAGAAAACGCGAAATCTAACCGTATTACTCAATGACCAACAAAACCCAAACTCAGTCAGCCAAAATTCGGTAATCACCCTTTATGCCGACCCCGATGGAATTATGTGGGCCGGTACATACAAAAACGGTGTTTCGTATTATCATCCGGGAATGTTCAAATTTGAAAAATCACCCCTTTTCTTTTATCATCATCCCCAACTTGAGAATAAAGATTGCAATAACCTGTACGAAGACACACGGGGCAATCTCTGGATAGGAACAAACGGGAGCGGATTGCTGCGATACAACATAGCAGCGGGCAGTTTCCAGCTTTTCAGAAATGACAAGAACAATCCGGCATCCATTTCTTCGGACATAATCATATCTTCGCTCGAAGACAAGAGCGGTGTTCTGTGGTTTGGCACTTTTATGGGTGGACTGAACCGATACAACGGTTCTGGTTTTCAGCATTTTCAGCCCAATGTGAACAATCAGAATTCGCTTTCTAATAAAAGCATTTATGGACTAGCCGAAGACGACCTACAAAATCTCTGGATTGGAACACTCGGAGGAGGGGTAGATAAACTCGATGCGCAACGAACGAACTTCAGCAGACATGACATAGGCAATGCGGAGGGATTATCGTCGAATTATATATTGTCTATGTATTCGAAAAATCCACAACTTATCTATCTCTGTACTTCAAATGGGATTGATATGCTCGATACAAAAAAGAACACAATATCACCGGTACTCAAGGATAAAAATCTGCTCAACAAACTTTCGGATCAGATTACCATCAATGCCCTGTCGGACTCCCGAAACTTGCTCTGGATAGCCACCGACAATGGAATAAACGTATATAATGCCATCCGCAAAGAGATTCAACACATAAATGCTGCCAACGGACTGCCCAGCGAACAAGTAGTTTCGCTGGTAGAAGACAACTTTGGCAACATCTGGGCAGGCACCCGCAACGGACTTGCTTTCATTCGTTGTAAATTCATTGAGAAAACAAAAAATTATGACTTCTCCATCGTTTCCTTCGATGAAAATGACGGACTGGTAAGTACTATTTTTAATCAAAATGCAGTTTTCAAAAACAAAGCGGGAATAATTTATTTTGGATCAACAAAAGGATACATTGTATTTGATCCCCGGAATATTAGTTTCAACAAACAAATACCAAAACCCAGGATAACAGGATTGGTGATTGGAAACGAACATATCACGCCGGGAATGAAGTATAAAAACAGAATCATCCTGGATCAGTCAATTGTACACAAGAATAAACTTGTTTTAAAGGCTGGTGAAAACAATTTAAGCATTCAATTTTCGGCCATGAGCTACATTCACCCCGAAAAAAACAATTACAAATATCAACTAATAGGACTTGACAACGACTGGACTTATACAAAAAACGGGATTGTCAACTACTCTAACCTCAACCACGGTGATTACAAACTCGTTATCTACGCCAGCAACAACGACAATGTGTGGAGTACAGAACCACTGACCCTTGAAATTTCGATTACACCTCCATTTTGGCTCTCTTGGTGGGCTTTTTTATTCTATTTTTTTATGGCTTTGTTCATCGTTTGGTTTATTGTCACACTCAATCTGCGCAAACAACAACATGAATTTGAGAATGAGAAGCGCATTAGTGAAGCTAAACAGCTACACGAAATGGATGAAATGAAATTCCGTTTTTTCACCAATATAAGCCATGAATTCCGCACACCACTTTCGCTCATACTCAACCCAACCGAAAAACTGCTCGGCGAAGTGAATTCCGAAGACCAAAAAAATCTGCTTACCATCATCGAGCGAAATGCCAATGGACTGCTCCAACTGGTAAACCAATTACTCGATTTCCGAAAACTGGATGTGCAAAAAGATAAACTAAATGTGTCCGTGGGCGATGTGGTGACATTTGTGAAAGATATCTGCTACTCATTTACCGAATTAGCCAACAAAAAATCGGTTAACTTCTCATTTTCTACTTCGATTTCGGAACTTCGTATGGAATTTGATGATGAAAAACTCCGCAAAATAATTCACAACCTGCTTTCAAATGCATTTAAATTCACACCCGATAATGGAAAGATAGACTTGACTATCAATCTGGTACAACAAATTAATGAAGATAAGAAAACACTAAAAATAGCGGTTAGCGACAGTGGTATTGGCATTTCAGACAAAGATTTGGGACATATTTTTGATAGATTCTACCGGGTGGAAAATAAGGAAAACCGCTATCAAACCGGAACCGGAGTTGGATTACATATAGTGAGTGAATATATGAAACTTCATAACGGCGATATTTCGGTGGAAAGCAAACCCGGCAAAGGATCCACTTTTACAGTGAGCATTCCGGTCAAACATGTGCTTCTTGAAGAAGTTATATCCAAAAAAGACCCCATCGAACAACCGGAAAGTGAAACTACAGAAATCCCGGATGATCACCGTAATAAGTTACCTCTGATGCTAATAGTGGACGATAACGAGGATTTTCTGAAATTCATTGCTTCAATATTCACCGAAAGTTATCGTATGATTACGGCTGTCAACGGAGAAAAAGCGCTTAAACTAACGCTGGAAAAAATGCCGGATCTCATAATTTCCGATGTGATGATGCCGGTGATGGATGGCTACGAATTCTGTCGACAGGTGAAAAACGATATCCGAATTTCGCATATTCCCATTATCCTGCTTACCGCCAAAACCGGCGAAGAAAACAAATTCAAAGGACTATCGGCCGGTGCAGAAGATTATATTGCCAAACCCTTCAAAATGGATTTGTTGCAACTGAAAGTGGCTCGCATCATCGAGCGACAACGGCAGCAACACGATCATTTCAAAAAGAAAATTGACATCACGCTTTCAGAAGTTGAAGTGGTATCGATGGACGAAAAATTTGTAAAAAAAGCAGTAGCTACCATTGAAGCCAATCTCAATAATTCTGAATTTCTGGTTGAAGACTTGTGCCGTGAAATGGGTATGAGCCGTGTATATTTTTACAAAAAAATACTTGCACTGACTGATAAAACCCCATCAGAACTTATCCGGTTTATACGTCTGAAACGGGCTGCTACACTGCTCGAAAAAAGTCAGTTGTTTGTCAACGAAGTGGCTTATCGGGTAGGCTTCAACGATCCGAAAAATTTCAGAAAATACTTCAAAGATGAATTTGGATTAAGTCCGAATGAATACAAGAAGACGTTTGAGAAGTAGATTTTCTTAACTCAGCCGTGACTTCATTGTTGAAAATTGATCATTTTTTGTATTCAAATACAAAAGAGCCCTCTTTTGTGAACATTCAGGTCGTGTATGTTTGGATGAATAATTCTATTTTTGCAACTAATCAAGTCAATGCCTTATATGAAACCACCATTCACACCCCTATTTTTACTTTTATTCTTTTTTAATTCCCAGTTTGTGAGTTCTCAGCCTCAAAATCGTATTCTCGGAGAACCGGTGGATATGAGTTTGGATTTTCAGGATTTTCACAATACCTTCTTTTTTGCAGATAAGCTGGCAAGTTTTGATCCGGTTACTGCCACTGGAAAAATAAGCTGGAAACGCTCTACGCTCTATGTCCGGCAGGCATTTGATGTCAACACTTTGTTACCGCAAGACTTGAAAATGCTCGATTTCCCGGGTGCAGCCTACGAACAAAATCCGGAACTGAGTTTTTCAGTGGAATTCATCACTCCACGAACATTTCGCATCAAAATGCTCACTACACCCGTTGAACCGAAAACTTTCGATTCGCCGATGTTAGTGAAAGAACCGGGCAAAGATACTTCCTGGAAATATTCAAAAACTCCCAACGGACATTTATACCAAAGTCAGTTTGGAAAAATCCGGATAGACGTAAATCCATTCAGGTTAACAGTACTGGATGCTTCAGGCAAACGGCTCACCGAAACCCGCCGCTGGATGGACAACGACTCCACACAGGTGAAAGTACTGCCGTTCAATTTCATAAAACGGGGCCTGGACAACAGCCGCGCCATCAATCCGGTGTTTTCACTTTCTCCCAATGAAAAAATATTCGGATGCGGTGAATCATTTACAAAATTAGACAAACGCGGACAAAAGCTCAATCTGTTCGTCACCGATCCACAGGGACCGGAAACAGATGCGATGTACAAACCCATACCATTCTATATGAGCAGCCGGGGCTACGGCATGTTTATGCACACTTCCGCACCCGTTACCTGCGATTTCGGGAAAACGTATGTGGGTGCCAACAAATTATTTATGGGCGACGAAGCACTGGATTTATTTGTCTTTCTTGGCCAGCCAAAAGATATTCTGAACGAATACACCGAAATCACCGGTAAGGCGCAAATGCCTCCACTATGGTCGTTTGGTACATGGATGAGCCGGATTACCTATTTCGAACAAAAAGAAGGCTATGATGTTGCTGTAAAACTACGTGAAAATAAAATTCCAGCAGATGTTATACACTTCGATACAGGCTGGTTCGAAACTGATTGGCAGTGTGACTATAAATTCTCACCTTCCCGTTTCTCTGACCCACAAAAGATGATTACCGATTTGAGAAAAGATGGTTTCCACATTTCCTTATGGCAGCTACCCTACTTCACCCCCAAAAACAAATATTTTCAGGAAATTATTGATAAAAATCTTCATGTAAAAAATCAGAAAGGTGAAATGTCGTATGAAGATGCTGTTCTTGATTTCTCTAACCCTGAAACTGTGAAATGGTATCAGGATAAACTGGCCGGACTGCTCAAAATGGGTGTAGGAGCCATCAAAGTGGATTTTGGCGAAGCTGCTCCGGTGGAAGGAAACTATGCTGTCGGTCGTGGTGGCTGGTACGAACATAATCTGTACCCGTTGCGCTACAACAAAGCGGTTGCAGAGGTAACGAAAGCAGTCAACAACGAAAATATCATTTGGGCTCGCAGCGCGTGGGCAGGAAGTCAGCGCTATCCGCTTCATTGGGGAGGCGATGCAGCCAATACAGACATTGGGATGGAGGCTGAATTACGGGGAGGTTTATCGTTCGGACTCAGCGGCTTTTCGTTTTGGAGCCACGACATCGGTGGATTTGTGGTACCTTCACCCGAAAATCTGTACCGCCGCTGGCTGCCTTTCGGTTTTCTGACATCACACAGCCGTGCTCACGGTGCGCCTCCCAAAGAACCGTGGCTGTATAACCAAGGTTTTGTCAACGCATTCCGCGCAGCGGCTGAAATGAAATATAAACTCATGCCCTATGTTTATGCCCAGGCCAAAGAATGTACCGAAAAAGGACTGCCCATGGTTCGCGCGTTGTTTGTAGAGTTTCCGGACGATGCCGGAGCATGGAACGTTGATGATGCCTATCTTTTTGGTTCTGACATGTATGTAGCACCATTGATGGAAAACACCAAAGGTCGTCAGGTGTATCTGCCGGGTGGAAAATGGATTGACTATCAAAGCGGTAAAACGTATGAACGCGGCTGGAATGAAATAGAAGCAGGCGAAATTCCGTGTATCATCCTTGTCCGTGATGGCGCTGTTATTCCACATGCCAGGTTGGCTCAACGTACTGATAAGATTGACTGGACAAACATTGAATTAAAAGTTTACAGCAATCAACCCACCGCAAAGGGATTAATTTGTTTACCATCCGACAATAAACTTACAGAAGTAGATCTGTATAAAACGGGGAAGAAATATATGATAACCGGTAGGAAAATAACTGGTGTAAAGTTTTTGATTAAAGAATATTAAACATACAGATAGCTCCACTACTCAATAAAAAAACCGAACACGCTAAGTTTTTAGTCAAAAACTGGAGATTTCATTTTTTACTAAATGAATATCGTTTATGACAAAAAATTAAACGGTTGCGCACCGGTTGCGCCAGGGATAAAACAAAAAACCCTAACTGATTGATAATCAGGAAGGGTTGATTGTCGGTGGTACCCGAAGCGGGACTTGAACCCGCACAGCCGTGAAGCCAAAGGATTTTA
>DAONDU010000118.1:0-8149 GCA_035402725.1 Paludibacteraceae bacterium | reverse complement strand
AAAAAAATAATTGATCAGCTTCCCGACTACAAATTCGTTGCTCTGCAAGACATGAATAAGCGCGAATTGCACGGATTTCTGAAAAAGGCAAAACTGTATATCGATTTTGGGAATCATCCCGGCAAGGACAGGTTGCCTCGCGAAGCCGCAGTAAACCATTGTTGTGTAATTACAGGCACAAAAGGTTCGGCCAAATACATTGAAGATGTGGCTATACCGGATGTATATAAACTGGAGAAAAATGAACTCGCTACAATCAAACATCTGATTATAGACGTGCTTGAAAATTACGAACAACATATAAGTGCATTCGGTGATTATCGTCAAAAGATATTGAATGAAAAAAGTGTGTTTGAAAGTGAGGTGGAAAGAATATTTTTTTAGAAAAAATAGATAAAATCCAGTTTTGGAAGTTGAAAATGGATAAAATAAGAAAGATAAATGTATTTGTACCTGGGGATTCTTCATTGTTGAACACCTGGTCGAATATCCCTTATTTATTAACGATGACCTTAGAGAAACAAGGATACATTGTTACTCGAATAAATATTGAGCCAAATCATTTTTTTCAAAAATTCTGGAACAATGTTTTATTCAGGGTAATCTCTAAATTTTTCAGAAATACAATCTATTGGTACGATCGTACATTAATATGCTACATTGAAACATTTATAAGAATTTGGTTTCAGAACAGAAAGTATAATGATGCTGATTTAAATCTCTTTGTTTCATATAGTTTCTATAATCCTTTTTCATCAAAGCCCAATGTGCTCCTGAGTGATTGGGACTATGAAACAATGATAAAAGAAAAACGACTAAGAAATCCTTATTTTTTTGAAAAATGGTCAATTAAAAGACAAAAAAAAATCATCCAAAGAGCAGATTTGGTAATTTCGTTATTCTCAAGCGCTGCAGAGGATATGAGAGTTCGATATAATAAATCAAACATAGTTTGTCTCGGCAAAAATGTGATAAACGTTTTCTTTGATAGAGAAATTAATGAAAATGAGATACTGGAAAGGAAGCAGATTTCGAATAAATTACTTTTTATTGGTTCAATTAAGTACTTTGAAGGAGCTAAACTTCTAATTGATTCTTATAGTAGATTAAAACCATTATATCCATTATTAGAACTCGTAATTATCGGAATAGGAAAAGAATACTTTCCAGCATTACCCGAAGGTGTAACATGTTATGGTTATCTCGATAAAGGTAATAAGAAAGAGAATGAAAGATATTACGATGAACTGATAAATGCCAGGGTGATAATAAATGCCACACCGGTTTGGGCAGGTTATTCTTCAACTATTGAAGGGATGTATTTTTATACACCTGTAATAGTTTCGCCATACAGCGACTTTGTGAATGAATTCGGAAAGGAATTGGATTTTGGGTTTTATTGTCAGGAGTTTGATGTAAATAGTTTGAAAGAGACTATAGAACTATTATTTCAACGAAATGATTATCAACAACTCTGTATAAATGCCAGGGAAAAAGTAAAAGAATATACGTGGGAAAATTATGTTACAAAATTGATGACCGAAATTAATAACTTGCAATAATATTTTATTCGACTATTTTCAAATAGATATTCAGTAATTTCTTTCCAACTTCATTGTAGCTATACTTTTCATATGCATCATTCGTGATTTTTTTAACATCATATTGCTTATAATGATCTATCATCCAGTCTATCGAGTCAAGAAGTGCTTTCTCATCTTTTGCAGGAATAAGTATTCCGTTTTCAGGTGTGATATGCTCATTTATTCCTCCTACATTGGTTGAAATTACAGGTTTACCGCAGGCGAGACTTTCGGAAATTACAACAGGAATATTTTCAAAGTTTGAAAAAAGTACAGTAAAATCACATTGCTGATATTGTTCTATCAGTTTTTCACCTTCGAGCAAACCTGTAAACTGAATATAACCAGCTTCTATCTTCAATTCCCGGGCATACGCTTTCATACTTTCAAAGTCTTCGCCATCACCGATAAGTATCAGTTCAAAATCATGTCTTTTCTTACTCAACTCGCAGATAACTCTTAGTATCCCGCTGATATTCTTATGGTTGTCGTTAAAGCAGGTTACGTTCAGTATTCTTATTTTCTGATTATCTTGTTTTGTAGCTTTACTGAAAAAATTATCTTCACAGACATTGTTGATTACCTGATAGTTGTCGTTCTTTATTCCGTGATATTGCATCCATTCCTGTAAGTGTTTCGTTACCGGCAGTACTGCAGCTGCTTTCCCGGCAACCCAAACGGTTATAAGCCTGTGAAGAAAATTATTGAACGTTTTTTCCCTGAAATACCGGGTCCAATGTTCAATAACAACAAACGGTATTCGATATTTTAGTTTCATCAGACAGGCAACCAAAGCTGTACGTGTAAAAATATTCGCCTGAATGATGTCGGGTTTCCAGTTTTCCTCACTGAGCATTTTTATTCCCTTATGGTAGGCAATAAAATAATTGATGATGGCAGTTGCTTTGCCAAAAAAGAAATTTTTTCCGGCTGGATAATACAGGATGTATTCCGTTAATGAGTTATCGGTTCTTTTCTCAACTTCGAATCTGTTGATTTTTTTGTCGGCATGAACATAGAGTACACGTACATCACAATACAATGACACTGCTTCGGCATGCTTTCGAACAAATAGGCCCGCCATTGTGTCGTATCTGTTAGGATACCATTGTGATATAAAAAGTACTCTCATTGGATTATTTATGTTATTTGCGAAACTTTGGTCTGCATTTTTTTATCAGGTAGTAGGAGCGTTCCACACCACCAAAGCCCTTGTAAAAACGTTTTAGACCTTCAATCCGAGAACCTTCGAAATCAAGTATTTTTTCAGTACCTGCATGTTCTTTAATAAGTTCATTTATCAAAAAAAACATAGCCGACAGAGCTTTCCCTTTGACACTTGAAAAGGGAAGGAGGTAAATAATCCGGTTACCGGATTTTAGTAAACCTACAGCCGAAACTACTTCATTTTCAGGAGTTCTGACACAACAGATGGAAATCAAGTTGTTTTCTGACCCTTTGTAAATCAAATTCCTGATTTTATCAGCATGAATGATCTTGAAGTTTCTATCTGTTTCGAGGTATAATCTGATAAATTCATCGGGTTTTAAACTCTGGTCAATGTGTAACTGATTGCTTTCCGCTTTGACGATATTTCTTTTTGTATTAATTGAAAACTTTGATTTTAAATATTCATATGGATAATTCAGATCGACAATTATATTCGGTAGTATCGCAGCTTTAGGAGTGAAATTTCTTTCATTAAGATTTAGTTCATAACTGAAATATGGAATCGCACGTATAAAACTGTTGACAATTTCACTGTCGATCGTTTCTTCGGAGAATACGCCCAACTGCTGAGTCAATATCGGTTGTACAATGTATTTTATAACATACTTTTTTTTTACGGGCAAAGGCATAATGTATTCATAATTACCCGCAACCAACGCTTCCCATCCGGGCGATACCATATCCAGATACCAGGTTGAAGCATAAGCAAGGCTGTTCTTGGCGTTGTTTATACATTTATCCCAAAGGTCGTAATTGATTTCGTGATGATGAAGTCGTCTGATTTGCATTCTTTGTAGTATGTGAAGCAAAGTTAATGCTTTTCTGAATAAAATAATCCTGCTTACGTCGATAAATTTCTATAATGATGCGATTACGGTCGAATAATGAATTTTAAAGTTCAAAGAAATTGCGAATGATGGCTGTATTTGTACTTGTAGATATATTGTTCGCACTTCAGAAAGAATTAGTTATAAAAAAATTTTGTAATTTCATCTTTAATATCTATTTTTGAATTCATTATTAAAAGATTTTTTGTAAAATCATAATGGTTTAATTATCAATTACATATGGCAAGAGATATGGCAACAGTAAATGAAAATCAGCTAAACGTACTAACTTTCGGAACTAAAATTGTAGGAAAAATTACTGCGGAATCTGATTTTCGGTTGGACGGCGAAGTCGAAGGTGACATTGTATGTAAAGGCAAAGTCGTTATCGGACAAAGAGGCATCCTGAAAGGATCTATCACTTGCGTAAATGCTGAAATCCTGGGCAAAGTGATTGGTAATTTCCATATCGCTGAAACCTTGTCGCTTCGTGCTACTGCCGAAATAAGCGGGGATGTTAAAACTAAATCATTGGTTGTAGAACCCAATGCTGTCTTTAATGGTTCGTGTTCAATGCGCGAAGTTGCAAGTCAGCAAGCACCCTCCCAGGTGAATAAATAATTTTCCTTTTTTTTTTATAAAAAGTCAGAGTTCAGTCACAATCAGTTAACTCTCAGATTATTTAAATTGAATTTTTTTGTTCAGTTTAAATTCTCACATTCAATCCCCGATAACAATATGGAACAAATAACATATCGTGCTTTTGTAGTCGAAGAAACCGAAGGGAAATATTTTTCGTCAATAAAAAAACAGAACATCGACCAGCTGCCTGCCGGCGATCTGCTGATCAGGGTTCATTACTCATCGCTGAATTATAAAGACGCTCTTTCAGCGTCAGGCAATAAAGGTGTAACCCGAAAATATCCTCATACACCGGGCATTGACGCTGCCGGCGTTGTAGTTTCATCCGGCAACAAAGCGTTCAACCCGGGTGATAAAGTAATTGTCACCGGCTATGACCTGGGCATGAACACCTCCGGTGGCTTTGGCGAATATATCCGCGTACCGGCTGAATGGGCCGTAATGCTGCCCGAAAATCTGACGTTGAAAGAAGCTATGATAATGGGTACAGCAGGATTTACCGCAGGGATTTCGGTAACCAGACTTACGGAGCTTGTAAAACCTTCGCAGGGAAAAATTATAGTAACCGGAGCTACGGGTGGTGTCGGATCAGTTGCTCTGAGTATTTTATCAAAACTGAGTTACAGTACGGTGGCTGTATCAGGCAAACTCGCGGAATATGATTATTTGAAGAATCTGGGTGCCGATGAAATCATTTCGCGGAATGACTTTCTGGATATGGAGAAGAAGCCTGTATTGTCAGCAAAATATGCAGGTGGCATTGACACCGTAGGTGGTCCCTATCTCGAAAATATTCTGAAAACGCTTTCTCCGTTGGGCGCTGTAACTACTTGCGGAAGTGTGGCTTCTACCGATTTGAATATGACTGTTTTTCCATTTATTTTAAGGGGAATTTCATTGATTGGCGTTTCGGCACAAAACTATCCCATGCATTTAAGAGAATTTCTCTGGAACAGGTTGGCTGCCGACTGGAAACCGGAAAATCTGATGCAGATTTACAATGAAATAAATCTCGATCAACTTGCCGAAGCCATCCGATCAATTTTAAAAGGACAACTTAAAGGGAGAACTATTGTCAATATGGAGGATAGCATTGTCTGATTTCTGCATAATGAATAAACTTTTCTACATTTAAGAAACAAAAGAGAAAATCTGCACCATATTTATCTGCACATTTCTTTAATAATCGAAAAAAAAATCGCAATTTTGCACTTTCTTTTTTTAGAAGAAAAAGGCTTATAATTAATTATCTCTCAATGGCTCTTGCAAACGAGAATTATCTGAAAGTACCTCAAATCTATTGCTTCGATGAGATAGAAAAAAAAGTTAACGCCTATAAGCTGCTTCACCCCAAAGCTGAAATAATCCGGTTGGGTGCAGGTGATGTAACAAGACCTCTACCCGCCGAAGTGATCAAAGCTATGCACAAAGCTATCGACGAGCTTGGTCACGAAAACTCGTTCAGAGGTTACAGCCCTCCTCAGGGTTACGATTTTCTTATCACAAAAATTCAAAAAGAATATAAAACCCTTGGCATTTCTCTGGCTAAGGAAACCATTTTTATCAATGACGGTGCTAAATCGGCTATTGGTAATATCGGACATGTACTTGGCCGTGATAATATCATTGCAATTGCCGAACCTGTATATCCTGTATATGAAAATGCAACCATTATGAGCGGCAGGGCAGGTAATATTATCGACGAAAGCAAATGGAGCAATATAGTTTATCTGGCTTGTAATCCCGAAAATAATTTTATACCCGAATTACCTGAGGAAAAGGTGGACGTGATTTATATCTGCAATCCAAATAATCCTACCGGTATAGCCATGAATCGCGCTGAACTGAAAAGGTGGGTGGAATATGCTATTCATCATCATAGTATTATTGTGTACGACGGAGCGTATGAAGCGTACATTCAGCAAGACGATATACCGCGGAGCATTTACGAAATTAAAGGAGCAAAAAAAGTAGCAATAGAGGTGCGAACATTCTCAAAAACAGCTGAGTTTACCGGCCTTCGATGCGGATATGCTGTATTTCCGCATGAATTAAATGTTTTTACAAAGTTTGGAGAAAGTGTTCCTTTGGTTGACCTCTGGAGTCGAAGAAATTCAAACTATACCAACGGCGTTTCATATATCGTTCAGCGTGGAGCCGAAGCTGTTTTCTCACCAAAGGGAAAACAGGAAGTAAACGAAATTATCAACTATTATATAACAAACACGCAATTGGTACGAAATGAGTTGATTGCACTCGGGTTTGAGGTATTTGGACAGGTCAATTCGCCTTATATATGGTTCAAGGTACCGGAAAATATGTCTTCCTGGAAATATTTTAATGAATTGCTGTTCCAAAAAAATATTGTGGGAACACCAGGCGTTCTTTTCGGATCAAAAGGTGAAGGATATATGAGATTCACAGGATTTAGTAGTCGTGAGAATATACTTAAAGCATTAGACAGATTAAAGAACTAAAAAAATAAAAATTATGTGTGGAATTGTGGGTTATATGGGCAATAAACAAGCCTATCCGATATTGATTAAGGGTTTACACAGACTTGAATACAGAGGCTACGACAGTGCGGGTATTGCACTTATTGATAATGAAAATCTGAAAGTTTACAAAGCAAAAGGTAAAGTAGCAGAACTGGAGCAATTTGCCGAACAAAAAAACACCGAAGGAACCATCGGTATCGCTCATACAAGATGGGCTACACACGGTGAACCTAATCAGAAAAATGCACATCCTCATTATTCGCAATCCGAAGAACTTGCAATTATTCATAACGGAATTATCGAAAACTATGCAGTTCTTAAACAGGGACTCACTGAACATGGATTTACATTTAAAAGTCAAACCGATACAGAAGTTCTTGTTCAGCTCATTGAATATATGAAAAAAACCAACGAGGTGGATCTACCTACGGCTGTTCAGCTTGCACTCAACGAAGTAGTCGGTGCATATGCAATTGCAGTCATCGAAAAATCTAACCAGGATATGATTGTAGCTGCACGCAAGGGTAGTCCGCTGGTTATCGGAATTGGCACTGATGAATTTTTTATTGCTTCTGATGCAACTCCAATTGTTGAATACACCGATAAAGTAGTATATATTGGCGAAGAAGAAATAGTTACTCTGCGTCGCAATGAGCCGATGAAAATCCGAACTATTGCTAATATTGAGAAAACTCCCGAAATCCATAAACTGGAACTGACCTTAAGTCAGTTGGAAAAAGGTGGTTTCCCGCATTTTATGTTAAAAGAGATTTTTGAACAACCCCTGACTTTAGCTGACAGCATGAGAGGGAGAGTCAATGTGGAAGCAAATAACATTACTCTCGCCGGATTTATTGATAATAAAGATAAATTTCTAAAAGCAAGCAGAATTATTATAACTGCATGTGGTACATCCTGGCATTCGGCTCAGATTGGGATGTATGCCATTGAAGAATTTGCACGAATTCCTGTAGAGGTGGAATATTCATCCGAATTTAGATACAGAAATCCGGTCATTAATAAGGATGATGTTGTTATTGCAATTTCACAATCGGGTGAAACTGCCGATACACTCGCTGCAGTAGAACTAGCAAAACAACAGGGAGCATTTATCTTTGGAATTTGTAATGTAGTGGGTTCATCTATACCCCGAAATACTCATTCAGGTTGCTACACTCACGTTGGGCCTGAAATAGGAGTTGCTTCTACCAAAGCATTTACCGCTCAGGTTACCGTTCTCACTATGCTGGCATTACTCATAGGCAAAGAGAAAGGAACCTTATCAGAACAGCATTATCTCAGACTGATAAATGAACTAAATTTGATTCCAGAGAAAATTTCTACGATTCTGAAGAAAAATGATGTTATA
>DAONDU010000117.1:0-8225 GCA_035402725.1 Paludibacteraceae bacterium | reverse complement strand
CCTGAATTATCTCTGCTTTTTCGATGAAAACGGATTTAGTTTCCGGCAGGTATTCGCCGATGACAACCGGCGTATGCTGTTTTATAATTCCTGCTTTTTCAGCTGCTATCTGAGCCAGGGTATCGCCCAGAAACTCCGTGTGATCGAAACTGATATTGGTAATGACCGAAAGTTCGGGTTTTACGATATTGGTACTGTCAAGCCGGCCACCAAGCCCCACTTCTACCACTGCCACATCGACCTTGCAGTCAGCAAAATAACGAAATGCCAGCGCCATGGTTGCTTCGAAAAATGAGGGTTGTATTTCGTCAAAAACTTTCTGATTATTCTCGACAAAACCAGCTACATAATCCTGATTAATTTTTTCTCCATCCACTCTTATTCTTTCGCCGAAATCTACCAGATGCGGCGAAGTGAACAGACCGGTTTTATAACCTGCTGATTGCAGAATGGCAGATAAAAAATGTGATACTGACCCCTTACCATTGGTCCCGGCTACATGTATTACTTTATATTCATGTTGGGGATTGCCTAACTGTTCCATCAAACGGATCGAATTTTCCAGTCCCGGCTTGTATGCAGCAGCACCGATATGATGAAAGACCGGCAAGCGGTTATACAAATACTCTATTGATTCCTGATAGGTCATTTATTAATATTTATTTTCGGAAATTACCTGAGATTTCTCTTTACGGATTTTCTGACGTGTTTTTTGGGCCGAATAACCCACGACAATGATTAGAACCGGACGTTTTTCTTTGGGAATTTCCAGTACTTTTCTGAGCTTCTTTTCATCAAACCAGCCCACGATGCAGGAGCCAAGTCCTTCATCGGCAGCAGCCAGACAAAGATGAGCTGCCAGAATGCCCAGATCGAAGTGGGGGAAATGCTTACTTTTTGCCCAGCTGCCTGCTTTGGAGCTAAGATTGGACGACTCCTCCACGATTACAATCTGTACAGGAGCCTGACGGGTAAAATGATTGGAGCTGACAATAATATCTGAGGTTGTGGCAGCCACTTCATTACGTATTTTTTCATCCCTGATCACAATCATCTTCCACGGCTGGCCGTTGCAGGCAGATGGAGCAAGCCTTCCGGCTTCGAGAATTCTGTCGAGCTTATCGGTTTCAATATCGCGTTGGAGATAAGCACGATCACTTTGTCGTTTTTGCACCAATTCTAAAAAGCTATTCATTTTGTTAATGTTTTTTGTATTAAAAAAAACAGAAATTTTCGACCCGCACCGCTATAAATATATACTTTTGTAACCGGTAACAAAGGTACACAATTGGATGGAAACGCTCAAAAAAGTTCAGCTATTTATCGAAAACAACCAGCTTCTCACCCCTAAGGGTCGTGTCATTGTCGGTGTAAGCGGAGGTGTCGATTCGGTGGTTATGCTCAATATACTGACCGTTTCGGGTTATGAGTGTGTGGTGGCGCATTGCAATTTTCATCTTCGCGGGAAAGAGTCGGACCGCGACGAACAGTTCGTGGCTGACTTAGCCCAAAAATACGGATTGATCTGTAAAAAAGTGGACTTCGATACTGTCAACTACGCCAAACGACATAAAATCTCCATTGAGATGGCCGCCCGAGACCTCCGGTATGATTGGTTTGCCGGTCTGCTGAAGGAAATGAGAGCTGAAGCAATAGCTGTAGCCCATCACTCTGACGATTCGATAGAGACCATGCTGATTAACTCGATAAGAGGATCGGGGTTGCGTGGATTGTATGGAATAGATGAACGCAATGGAAACATTATCCGGCCAATGCTTAGCTGTTCGCGCGAAGAAATTGAAAATTATGCCCATAAAAACAACCTCAACTATGTGGTTGACTCTACAAATGCTGCCAGCGACTACTTGCGTAACAAGTTCAGAAATGAGATTCTGCCTGCTCTGGCTGTAATAAATCCTTCGGTAAAGGTAACTTTTCTGGAAAACATGAACCGGGTGCGCGGAGCCTGGAAAATCTATGATCAGAAAATTCGGGAAATAAAAGAAGAAATCAGCTTTACAAAAGACAATCAGTTGTATATCGACCTGGAAAAACTGAAACAACAGGTCGATGTTACGACAGTATTATTTGAACTCCTTCAGCCCTACCACTTTAAAAACAGTATTGTAAATGACATCGTCGACGGGCTGAAAAACAATTCAGGAGCAAAATTCTTTTCCGATACTCACTGTGTACTCAAAGACCGAATTCACCTGATTGTCAGAACAAATAAAACCAAAAGCGATATCGAATACAGTATTGATAAGGAAACCGCCAGCATAACCGAACCTGTTTCAATGGAGTTCAGAGAATTTCTGAAAACTGATGATTTTCAGTTCTCGCGCAAGTCTGATATCGTGCATGTTGATGCCGACAAACTGAAATATCCCCTTATATTACGTCCCTGGCGAAAAGGTGACACATTTTATCCCTTCGGTATGACCAGCAAAAAAAAGGTGAGCAACTTTTTTATCGATCAGAAAATAAACCGGTTTCAGAAGGACGATATCTGGTTACTCATATCGGACGAAGAAATTATCTGGATTGCCGGTTTACGCCTCGACAATCGTTTCAGGATTACAGAAGAGACCCGGAATATCCTTGAAATACGCATCAATCAATAATTTTTTCTTACAGATTTGCTGATTACAAAAAAATACAGTAATTTTGCAAAGTTTTCAAATAAATGTCTATTGTCGTCCGACGAAGTCATAACATCAACAATTTTTTTCACATTATAACAAATCTCGTTTTTCCCCAAAAACAAACAGGGAAATCTCCCCAATACGTATTATTTATTCACATATGACGAATTACAATATTCTGCAATTAAACGCGAAAGAACTTTCGGAACTGAAAGAAATCGCAGTTGAATTAGGACTGAAAGTGTCAAATTCAGCAACAAAAGAAAAACTGGTTTATGAAATTCTGGACCAACAAGCTGTTGCAAATGCACAGCAAAAAGCAACAGCTAATGATGGACAAGATGCCAACCGAAGAAAAAGAATGAGGATCATTCAGAAAAAGGGAAAAGATGAAAAAGTTTACAGTACACAACCAGCTGTCGCAGAAGCAAAACCTCAGACCCCTGCACAGCAGGTAAATAAAACTAAACAAGAAAAACCAGCCACTCCATCAACTCCCGAATCCCCTAAAACTGAAGAAACCGTTCAGAAACAGGGACAAAAGAAAAAAACTTCCGCAAAGAGTAAAAAAGCACAAAATATACAGCCAGTTACGACCGATACGCCACCTGCAACTGCACCAGAAAAAGAAAACATCCCTGTACAACCAGTTCAAAACGAGCAAAAAGTGAAACCGGTGAAGAAAGTGGTCCTGCTTCCCGAAGTTGTTGATGAAGTCGTAGAGCCGGAATTGCCAGTAGAACCGGAACAAAAACCGGAACAGGAAGTGAAACCTGTTCAGACGACTGAAACTGAACCGATTGCAGTGATAGCAGAAATTAAAACAGAACAGATACCCAATCAAAAACCTACCAAAAGCGCTCAGACAAATCAGGTCAGCGGACAACCGAACGGCAACCGCGTTAAATTTAATCCGCGTCAGGAAAAGGAAAAAAACTACGATTTCGAAGAAGTACTTGAAGGAACCGGAACACTCGAAATACTTGCAGATGGTTATGGTTTTCTCCGCTCATCCGATTACAACTACCTTTCATCACCTGATGATATTTATGTTTCACAGTCGCAGATAAAACTTTTCGGACTGAAAACGGGCGATACCGTGAAAGGCTCCATTCGTCCTCCGAAAGAAGTTGAAAAATATTTCCCGCTGGTAAAAGTATCTCAGATCAACGGCCGCTCACCCGAGTATGTTCGCGACAGAGTGCCCTTTGAACACCTTACTCCGCTTTTCCCGGACGAAAAATTCAAACTCAACACCGGAAAAAACGACACACTTTCTACACGCATGGTCGATCTTTTCTGCCCTATCGGAAAAGGTCAGCGCGGACTGATCGTAGCTCAGCCCAAAACCGGTAAAACCGTTTTATTAAAAGAGATAGCTAACGCGATTTCAGCCAATCACCCCGAAGTGTATATGATCATTCTTCTGATTGACGAACGTCCTGAGGAAGTCACCGACATGGCACGCAGTGTAAATGCCGAAGTGATTTCTTCGACATTTGATGAACCGGCAGAACGCCACGTAAAAGTAGCCAGCATGGTGCATGAAAAAGCCAAACGAATGGTAGAATGCGGACAGGATGTGGTCATTCTGCTGGATAGCATTACCCGTCTGGCACGTGCTTACAACACGGTTTCACCCGCTTCGGGCAAAGTACTGTCAGGTGGTGTGGATGCCAATGCGCTTCATAAACCAAAACGTTTCTTCGGAGCAGCCCGCAACATCGAAAACGGCGGAAGCCTCACCATCATAGCCACGGCTCTGACCGAAACCGGTTCGAAAATGGATGAAGTAATTTTTGAAGAATTCAAGGGAACCGGCAATATGGAACTGCAACTCGATCGTAAACTCTCGAATAAACGTATATTCCCTGCAGTGGATATTATGGCTTCGAGTACACGGCGCGAAGACCTCCTGCTTGATCAGGATACGCTGAACCGGATGTGGATACTTCGCCGCCATCTGGCAGACATGAATTCCATTGAAGCTATGGAGTTCCTGAAAGACAGGCTGGAACGCACCGAAAATAATGAAGAATTTCTGATATCAATGAACGGATAATTCGTTTCCGGAAGTCTAAAATATGAATTCAGCAAATATAACCATAAAGCCCGTTAACAACGGGCTTTATTATTTTCAGGAAGGTTTACCGATCAGGCTTCGAGCCACTCTTCGATAAATATCTGATTACTGGCCGCAAATTTCGGCTTTGAAATGCAGCTTTCACCAGCAGGAGCAATGGGAAACCTGCTGAAATTCCAGTCGCTGGGTTTGTCAAAGTACTGATAGGCAAGCCAGTTGGCCGACCACTCGGTCCAGGTGTGCATATGCGGTATATTTTTTCTTCTTTGATTGAAAGCACTTTTAAGGCTGGCCGAGACTATGTAATGCCAGAAAAACCAGAAACCCCATTTGCGGAACTGAAGAATATGGCCAAACTCGTGACGTAGAAGTTCCGTATCATGTTGCATTCCCTTCCCGACAAAAATACCAATTCCGGGAATTGTCATGGCAGCTCCCTTTTTGAAATTGCCAACAGAAAGCTTAAATATTCTTACACCGTGAAACTTCATTTCTTCTTTCTTTTCATAACTCTTTCATACACTTCAATCCATCCTTCTACACTCACTTTGCGGGCAAGAACTGTAATAAGTTCATAGGGTATATCTTCAGGTTTCTTGAACCGGATACAACCGCGTCCCATATCCAGTTTGGATTTACTGTGTTTCGGGTACTCGGTCTGAAACCATTCGAGAAGCTCCGGCATAGCAGAAATGCTCATGTGATACAACGCAATGTAATTTTTCTGAGAGGCCAGATTTATAAAGGGTAATGGTAATTTGGGATTTGACTGATACCCATCCGGATACAGTGTATGCGGAACCACATATCCAATCATGCCATAACTGATTTCTTCGTGATAGCCTTTAGGAAGATTTTCACGTAAAATACTTCTTAATTTCTGAATAATTTCCCGCCGGTCATCGGGAAGTTGAGCTACATACTCATCGGGAGTGGTAAATGCAATATTCATAATGATTTGATTTTTTACAAATATAAGCCGAAATAATCAAATACAAAACAACTCACGCCTGTCAATACTTAAGAAATTAGTCAGCAGGAACTTAGAGAATATCAAAATAAATTCTTAATTTTGAAAAATAAATCAGAACTTCAGAAAACCAAACTACAAACTATCAGAATGGTGTTTTATTGTTCTTATTCCGGTGTATTTCAATGATTTTTTGTAAAATCCAGGATCGGGTATCCATGCCGTAAGCCGGACCGATGACAAATATTTTCTGTAAAAAGTTACACACAATGATGAAAAAAATACTTTCTATATTAATTCTGGCCTTGTTATCAAGTCACGTCTTTGCACAGGATATTCTCGAATATGAAACTCGAACTTTCAGTCCTTACTGGTACATAGGTATAAACGTGGGTTCGAACTTGTATATGGCGGAAGGGAATGATTTTTTGTCGGGAAATGATGGCGTCCGTTTTTCGTTAAGAGATAACTCAGGAACGACCATCCGCGCCACTTTCGGAAGAAGATTTACACCTGTAATCGGTGTAAGAGGGTACGCAGGTTACAGCAGTTATAAATGGCTCAGTGCTTATCATCACAATCCGGTCGTTACGTTTGGTTCGGAGTTTATTACGGCAGACCTCACCATTAGTCTGATAAATATGCTGGAAGAGAACTACTCACTGAAAAGATATGATCTGGGATTGTTTTTAGGAACCGGATTACAATTGCGTAATGAGATAACCTCACCGGCTGTAGCAGCTTCAAACAGCAGCCTCACACCTGTCGGAAGATTGGGTCTGGAAGCCAGTTTTTTGTTGACAAACTATCTGGGTTTAAGTTTTGGAGGGGAACTTAATTTTGTTAATGACAACAACAATGGTATGGTTGCAGGACGAAACTATGAATTCATTCCCGCATTTTCCGTCGGACTGAATTATCAGCTAAAAGCGGGCAAGAAATAATTTTCCTGAAAAAGAATAAAAAAAAACAGGTCTGAAAATTTCCGAAGAAGGAATATTTTCAGACCTGGTTTACGTTTTTAAAAGATGTTTGAACGACAGATTTTATCCGTAGATTTCACCTTTCGCAGCCAGCAGTGTATTTTTCAGCAGCGAAACAATCGTCATCAGCCCTACTCCGCCCGGCACAGGAGTAATGTATGAACATTTCGGGGCAACTTCATCGAATTTCACATCGCCTTTCAAGCGAAAACCGCTTTTTGTTTCCGTCGAAGGCACCCGTGTCGTACCTACATCAATGATTACAACTCCGTCTTTCACCATGTCGGCAGTCAAAAACTCGGGCTGTCCCAGCGCGGCAATGATGATATCAGCCTGCAAGGTTATTTCTTTCAGATTGCCGGTGCGACTATGACAAACAGTAACTGTCGCATCACCCGGAACGGATTTCTGCATCATCAGCGACGCAATGGGTTTGCCTACGATATTGCTGCGGCCAATCACCACGCAATGTTTTCCGGAAGTCGGTATTTCGTAGCGTTTCAGCAGTTCGATGATGCCCGATGGAGTTGCCGAAACGTAGCATGGCATTCCGATTGACATGCGGCCGATATTTATCGGGTGAAAACCGTCAACATCCTTGCGGTAGTCGATGGCTTCAATTACTTTTTGTTCCGAAATATGTTTGGGCAACGGAAGCTGAACGATAAACCCGTCAACATCTTCATCCTTATTCAATTCTTCAATTTTCGACAGCAGTTCCGCTTCGCTTACAGTATCTTCGTATTCAATTTTGGTCGATTTAAAACCAACCTGTTCGCAAGATCTCACCTTACTTGCCACGTAAGTTTCGCTGCCTCCGTCGTGTCCGACAATTATTACAGCCAGATGTGGTCTTTTCTTACCGGCAGCAATCATTTGCTTTACTTCTCCGGCAATTTCCGCCTTCACCTGTTCGGCGATTACTTTTCCATCAATTAATATCATATTTACCTCCTTTTAATCTCCCTCCCAAAGTGGGAATTTCATTGTTAATTCATCAAAAAAGCCCCAAAAAATCCGATTGAAGGATTAATAAGGGGCTAAATTGTTATCGTCTTTTTAATTTTTGCTTGAACTGTTGTTGCGATGCCATTTTCATCATCTTACTCATCTGGTCAAACTGCTTGAGCAGCCGGTTGACTTCGATGATTGTGGTCCCGCTGCCGGCTGCAATCCTGCTTTTCCGGCTGCCATTCAGCACTGTAGGAGTTTTTCGCTCCAGCGGTGTCATCGAATGGATGATGGCTTCAATACCTTTGAACGCGTTATCGTCAATATCAATATCCTTCAACTGCTTGCCCATGCCGGGTATCATAGAAGCCAGGTCTTTGATATTACCCATTTTTTTTATCTGCTGTATTTGGGACATGAAGTCGTCAAAGTCAAACTGATTTTTAGCAATTTTCTTGCTCAGGCGGCGCGCTTCTTCCTCATCGTATTGTTCCTGTGCTTTTTCAACCAGCGAAACGATATCACCCATACCCAGTATTCGGTCGGCCATACGTTCGGGATAGAAAATGTCCAGCGCATCCATTTTTTCGCCG